>CAYUUN010000003.1:0-89417 GCA_964447895.1 uncultured Bacteroides sp. | reverse complement strand
TACCACCGCG
This sequence comes from uncultured Bacteroides sp., assembly GCA_964447895.1. Lineage (GTDB taxonomy): Bacteria > Bacteroidota > Bacteroidia > Bacteroidales > Muribaculaceae > CAG-873. The sequence continues at coordinate 89,407 of CAYUUN010000003.1, read as the reverse complement.
TGGGTCAACGACTTCGAGAACGCCTACAACGAGCCCTACGTGCGCATGTATTTTGCCCACGGCGGCTACAGCGACTATCCCGTGGTAGGCGTCAGCTGGGAGCAGGCAAATGCCTTTGCCAACTGGCGCACCGACTTCCTGAAGCGTTCGCTGGGCAAGCAGGGCGTCTACATCGAGCCCTACCGCCTGCCCACCGAGGCCGAGTGGGAATACGCTGCCCGCGCCGGCGTGAGCGAGAATATGTATCCCTGGGACGGCGACCTCACGATGAGCGACGACAAGGGATGTTTCTACGCCAACTTCAAGCCCCAGGAGGGCAACTTCGTGAAAGACGGCCATGTGATCACATCGCGTGTGGGCACCTATGCTCCCAACGACTTCGGCCTCTACGACATGGCCGGCAACGTGAGCGAATGGACATCCACGGCCTACACCGAGAGCGTCGACCGCCTCACTTCGGATCTCAACCCCGAATATCGCTACGATGCAGCCAAGGAAGACCCCTACCGCATGAAACGCAAAATCGTGCGTGGCGGCTCGTGGAAGGACGTGGCCCACAATATCCGCTCCGACCTGCGCATGTGGGAGTATCAGAACGAGCAGCGTTCCTATATCGGTTTCCGCTGCGTGCGCACTCAGATAGGATTTGCCAAAGGCACCAAACAAAACAATAAAAAAGCAAAATAAGAGCAATGGGAAAAGTTAAGCAATACCGTAATGTCATCTCTGCTTTCATCAGCAGCGACAACGGACAGCGTTTCTTCAACTTTGCCTACAGTATAGGCGCAGCAATTGTTATCTGGGGCGCGCTGTTCAAGATTCTCCACCTTCCCGGCGGCAATGCCCTGCTCTCGATAGGCATGGGCACCGAGGTGCTGATGTTCATTCTCACGGCTTTCGACCGTCCTGCCCGCGAGTACAAGTGGGAGCAGGTGTTCCCCGTGCTTGAAACCGGCGACGAGGCCGACCGTCCCGCTGTGGGCGGTGGTCAGACGGTTGTCGTGGGCGGCGCTCCTGCCGGCGCCGGCGCGGCCGCTGTTTCTGCGCCCGTGCAGCCTGTAGCCGCCGACGGCCAGGCACCTGCCGCGATGCTTGAGTCCATGGCTTCCATGGCCGAGGAGCTCGCTCGCCTGCGCGCCACCACCCAGGCCCTCAACGATGTGAGCGAGACACTCCTTGCCAGCTACAAGGCCATTACCGACAACTCGGCGGGTATCACTGCAGCGAGCACCGGCTACGTGGACCAGATGAAGGCCCTCGACCGCAACATCGCCGGTCTCAACACTATATATGAGATTCAGCTGCGCAGCGTGTCGGGCCAGCTCGACGCCATCGAGCGTGTGAACAACGGCATAAAGCACATCAGCGAGATGTATGCCAAGGCTTCCGACGCCGGTGCCGACTACTGCGAGGAATCCGAAAAAATGGCCCGCTACATGCAGCAGCTCAACAACGTGTATGAGCGCATGATCACGGCCATGACCGTGAATATGTATCACGCTCCCATGCCCGGAGCCCCTGTGGCCCCCGCGGCTGCCGCTCCTTCAACCTCTCAGCCTCAATAATCGATGGGCGCACACAACACAAGGCTCACACCACGCCAGAAGATGATAAACCTGATGTATATCGTCCTCACGGCCATGCTCGCACTGAATGTGTCGAGCGACGTGCTGGATGGTTTCACTCAGGTGCACGATGGCCTGAACCGCTCCAACAGCAATGTGGACAGCCGCAATGCCGCCATCTACCACCGTCTGGACGCGCTGGCCGAGCAAAACCCTGAAAAGGTGGGACCGTGGCTCACGAAGGCCGACGAGGTGCGTCAGCGCACTGCCGATATTGTTTCGACCATCGACAGCCTCAAACTGGCCATCGTGAAGAAAGCCGACGGCAAGAACGGCGACCCGGACAACATCGTGAGCCGCGACGACCTGGAGGCTGCCGCCGTAGTGATGCTCGCGCCCGGCAACAACCGGGGCGAGGCGCTTCGCCACAGCGTGGATGACTACCGCGAGTATATGGCCGAACTGATGGCCGATTCCGCCAAGGCTGCCAACATCCGTTCGGCGCTGAGCACCGAACCCATCAAGCGTGCCGGCACCCTCGTGCCGCAGCCCTGGGAGGAAGCCAAGTTCGACCAGCAGCCAGTGGTGGCAGCCGTGACGCTGCTCACGAAGCTGCAGAACGACATTCTCTATGCCGAAGGCGAAGTGCTGGGCCAGCTGCTCACGCAGGTAGATGCCGGCGATGTGAGGGTTAACGAACTCAATGCCTATGTGATGCCGCAGTCGCGCCTCGTGATGCGCGGTGGCAAATATACGGCCAACATCGTGCTCGCAGCCGTTGACACCACGCAGCGTCCGGTTGTCGTGGTAAATGGCGCCCAGCTGAGCAACGACCGCGGTATATATGAAGTGAACACCGGCGCTACCGGCAAATTCAGCTACAACGGATATCTGGAGGTTTCGCATGGCGATGGTTCCTCCACCCGCCATCCTTTCTCCTCGGAGTACACCGTGATAGAGCCCATGGCCACCGTGTCGGCATCCATGATGAACGTGCTTTACGCCGGTATCGACAACCCGGTGGGCATCAGTGTTCCCGGAGTGGCCATGAACGACATATCCGCCACCATGACAAACGGCACCCTTACCCGCAACGGCGACCACTGGACCGCCCGTCCGTCGGGTGTCGGAAAAGATGCGGTAATCACTGTTACGGCCAATATGGATGGCCGACCCACCACGGTGGCCACCTCCACGTTCCGCGTGCGCAAGCTGCCCGACCCAACGCCATATATCGCATATAAGGATGCCCAGGGAAATATCGACAGCTACAAGGGTGGCAAAGGCTTCCCCAAGACCCTGCTCCTACAGGCTCCGGGCCTTGAAGCCGCTATCGACGACGGTCTTATCGACACGAAGTTCAAGGTGCTGAGTTTTGAAACCGTATTTTTCGACTCCATGGGCAATGCCATTCCCGAGGTGAGCGACGGCGCATCTTTCTCGGCGCGCCAGAAGCAGTCGTTCCAGCGCCTGCAGCGTGGAAAGCGCTTCTACATATCGCGTATCAAGGCTGTTGGCCCGGATGGAATCACCCGCGACCTGTCGCCCATGGAAGTAATTGTAAATTAGTACACTATCAAATATGAAATCTCATAGCTGCAAAATACTGCTCGTCGCCGGTCTGCTCGCTGCCTGTGCAGGCACGGCCGCAACACAGGACAATGCCACCGGCGTAACGCGTCGTTCCGGTGCCGACCGCACCCGTCCCGGCCAGCAACAGGGCACGGAGCTCTCGAGCCGTGTAAAGAACTTCTTCGAGGAAGACGGAGGCAACCTCAGCGATGCCGACGTGCAGTGGATGCGCGTGATCTATCGCCAGATCGACGTGAACAAGGATGGTAATGCCGCCCTGTATTTTCCCGAGGAACCTATCGAAGGTCAGGAGAATCTTTTCCGTATAATCATGCGTCTGATGGCCAACAATCAGTTGCCGGCCTATGAGTATCTCGACGGACGCGAAGTGTTCACCGACCAGTATCGCGTGAAGGTGCGCGACATGCTCGACCGCTTCCACATCCTCTATACCGATGCCAAGGGCAGCACCGAGAAAAATCCCCGTTTCGTCATCGAAGAAAGCGATGTGCCCAGCAACGAAGTGCTTTCCTACTACGTGATAGAGCGCTGGCAATACGACACCCGCCAGAACCGCCTGCGTCCCCACATCGAGGCAATCTGCCCCGTGCTGCACCGCGCCGGCGACTTCGGTGGCGACGCCGTGCGCTACCCCATGTTCTGGATCAAGTTCAGCGACATCCGCCCGTGGCTCGCCCAGCAGACCATCTTCGTAGACGACAACAACAACATGCCCACGTGCACCTACGACGATTTCTTCACCCTCGCCATGTACGACGGCGAAATCTATAAGACCCGTAACCTGCGCAACCGTTCGCTCATGCAGCTCTATCCCAATGCCGAGGAGCGCCAGCTCGTTCAAGACAGCATCCAGGCAAGCCTCGACAGCTTCGAGACAAAACTGTGGGTGCCTTCGCGCGAAGCAGTGATAGCGGCACGCGAAGCCCGCGAGGCAGCCGCCAAGGGCGACACCGTTTCGGCAGCGCAGAAAGAGAAACCTGCACGCGCCACCCGCTCCACGCAGCGCTCGGCCAAGAAACCCGCCGCGCGCGCCTCAAAGGTGAAGAATTCCAAGCCTAAGAGCTCCGGCAACTCCTCGAGCAACGCCGCGCGCAGCGTGCGTCGCCGCAAATGATTGCCACCGGTGTTGCATATTAAGATAATAAATATTACCTTTGCACTGCTTTAGGCAACACACGATGCGATAGTAACTCAGTTGGTAGAGCGTTAGCTTCCCAAGCTAAAAGTCGCGGGTTCGAGTCCCGTCTATCGCTCAGAGATGCAAGTTGCTGCGGGATAGGTCGTTATGGTGGCCGCCCCGCAGCAACTCCTTTTTTTGTTAAGCTTTTTTAGTCGCGGCGGAAGATGTCGCGGGTGTAGACTTTGTCGGCTACGTCGTCGAGTGCTGTGGCGTAGCGGTTGGCTATGATGGCGTGCGAGAGCTCCTTGAATTTTTCAATGTCGTTGACCACTTTTGAGCCGAAAAACGTGCTTCCGTCTTCCAGCGTGGGTTCGTATATTATCACGCGGGCGCCTTTGGCCTTTATTCGTTTCATCACGCCCTGGATGGACGACTGGCGGAAGTTGTCGCTGTTGGATTTCATGGTGAGGCGATACACGCCTATGATGCAAGGCTCTTTTTCATCGGCGCAGAAGGAGCTGTCTTCGGAGTAGCCATACCATCCAGCAAGTCGCAGTACCTGGTCGGCTATGAAATCCTTGCGCGTGCGGTTGCTCTCCACAATTGCCGACATCATGTTCTGGGGCACGTCGGCATAGTTCGCCAACAGTTGCTTGGTGTCTTTCGGCAGGCAGTAGCCACCGTAGCCGAACGACGGATTGTTGTAGTGGGTGCCGATGCGTGGGTCGAGTCCGATTCCTTCTATGATGTCTCGGGAGCTCAGTCCCTTGACCTCGGCATAGGTGTCGAGTTCGTTGAAGTAGCTCACGCGCAGTGCAAGATAGGTGTTGGCGAAGAGCTTGACCGCTTCCGCTTCCTTTATGCCCATGTAGAGGGTGGGGATGTCGTCCTTGAGGGCTCCCGCTGCGAGCAGACCTGCGAATACGTGGGCCTGCCGGTCGAGATAGGCAGGGTCGCAAAGGCTCGTGATGGCTTCATCTTCCCGGCGGTATTCTTCTTTTCCGGACACGCGGGGAATGCCGGCAATGATGCGCGATGGATACAGATTGTCGTACAGTGCCTTGCTTTCTCTCAGAAACTCAGGGAAAAACAGCAGATTCAGCTTCGATGCTTCGGCGGAAGCATATTTCAGGTACAGCGAGCGGCAATAGCCCACGGGTATCGTGGATTTTATCACCATCACGGCGTCAGGATTCACCCTAAGAACGAGGTCTATCACATCTTCGATGATGTGGGTGTCGAAATAGTTCTTTACGGGGTCGTAATTGGTGGGGGCAGCTATCACTACAAAATCGGCCTTCCTGTAGGCTGCCGCTCCGTCGAGTGTGGCGGTGAGGCGGAGGTCTTTGTGGGCAAGATAATCCTCAAGATATTCGTCCTGGATGGGCGATTTCCTGCGGTTGATCATATCAACCTTTTCGGGTATCACATCCACTGCCGTAACGTCGTTGTGCTGTGCAAGCAATGTTGCGAGCGAAAGGCCCACGTATCCCGTGCCGGCTACGGCTATGTCGTATCGTTCTTTCATCGTTCAGCTCTTGCAGGATTGTTTAAGAAATCGTTGTAGGCCAGGGCTATGCCTTCGCGCAGCTCTGTGCTGTAGGTCCAGCCCATAGCGGCGGCTTTCGACACGTCAAGGAGCTTGCGCGGGGTGCCGTTTGGTTTCGATGTATCCCACACGATGCGGCCCTTGTAGCCCACTGCATCGGCCACAATCCGTGCCAGTTCCTTTATGGTGATTTCCTTACCGCTTCCGGCATTTACAGTTTCATTGCCGGTATAGTTGTTCATCAGGAATACGCACAGGTTAGCCAGATCGTCGACATACAGAAACTCGCGCAGGGGGCTGCCGTCGCCCCAGCAAACCACCTCTGGCGCTCCCTCCACCTTAGCCTCGTGGAAGCGGCGAATCAAAGCCGGCAGCACATGGGAGTGGCGGGGATGATAATTGTCGTTAGGTCCGTAGAGATTCGTGGGCATCACGGATATATAGTCCGTGCCATACTGCCGGTTCAGATATTCGCAATATTTCAGGCCCGAGATTTTGGCCAGGGCATAGGCTTCGTTTGTTTTCTCCAGCGCGGACGTGAGCAGGCAGCTCTCGGGCATGGGCTGAGGGGCAAGGCGGGGATAGATGCACGACGAGCCCAAGAACAGGAGTTTGCGGCATCCGTTGCGCCAGGCCGCATGTATCACGTTCATCTCCAGCATCATGTTCTGATACATGAAATCGGCAGGGTGCTCGGCGTTGGCTATGATGCCACCCACTTTTGCAGCGGCGAGAAACACATAGTCGGGATTTTCCGCAGCGAAAAACTCGTTTACCGCCGCCTGGTCGCACAGGTCAAGCTCGGCGTGGCTGCGGGTGATGATGCGGGTATATCCCTGGCGATTGAGCTCGCGGACTATGGCAGAGCCCACCATTCCGCGGTGGCCAGCTACATATATTTTGGCTTCCTTTTCCATTGCTGTCATTTCACGATGCCTTTTTCGAGATATTCGGCCAGGTTGGTCTTTACCTGCTCGCCGGCGCGCTCGGCCGCAACTTTAGCCATATCAGCATCGACCATCAGGTTTACAAGCTGTTCGAATGAGGTCTTCCTGGTGGGGTCCCAACCGAGTTTTTTGCGGGCCTTCGAGGGGTCTCCCCAGAGGTTCACGACGTCGGTGGGGCGGTAGAAGTCGGGCGATACTTCCACGAGCACTTTTCCCGTGGCCTTGTCGATGCCTTTTTCGTGCTCGCCTTCGCCGGTGAATTCGAGTTCAATGCCGGCCCGACGGAAAGCATACAGGCAGAATTCCCTGACGGAATGCTGCTCGCCGGTGGCTATCACATAGTCCTCCGGTTTGGGCTGCTGAAGAATCAGCCACATGCATTCCACATAATCCTTGGCGTAGCCCCAGTCGCGCAGGCTCGAAAGGTTGCCGAGATAGAGCTTATCCTGCTTCCCCTGGGCGATACGGGCGGCCGCCAGGGTGATTTTTCTGGTAACGAATGTTTCGCCGCGACGCTCCGACTCGTGGTTGAAGAGAATGCCCGAGCAGGCAAACATCCCGTAGGCCTCGCGGTATTCCTTTACTATCCAGAAACCATAGAGCTTGGCCACGGCATAGGGAGAGTAGGGGTGGAACGGGGTGTCTTCGTTCTGTGGCACCTGCTCGACCTTGCCGTACAGCTCCGAAGTCGAAGCCTGATAGAAGCGGCAAGTCTCCGCCAGTTCGCACTGCCTGATACCCTCCAGCAGGCGCAGCACTCCGGTGGCATCCACATTGGCCGTGTATTCCGGCGAGTCAAACGACACCTGCACGTGGCTCTGAGCCGCCAGATTGTACACTTCGTCGGGTTTCACAATGTTCAAAACCTTAATCACAGACATTGAGTCGGTAAGGTCGGCATAATGCAGGTGGAAATTGGGCGTTCCCTCCAGATGGGCGATACGCTCTCGATAGTCCACTGACGAACGGCGTATCGTGCCGTGCACCTCATAGCCTTTCTCAAGCAGCAGTTCGGCCAGATAACTTCCGTCTTGCCCGGTGATACCGGTAATCAATGCTGTTTTCATATAATATATGTAGATGTTTTGTTTTCGATATTGTGGGTAGTTGGTTTCGTAGTCCACTACAAAGTTATAAAATTATTTGTGATAGTCGGCGTAAAACGTTATTTTTGCAGAAATAAAAGTTATTCTACATGAGCATCCTTAAACAGAATGTGCCTGTGGGTCTGTGCAGCGACCACGCAGGCTACGAACTCAAAAACATAATAGCTGGCTGGCTCGAATCGCAGAACATAGCCTTTGAGGATTTCGGCACTTTCAGCGCCGAGTCTTGCGACTATGCAGATTTTGCCCATCCTTGCGCCCTTGCTCTCGAAGCCGGCCGGGTGTATCCTGCCATCGCTATCTGCGGCAGCGGCAACGGCATAGGAATCACCATGAACAAGCATCAGGGCGTTCGCGCCGCGCATTGCTGGAATGTGGAGCTGGCCAAGCTGGCCCGCGAGCACAACGATGCGAATTGCCTCGTGCTGGCAGCCCGCTTCATCGAACCCGAAACGGCCCTTTCCATCGTAGAGGCTTTCCTCAACACCGGATTCGAGGGCGGCCGTCATGCCCGCCGGGTGGCCAAAATCCCCGTGCAATAACACCAGCTCACATATACGACGAAGCGCCCCGGCCGTGATTGCCGGGGCGCTTCGTCGTATATAAGTAGTGATCAGTCGTTGTAATCAGCCATCTCCGTATAGCCCATAGAGCCGATGCAGAAATAGGCTGGAGTGTTCATGCCCCACTGGCCGCTGTCGGTGGAAGTCATTGTGAATACGATAGTGTCCACCGTGCCCAACTTGCTCACCTCGATGCTCTTCCATGTATTCAGGATGTCCATGCCGTTGGCCAGGAACACTTCCACGGTGGCATATTTTTTGACGCCATTGAGATAGCCGGTGATTTCCAGCATGCAACGGTCGTCGGGGCCGAAAGCACGGCTGAAAGGTGTGCCGTTTTTCATGGCATAGTAGCCGTAGGTGGTATTTGTAATGTACAGGTCGTCGGGGTAGAACACGCCATGGTCGGCAAGGCGCATCGTGCAGGAGTTGGCATCTCCGGTGTTCCAGCACGCTACTACATAGGGCGAGTTCGGTCCGTTTACTCCGCCACCTGCTATGGAGGCCCACTGGTGGTTGGTCCAGTCGTCGCTGTAGTCGGCAGCGTCGTTGACCTTCGAGGGGCAGAATCCGAACCATATAGAGCCTAATGACGTTCCATATATAGGTACATCAACTTGATGGCTGAAAAGCATGTCGTTGACGACTACCTGATTGGCACCAAGGCTGAAGCAGTCGGCCCAGTAGCCCTGCTCGTTGAAATCGCTGAAGGTGGGCACCCACTCGACGTCGGTTTTCTTGTTCTCGGAAACGCACGAAGAAAGCGCTCCCACGGCAATCAGTGCAAAAATAAAGTGTTTAAAGGTCATTTTTTATACAAATTTTGGATGCAAAGATAAGTAAATAATGCGAAATTTTGTAATTTTGGGCATTGAAATATTATGAAAAGATCACTACTCACTTTATTTGCCGTATGTGGTGCTCTGTGGCTCCTTGCCGCCGACCCCATGGCCACGAATTACAATATACGTCAGTGCGAGGGCTCCCTCACGCCTTATCCCGCAGTTGCTCCCGAGGAACATCCCGATTCTCTCGAGCCGGTGTTTATAAACCACGTGGGGCGCCACGGAGCCCGCTACCCGGCGTCGGCTGCCAACTGCAAGCAGCTGAAAAACGCCTTGATGAAGGCCGATTCTCTCGGCACAATCACATCGCTGGGGCGTAATCTGCTGAAGCTCACCGACCGCATTATTGCGCTCAGCGACGGCAAGTGGGGTGCTCTCGATTCGCTGGGAATGGCCGAGCAGGCCGGCATAGCCACTCGCATGTACCGCAATTATCCCTCTCTTTTCGGCAAAGGAAAGACGGTTGATGCCTTGTCGAGCTACTCGCCGCGCGCCATGATGAGCATGTACAGTTTCACACATCGCCTCGACCGCCTGAACAATTCTTCGACTTTCCGCACCCTCACCGGTCACTCTACCTCGCCCCTGATGCGGCCTTTCGACACCGTGGAGGCCTACATCGAGTACCGCGACAACAAGGTGTGGGAACCCACATATAGTGAATATTTCGACAATACGTGTCCCACGGGCCCCATCATGCGGGCGCTTGGGAAGTCGTTCCCGTTTGAAAACGCCGACCATATACGCAACCTCGCCTATAGCGAGTGGGCAGTAGTAGCCGGTTGCTCCGCAATGTCGGTGGAGGTAGACCCGCTCATATACTTCACTCCGGACGAATTGAATGCCGTTTGGTCTTGCTTCAACCTGCGGCAGTATCTCCGTTATTCGGCGTCCACTGTCAGCACCGTGCCGGCCGATATCGCCGCCGAACTGGTGCGTAATCTCGTCGACACTACCGACGATTTCATCGCCGGGAAGGACGCCACCACCACCGTGCGCCTGCGCTTCGGCCACGCCGAGACGCTCATGCCGCTGCTGTCGCTGCTGCGCCTCCGCGGATGCTATTATCTAACGAACTACTTCGACACTGTGGCATTGCACTGGCGCGACTTCGATATCGTGCCGATGGCGGCCAACCTGCAGCTTGTACTTTTCCGCAATCCGAAATCGGGCAAGTATTATCTCCGCGCCTCCCTCAACGAAAAGCCCGTGCCGCTGCTGCCCAACAACGACGAGCTTTACGTGCCCTGGAGTGAGGCCCGAAACTATATGATTCACTGCCTCCCGCTTGAAATGCAAGATTAATTAACAGAGGTGTGCAACGATATTGCACACCTCTGCTCGTAATTTTGTCGTGTAATCCACAACGCGACAGAATTATGAATACCTTCGACATCAACGACATCGTTTTCGCATCCGCCACGCTTCATGGCCGCAACATTGCAAATATCCGCCTGAGCGGAGTAATATCCACTTCCGATATAATAGCGCAGCTTAAGAAAATTTTAGGAGAAGCTGCCGGCATGATCAGGATCACTCTGCGGAATGTCACGCAGGGATGGAGCCGTGTCCTCAACGTGTATATGAAGAAGCGCGAGGGCGTGCAGCTCAGCCTTTTTTGAAAGTTACAATTTTATTGTAGGCGAAGTTGCAGGCCGTGTACACCACGTTGCCCACAAGCGTGGCCACGCCGTAGCCTGAAAGAACGAATGCGCCTAATTCAAACTCCTTTTTCCCGAAGCTGCCCGACGACATGGCCCACACGACCAGAAACTGCAGCAGATAGCACAGCGCGAAGCCTGCTGCGAATCGCAGAGCCTCGTTCCTATAACCTTTGTCGGAGCGGAACACCCATTGTTTGTTCCAGAGGAAAGAGTTAATCAATCCGCAGATATATCCCAGCGCGTTGGACAGATAAGGATTAACTCCCAGCCACGACTTGCACACGAATATCACAATCAGCGTGACGCACGTGTTCATTACACCCACGACACAGAACCGCACGAATTGCAGCATTCCGCTTTTAGTCCCTTTCATGGTTGTAGTTCTTTTCTTCGGGCAGAAGGTTGCGGTCTACCTTGAGGATGGGCAGCGACCAGTTGAAATGAACGGCTGCCACGCGCAGCCCTATCACGGTGACGGCACACGCCACCTGTGGCACGATGTCGCTCCACCACGGCTGGATGAGCAGGCAATAGACGGCTCCGCCGGCCAGGCACGCTGTGGCGTAGATATCCTTGCGGAAAAACAGGGGTTGCTCGTTGATGAGAATGTCGCGGATGATGCCGCCGAAAGAGCCCGTGATGGTTCCCATCACCAGCGCCACCCACACCGGCCAGCCGGCAGCAAGCGTGCGCTGCACGCCCACGACCACAAACAGCGCCAGTCCAATGGCGTCGAAGATAAACAGGGTGCGCATGCCTTTCACCAGAGCCTGCCGGAAAATCAGCACGGCCACAAGGGCGATACCGGTCACTATAAGATACACCGGCGAGAGCATCCAGAACACCGGGAGGTCGAGGATGATGTCGCGCAGCGTTCCTCCGCCAATGGCAGTGACAAGACCTACCACGTAGGCGCCGAACCAGTCGAAACGGCGCGCGGCCGACAGGCGTATGCCTGAGATAGCGAAGGCCGCGGTGCCCAGTATCTCTATGATGTTGATGAAAAGTTCGTCCATTTCTCAGGTGTTCACACCTCGTTTTGATGTTTTTGATAGTAGCGGCAAGCCGGCGCCAGACCGCAGGTGTCGCACAGCGGCTTGCGTGCCTTACACGTGTATCGCCCGTGCAATATCAGCCAGTGGTGGGCTTTGCCCACGAGCTGTTCGGGGATATGTTTGATCAGTTGCTGCTCCGTGGTCAGAGGAGAGGTGCTTCCGGTGGTCAGACCTATGCGCTCGGCCACTCTGAACACGTGCGTGTCCACGGCCATGGCAGCTTTGCCGAACACCACGGATAGAATCACGTTTGCAGTCTTGCGTCCCACTCCGGGTATGGTCAAAAGGTCGTCCATGTTGTCGGGCACGCGGTCGTTGAAATCTTCATGAAGCTTTCGGGCCATGCCGGCAAGAGCCTTGGCTTTGTTGTTGGGATACGACACCGAAGATATATAGGGCAGGATATCATCCGGCGATGCCTGGGCCATTTTCTCGGGTGTAGGGAATGCAGCCAGCAGGGCGGGCGTCACCATGTTCACCCGCTTGTCGGTGCACTGGGCCGATAGAATGACGGCCACGAGCAGTTGAAACGGGTTGTCGAAATCAAGCTCGGTCTTGGGCTCGGGCATTACCTCGGCGAAATAGCGCAGAGCCTCGTCGTAGCGTTGTTTCAGGGTCATCGTCAGCGCAGGGCCGTGAATTCGTCGAGGAAGCGGGCGTCGTTTTCAGAGAACAGGCGCAGGTCGTTCACGCGATATTTGAGGTTGGCTATGCGCTCAATGCCCATGCCCAGGGCGAAACCGGAATACACCTCCGGGTCGATGCCGCAGGATTTAAGCACGTTCGGGTCCACCATGCCGCAGCCCAGGATTTCCACCCATCCTGTGTGCTTGCAGAAGGAACAGCCTTTGCCGCCGCACAGGTTGCAGCTGATATCCATCTCGGCCGAGGGTTCGGTGAAGGGGAAATAGCTGGGACGCAGACGAATCTTGGTCTCGGGGCCGAACATCTCGCGGGCGAAGTAGAGGAGCGTCTGGCGAAGGTCGGCAAACGTCACGTCGCGATCGACATACAAGGCTTCCAACTGGTGGAAGAAACAATGCGCGCGCGCCGAAATGGCTTCGTTGCGATACACGCGTCCCGGGCAGATGATGCGGATAGGGGGCTCGGCGTGTTCCATCACGCGCGTCTGCACCGACGAGGTGTGTGTGCGGAGCACCACTTCGGGCGAAGTGCTGATGAAGAACGTGTCCTGCATGTCGCGGGCGGGGTGGTCTTCGGCAAAATTGAGGGCGGAGAATACGTGCCAGTCGTCTTCTATCTCGGGGCCATCGGCGATGGAGAAACCGAGGCGGCGGAAGATAGCCACGATTTCTTCGCGCACAAGCGACAGCGGGTGACGCGTGCCCATGGGCGAAGGCACCGGAGTGCGTGTGAGGTCGAGAGCGGCGGCCTCGGCAGCTGCATTGGCTGTCTCGGCAGCCTCGCGCAGCGCATTGATGCGCTCGGTGGCGTAATTTTTCAGCTCGTTGATGGCCTGACCTATCTCGCGCTTCTGCTCGGCGGGAACATTGCGGAAATCGGCCATGAGCTGCGATATCTCGCCTTTCTTGCTGAGATATTTGATGCGGAGAGCTTCAACTTCGTCGGCGCTTGCGGCCACAGCGTTTTCTATGACTGCCCGCAGCGATTTTATCTTGTCGATCATATCGTATTCAATGGTCCTTTTAATTGTTGTGCAAAAGTACGAAATAAATAGGGAAATAGGAAAGATTTTGGAAAATTCTTTTGCCGGGGGCGGGATAGTCGCGATTTAATCTTAACTTTGCATCGTGAATGAACTGAGGAAAATAGTGCGGTTTACCCTGGGAGAGCGTCTGCGTCTCCGCCCCGACCTCCCGGTGGTGGTGGCCTTGAGCGGAGGTGCCGATTCCGTGGCCCTGCTCTCTGTGCTCTGCGAGGAGGGATTTCAGTGTGTTGCAGCGCATTGCAACTTCCATCTACGCGGCGATGAAAGCATCCGCGACATGCGGTTTGTAGAGCGGCTCACTGAAGATCTCGGGGTAGATCTGTACATCAAGGATTTCGACGTGCCGGCTGCGATGGCAGCCACGGGCGAGAGCGTGGAGATGGCTTGCCGCCGGCTTAGATACGAGTGGTTCGACGAGTTGCTCACGCTGCTGCGGGCCGACGATGTGGCCGTGGGGCACCATCGCGAGGACAATGTCGAGACTTTTTTTCTGAATCTGGCACGAGGCACAGGGATAGCCGGGCTTACCGGGATGGCGTATCGCCGCGACCATGTGGTGCGCCCTCTGCTCGACTGCACGCGGCGGCAGATTGAGCAATATCTGCACGAGCGTGGCCTTACCTATGTCGAAGACAGCACAAACGCCCAGGACCATTACCGGCGCAACAAAATACGCAACCGCCTTGTACCTCTATTCAACGAACTTATTCCCGGCGCCTCCGAGGGTGTCGAGCGCACGATGCAGATGCTGGCCGAAGCCCGTTCGGTCTATGAACATGCCGTTGCGGATTCCGCCGCGAAATTCGGAAGTCTTGAGAGCGGCGAGATAGACGTGGCGAAACTGTCGGAGCATTCCGATGCCGCCGTGTTACTGTTCGAGATTCTGCGACCCGCCGGATTCACCATGACCCAGGTGTCGAACGTTCTGAGCGATGTCATGCGTTCGGGGGCGACATTTGCCTCGCCTGCCGGCACATACACCGCCGAACTCAGCCGTGGTCTCCTGTCCGTAAGGCGCGCGGAGGCCGTCGCAGCCACGGAAGAAGAGTACATCCTGGATTTCAGCGAGGATGTGACTTTCCCGGTGCACATCAGTGTGGACCGCTCCCGGAACGTAAAGGAATTCGCGCCCGTGGCATCGCCTTGCGTGATGTATATGGACGGCACGGCTTTCGACGAAACTGCGCGCTGGGTGCTTCGGAGATGGCACCGTGGCGACAGAATACGTCCTTTCGGCATGAAGGGCACGCGGCTGGTGAGCGACCTGTTTTCTGACGCCAAGATGACGGCCGGGCAGAAGCGCGATGCATGGATTCTCACACGCGACGACCGCGTGGTGTGGGTGCCGGGCGTGCGCACTTCGGCGCACTTCCCGGTCACGAAACGCAGCCGCAGCTATGTGGTGCTCCGCTTTGCGGCCGACTGAAGTATCTCCGACAGGGTGGGGTGTCCGTGCACAAGATTGCCGGCGAGGTCGTCGATTGTGGTCATGCTGTAAATCAGGGCGGCGGCTTCCGCCACGATGTCCGAAGCGTGTTCGCCCAGCACATGCACCCCAAGAATCAACCTGGTGGCGGGGCTGTACATGATTTTTACTACGCCTGTGGTGCAGCCGTCGGCCTGTGCTTTTCCATTGGCCGCGTAGTTTGCCTTGACTTCTGCGTATTCCACTCCATGCGATGCACACTCGGCGCCCGTGAGTCCAACCATTGCGGCCTCGGGCACAGAGAAAACAGCCGAAGGGATGGTATAAATATCGATGTCGTCGCCATCGGGCAAAAGGGCTTTCCGCGCCTGAGCCGTGGCTGCGTGGGCGAGCATGCACAGTCCGGTGACATCTCCCGCGGCGTAGAACCCGGGACGGGTAGTGCACATGCGGTCGTCCACCTCGATGAACCCTTTCGCATTGACAGCTATGCCGGCCTCTTCCGTGCCTTCTGGCACGACCGGAGCTCGACCTGTGGCCACGAGCACGACATCGCCCTCTACGGTTTTCAGGCCTTTTTTGGATTCATAGACCACAGTTTTATTCTCGTCGATGGACCGGACGCAGGCGCCGGTAGCAATGTCAATGCCTCTTGAACGGAGCGCCATGCGCAGACGCTTGGCGATATCTTCGTCGAACTGAGGAAGGATTTCCTTGCAATATTCAACCACGGTGACCTTGCTGCCAAGTGCGTTGAAAATGCTGGCAAATTCGATCCCGATCACGCCACCGCCCACGATGGTAAGTCTTTCCGGTACTTCCATTTCACGGTTGAGAAGCTCGTCGCTGCTGATAGCGTGTTCTATGCCGGGGATGGCCGGAAGTGCAGGACGCGAACCGGTGGCAATCAGCACCTTGTCGGCACCGAAGATGTCGTCGCCCACGGCAATGGTGCCGTCGGGATTGATTTTCGCCTCGCCCTCCATCACGCGCACCTGCCCCAGCACGGCCCGAACGCCCTCGCGCAGGTTATCGACCACTTGCCACATGCGCTTGCGCGCTGCGGAATAGTCTACCGACACTTCGCCCACATTCACTCCGAACTCCGCTGCTTTGGCTGCCTCCAGGACATGTGAAGCCGTGGCGCATAGGCATTTCGTGGGTATGCATCCGCGGTTAAGACAGGTGCCACCGAGGCGGTCTCGCTCGATTACGGCCACACTTTGACCGGTGGCGGCCAGTTCGGCGGCCACTTCGTAGCCGCCGGGACCGGCACCTATTATAATTACATCAAATCTTTCCATTTCAAGCGGGGGTGCGTTGCTGCTTCCGTTTCGTCGGGGTGCGACATGGGTGTGCAGAGTGGAGCCTGTTTCAGCAAGTCGGGATTCACCGCTGCCTCGCGGGCTATTTCCTTCATGGCCTCGATGAAATCGTCGAGGGTTTCTTTGCTTTCCGTTTCTGTTGGCTCTATCATCAGCGACTCGTGGAAGAGCAGCGGGAAATAAATTGTGGGAGCGTGGAAACCCTTGTCGAGCAGCCGCTTTGCGATATTCAAGGTGGTCACGCCCGTACTCTTGTCAATCAGCCCGTCGAATACAAACTCATGCTTGCATGGTCCCGGAATGGGGAGTTTGTACAGGTGGCTGAGGGAATTCATCACATAGTTGGCCGCCAAGGTTGCATAGGGGCCTGCCTGCATCAGTCCGTCCTTTCCGAGGGTGAGAATATAGGCAAGGGCGCGTCTCAGCACGGTATAGTTGCCAAGCCAGAAACTGATGCGACCCAGAGCATCGTCGTTGCCTGTGACCACATCGAAACTTCCGTCGTCGAGCTTCACCACGCGAGGATTCGGCAGGTATTTCTCAAGGCCGCTGCGCACGCCCACGGGACCCGCACCCGGACCACCGCCGCCATGAGGCGTGGAGAACGTCTTGTGCAGGTTTATATGCATCACATCGAAGCCCATATCTCCTGGCCGGGCCACGCCCAGCATGGGGTTGAGATTGGCGCCGTCGTAATAGAGCAGGGCGCCCGCTGCATGCACGGCTTCAGCAATTTCGGGAATACGGCGCTCAAACATTCCGGTGGTGTTCGGATTTGTGAGCATCACGGCGGCGATGCTGTCGTCGAGCTTAGAGCGCAGGTCGTCAAGGTCGACGGTGCCGTCGGGCATGCTTCGCGTCTCCACTATCTGAAGACCGGCCACGGCTGCGCTTGCGGGATTGGTGCCGTGGGCCGAGTCGGGCACTATTACCTTCGTTCGTCCGAAGTCGCCTCTCTCGGCATGATAGGCGCGTATCACCATCAGGCCGGTGAGCTCGCCGTGGGCACCTGCATAGGGGTTGAGTGAAAACTCGGCCATGCCGCCGATTTCGGCCAGGAAGCCTTGCAGCGTATAGTACACCTCGAGAGCGCCTTGTGCCGTAGCTGCAGGCTGGAAGGGGTGAAGGGACTCAACCGAGGGCGACGTAGCAAGAGTCTCGTTGATTTTGGGATTGTACTTCATGGTGCACGACCCCAGAGGGTAGAAACCCGTGTCCACGCCGAAATTGTTGGTACTCATGTTGGTATAGTGGCGTACAGCCGAAGGCTCGTCCACCATGGGCAGCTCGGGAGCAGAATCCCTGAGCAGATGGGCCGGGATAGAACCGGCAACTGCCCCGCGGGCTTCTTCCGTCACTGGAATCGCGGCTCCGCGCCTGCCCTCGCGCGACAATTCAAATATCAGTTTGTCGTAAAGCTCGCTATTCATAGATGGTGAGGTTTTTAACGAGTTCAACATAGGCATCGATATCATCGGGCGTCTGCATCTCTGTGCACGCCACCAAAAGAAGGTCGGGTGCCACCTCAACGCCTGCCAATATCCCGTGCGCGGCCGCGGTTTCAATGACTTTTCTTGCTGAAAGTCCGGGCTTAAGGCGCAGCAGTGCCTCATTGAGATAGGGACGAGCCGGGTAGGCGAGCTCAACACGGCCCGTAGAGCACAGCATGCGGGCGAGCCGGTGCATTGCCGCGCAGCCGGCGTCGTTAATCTCTTTCAGCCCCTCGGCTCCCATCAGCGAGAGATAGGCAGCCGTGTGGAGCGCCATAATTCCCTGGTTGGAGCAGATGTTGCTTGTGGCCTTGTCGCGGCGGATGTGCTGCTCGCGGGCCTGAAGGGTGAGCACGAACACGCGCTTGCCGTTGCCGTCGGTGGTAGCGCCCACGATGCGTCCGGGCATCTTGCGCATGAGTGCCCGGGTGGTGCACATGTAGCCGAGATAGGGCCCTCCGTAGTTCATGGGCATACCCAGCGACTGGGCATCGCCCACAGCCACATCGGCGCCCCATTGCGCGGGAGTGCGCAGCACGGCCAGCGTGGAGGCGATGCAGTTCATCACCATCAAGGCCTTCACGGCATGAATCTTTTCGCCGACACCGCTGAAATCCTCGACGATGCCGTAGTAGTTGGGCTGCGGAAGAATTACGCCTGCCACGTCGCCTGCGCCCAGCATTTCATCGAGCGCCTCGAGGCTGGTGACGCCGTCGTGCTCGGGAATGGTATCGAGGGCGATCCCGTGCCAGCGGGCGTATGTGCCGCACACCTGAGCCACGGCCGGATTTACCGTGGCCGAAATGAGCACGCGGTTTTTCTTTTTAGCCGACGCCACGCACATCAGCATTGCTTCCGCGGTGGCGGTAGCGCCATCGTAGAGCGACGCGTTGCTCACGTCGAGACCGGTGAGCTCGCACATCATCGACTGATATTCGAAGATGTACTGCAGGGTGCCCTGCGACACTTCGGGCTGATAGGGCGTGTAGGCAGTAAGAAATTCCGAGCGCGAAACGATGTTTTCGACTGCGGCCGGGGTAAAATGGTGATACACACCGGCGCCTGCAAAGCATGTGAGCGGCTCGTTCTTACGGTCGAGAGCGCCGAAGAAGCGGCGCAGCTCCGGCTCGGTCATCGCGGCAGGCAGCTTGTAGGGCGAAGCCATGCGCAGCTCCGGCGAAACGTCGCTATAGAGCCCGTCGATGTCCGCGGCGCCGCAGCGCTCGAGCATCGCCTTGATATCTTCCTGCGTGTGAGGAAAATAATGATGGGTTGCGCTCATTGTGTCAGTGCTTTTCGTTGGCGCAAAGCTCGGCGTAGGCTTCGGGTGTGAGAAGTCCGTCGAGTTCGTCGAGATCGTCCATCTCCACAGCTATGATCCACTGGTTCATGGGGTCTTTACCCACCAGACCGGGCTCGTCTACGAGAGCTTCGTTCACGGCCACCACTGTGCCGGTCACGGGTGAGAAAAGATCGCTGGCGGCCTTCACGCTCTCGATGGCGCCGAATTCTTCGCCGGCTGTGACTTCGTCGTCAACCTCGGGCATGTCTACGTACACTACGTTGCCAAGCTGCTTTGCAGCATATTCGGAGATGCCCACATAGCCTTTGTTTCCTTCGATGCGGATATATTCGTGGGTGGGAAGATAGAGTATTTTTTCCATAGCGCTATTTGTTTTATTTCTTGTAATTGGGTGTGTAGAAGCGTTTTTTTATCACATGTGCGGGGAATACCTTTTTGCGCACCTTCACCTGCAGCGGGGTTCCGAGCGCGGCGTGGCCGGCATCCACAAGTGCCATCGCCAGGTTGCGGCCCAGGGTGATGGAGCGGTAGCCGGTGGTCACTGTGCCCACAGGGTTGCCGTCCATGTCGAGCACGTCGTAGCCGTGGCGGGCTATGGCGGGTCCTTCGATTTCAAGCCCCACTATCTTTTTGGCTACGCCGTCGGCTTTCTGTGCCGCCACAGCCGCGCGGCCAATGAAATCGGGCTTGTCGACCTTCACAAACATTCCGAGGCCGGCTTCTACAGGCGAAATGTTCTCGTCCAGTTCGTCGCCGTAAAGCGGCAGTCCGGCCTCAAAACGCAGTGTGTCGCGGCAGCCCAGTCCGCATGGTTGCACCCCGGCATCCATCAGCTTCTGCCAGAAGCTGTCGATGCGTTCGGGCGTGGCGTATATTTCAAAGCCGTCTTCGCCGGTGTAGCCCGTGCGGCTCACTATCATGCCCGACGACTCCTTGAAGCCGTAGAAGGGAATGCCCGTGGCATCTATGCCCAGCACCTTCAGCATCGTGGCCTCGGCCTCGGGGCCCTGGATGGCCAGCTCGGCCCAGTCGTCGCTGCAGTTCACTGCGCGCACGTCGAATGCCTGCGCGTGGGTCATTATCCAGGCCACGTCTTTGGCGATGTTCGATGCATTGATCACGAGCAGATAGCGCTCGGCGCCCATGCGATACACCAGCAGGTCGTCGATGGTGCCTCCCTCCGGGTTCAGCATCATGCCGTAGAGAATGCGTCCCACGGCGAGACCGGTCACATCGTTGGTGAAAATATAGTTTACGAAGCGGGTGGCCTCGTTTCCTTCTACGAATACTTCTCCCATGTGGGACACGTCGAACACTCCAACGTGATTTCTCACCGCCTCGTGCTCTTCGACAATGCCGGTGTATTCAATGGGCATGTCGAAACCGCCGAAGGGGCTCATTTTGGCCCCGGCTTCGGTGTGGCGGCCGTGTAGCGGTGTTTTTTTAAGGTTTTCCATGTTATGGTTCGGAATTAAGATTGTTTGCTTGCTACTATCATTCTGGCGAGTTCTGCATTGTCGAGGGCTGTCACCAGCTGGCCGTCGCCGAGAGCGTCGGAAATGGCACGGAAGGACAGCGGGAGCCCTTGAAGTCCGCGAAGTCGCCCGTTCACATCTTCCTCGGCAAAGAAATCGCCGCTTATAGCGACACTTTCCACTGTGTCGCCTGTGCTTTTGACATTAATATTAATATTGCCCACACCCTCGATGCGCACTCCTGTGCCCGCGCTGCTGCCGCTGCCGAATACCTCAAGGTAGTACTCCTTTTCAATAGCCTCTATTTCGGGCAGGGCGGCGGGCGGGATGTCTACGGACCCGTCGCAGACGGTGTCGAGCATGTGATTCAGGAAATCGGGCAGGGAAAGCCGCGGCAGGCGGCCCTTGATGGTGGTGACCCGCGACGGCACGCTCTTCACCTTGTGCGACATCAGTTTTGCCCGCGACGGCGTGAGGGCGTGGCACATCATGTACTCGTCCGTGTCGTAGAGCATAGTGCCGTGCACGATGCAGCGGTCGGCGCAGCGCCAGCAGGCATTGCCGGCCACTTTCTTGCCGTCGATCAGTATGTCGTT
The DNA here is from genome assembly GCA_964447895.1 of uncultured Bacteroides sp. Lineage (GTDB taxonomy): Bacteria > Bacteroidota > Bacteroidia > Bacteroidales > Muribaculaceae > CAG-873. The sequence continues at coordinate 68,095 of CAYUUN010000003.1, read as the reverse complement.
GCGTCCGGATGCCTCGGCATTCAGTCCGAGCAACCTCAGCGCCCCTGCCACGCGCCCGGTGTAGTGGTCGAAGGCGTCCTGCACGGCAGCCGCCGGGCCCACGTAGCTGAACATTATATTATTGTTGTCGGCATACACAGCTCCGCCGCCGCTTTTTCTCCTATATATATCAATGCCGGAGGAGCGGCAGAAATCCACGTCTATCTCGCATGCGGCATCCTGGTGGCGCCCGCAAATCACGGTGGGCGCCACTTGCCAGGCGAAAAAATATTCTCCTGCGGGCAGCGAGCGGGCTATCCATTCTTCGGTCGCGAGATAGAAAGGCAACCGTCGTGGCCCGGTGTTGGGTAGATTGATGCGCTGTATTTTCATGGTTTCAGATGCCCAAATATAAGAATAAATTCGTTGTGAACGAAATTTCAGGGCTAAAAAATAATATATTCGGCATTTAATGAAAAAAAACACAACAAAATAGCCTTCAATTCAAAAAAAAATACGATATTTGCACTTGCAAAATTGCGGAGCGCGCAAGCTGTTTCGTAAATTGTTTAAAATCAACGCTATTCAACAAAATACTTTAAAAAAGGACTGTAATGACAAAAGCAGATCTCGTAAACGAAATCTCCAAGACCACCGGCGTAGAAAAGGCTGCTGTGCTTGAGACTATCGAAAAGTTCATGGAAATCGTTAAGGATTCCCTCGCACATGGTGAGAATGTTTACCTCCGCGGCTTCGGCAGCTTCATCGTGAAGACCCGCAGCGCCAAGACCGCCCGCAATATCTCGCAGAACACCACCATCGTCATCCCCGAGCACAAGATCCCGGCCTTCAAGCCCGCCAAGGTGTTCATGCAGGAAGTGAAATAATAGTATTTCGCGCCCCACTAAGAAACTGACAGAACTCATTGCCCGCGTGGCAAACTGAATATTATAACTAACCAATAAAGCGTAAGCATTATGCCCAGCGGAAAGAAAAGAAAAGGCCACAAGATGGCCACCCACAAGCGTAAAAAACGCCTGAGAAAGAACCGTCACAAGAAGAAGTAAGTCGGCGTGACAGTTCTTAAATCCGACACCGTTCGGACATAAAGGAACAAAACTCACAGACGCCGTTGCCTGAGAAGGACACGATGGCGTCTGTGAGCTTTTTCCTTTAAAGCCCCCTTGTATTATCCCTCGATATCAAAATGAAAAGTGAATTAATCGTTGACGTCAAAGCCTCGGAGGTGCAGATTGCATTGCTCGAGGATTCAAGACTCGTGTCCCTGCAGAAGGAGGCGCGAAACATTGCCTATGCCGTCGGCGACATCTACCTGGCCAAAGTGAAGAAACTGATGCCGGGACTGAACGCCGCTTTCGTGAACGTGGGGTATGAAAAGGATGCTTTTCTTCACTATCTCGATTTGGGATCGCATTTTTCGACCTATGCCGACTTCGTGCAGCAGACCCTCGACAATCCCAAGAACCCGCCCGTCCTGAGCAAAATCAAGCTCAAGCCCGACATCAACAAACACGGCTCCATAACGGATGTGCTCGAACCCGGTCGCCAGCTCCTTGTGCAGATTGTAAAAGAGCCCATCTCGTCGAAGGGCCCGCGACTCACCACCGAGCTGTCCTTTACCGGACGCTACATGGTGCTGATTCCGTTCAGCGACAAGATTTCGATTTCTCAGAAAATCACAAGCACCGAGGAAAAGGTGCGTCTGCGCCAGCTTGTGGCAAGCATCAAGCCCAAGAATTTCGGGGTGATCGTACGCACCTCTGCCGAAGGCAAGCGTGTGGCCGAGCTCAACCACGAGCTCAACACCCTCGTGCAGTGCTGGAACGACATGCTCGACAAGACACGTCGTGCCGAGGCTCCGGCCCTTGTGTTTGAAGAGGAAAGCCGCATCGTGGGCATGCTCCGCGATGTGTTCAGTCCGTCGTTTGAGAGCATCATCGTCAACGACGCCGAGGTCTACCGTCAGATTCTCAAGTACGTGCAGCTCATCGCCCCCGACAGGGCAGATATAGTCAAGCTCTACGAAAAGGAAATACCGCTGTTCGACCACTACGGCATCACGCGGCAGATCAAATCTTCGTTCGGCAAGACTGTGTCGTTCCGTTCGGGTGCGTACATTATTATCGAGCACACGGAGGCCCTGCATGTAATAGACGTGAATTCCGGCAACCGCAGCCGCGCCGCAGCCGACCAGGAAAGCAATGCCCTGGAGGTGAACCTGCGAGCCGCCGATGAGATCGCACGCCAGCTTCGCCTGCGCGACATGGGCGGTATCATCGTTGTCGACTTCATCGACATGGCCAAGTCGGAGCACCGACAGCAGCTCTACGACCACATGCGGGAAATCATGACAAACGACCGCGCCCGCCACAACATCCTGCCTCTCAGTAAATTCGGCTTGATGCAGATAACGCGCCAGCGTGTGCGTCCGGTTCTTGACATCCACACGGAGGAAACCTGCCCGTCGTGCTACGGCAAGGGCGAGATTCAGCCCTCGCTGCTCTTCACCGACACACTTTACGAGAAGCTCGACACCCTTATCAATCACATGGGACTCAGCAACTTCATCATGTATGTTCATCCCTATGTGGAGGGCTATCTCAAGCGTGGCTGGCTCATGAGCATCTATGCCAAGTGGCGCCGTTCTCTCGGAGGTAAATTCAAGATTATCGCCGATGAATCGCTGGCCTACCTGCAGTATCGCGTCGTGAACAGCGAAGGCGTGGAGCTCGACCTCAAGGAGGCCAAGGACATGAACGCGGCCACTGCCGAGAAGCGAGAGCGGAAAGCTGAGAAACGCGGTTCCAACGCCGAGGACACTCCTGCTCGCGGTAAGGCGCTCCAAGCCGCAAAGCGAGAGCCCAAACAGGTAACTACGGAACCCGCCGAGGAACAGGCAGCCGATGATAACACGCCGGCAGCCATGTCGAAGAGCAAGAAACGGCGTGCCCGTCGCAAGAAGGCCGCTGAAAACGCAGCTGCAGCTGCGGCTGCCGCTGCCGAGACTCCTGCCAGTGCGTCGAGCGCTCGTGACACGGCCGACTCCGGTCTTGCTTTTGTGGCAACGGATGCTGTCGAATTAGCCGCACCGGAAGCGCCCGTTACGGAAGAAACCCACACGGAGCCGGAGGCACCCAAGAAAAAGCGCCGCCCGCGCAAGAAAGCTGCTGTAGCCCGCGAGGCCTACGATGAGGCATCCGAGATTCTCGCGCGCGAAGAAGCGGGCGAGGCTGAGAGCCCTGCGCCGGCAGAAGTCCCGGAGGCTGCACCGGCCGAGGAGGCGGCTCCCGTCAAAAAGCGTCGTCGCCGCAAGAAACCGGCCGAAGGCACGGCAGAGGGCACTGAGACGGCTGAAGCTCCCGTGGCTCAGAGCGAACCTGTTGCACTCTTGCCTCCCCCCTCAAGTGAAGAATAATCCTTAACTCCATGACATTTTAATCACCGCCACGCGGCCCCAAGCAACGTGGCGGTGTTTTATTCTCCATGAATCCGTTCTACAAAGAATACTCCGACTATCTCGCCGAGCGCTTCGAGGGCAAAGTGCAGAAGATCACTATCGATACCGGCGCACTGTGTCCCAATCGAGACGGCACTCTCGGCAGGGGCGGTTGTGTGTATTGCAGCAACGATGCATTCTCTCCCGGCACTGCGCGATGCAGCAGCGTGGGCGACCAGCTCGAGCAGGGCAAGCTGTTTTTCGCGCACAAATATCCTGCAATGCGCTATCTCGCATATTTCCAGAGCCATACGGCGACCCATACATCGGCCGCGCAATTTCGTCGACAGGTGCTCGAGGCGGCCGCAGTGGAAGGTGTAGCAGGCATTATAGTGGGAACACGCCCCGATTGCATGCCGCAGTCTCTACTGGAATGGCTTGCGGAACTCAACCGCACAGCATTGCCGGTGATGATTGAATACGGCATGGAGACTTCCCACAACGACACCCTCGCGCGCATAAACCGCTGTCACGGCCATGAAGCCACGGATGATGCGGTGCGCCGCACGGCAGCGGCGGGGATTGATTGCGGCGTGCACCTGATTTTCGGATTGCCCGGAGAAGACAAGAGCAAGATGATGACGAGCGTGGCCGCTGTCAACGACTTGCCCGTATCTTTCGTGAAATTCCATCAGCTGCAAATTGTCAAAGGCACCCGTCTGGCACGCGATGTGGCGGAGGGTAGGGAGGATGTAACCATCTTTGAGCTCGACGATTATCTCGATTTCTGCTGCGATGTGGTGGACCGCTTGCGCCGCGATATAGCCATTGTCCGCTTCACGGCCCAGTGTCCGGCAAGCATGCTGCTCGCGCCCCGCTGGGGCATCAAGAATCACGAGTTCACGGCCATGCTTCACCGACGGCTTCGGGAGCGTGCCAGTAGTCGTATGTGACGTCCCATAGGAACAGCGCGTGGGCGGGCATCGAGGTACCGGCCGCGCAGCGGTCCGAAGCCGCGAGAATGTCGAGAATCTGTCCCGGCCTGATTTTTCCGCGCCCCACTTCCACCAGCGTTCCCACCACAGCACGCACCATATTGCGCAGGAATCTATCGGCGCAAATCTCGAAATACCATCTGTCGTGGTCGGCCTTAATCCACCGGGCCACCCGCAAGTCGCAGATATTCGTGCGTGCATCGCTGTGAAGTTTAGCGAACGATGTGAAGTCGCGCCTGCCCAGAAGCAGTGATGCCGCTTCATTCATGGCGTCGAAATCGATAGCCGGCGAAGTCTGCCACGAGAGTTCACGTACGAAAGGATTCTTCGACGTGTGGGCGAAATAGCGATAGGTGCGCGAGGTGGCATCGAAGCGCGCGTGTGCATCCTTGTGTACAGGCACGGCACTACGCACGGCCACGTCGGGACCGGCCATAGCATTCACCGCCCGGAGGAGCGCCTTCAGGTCAGTGCCGTCGGGCACGTCGACATGCGCCACCATGCGCCTGGCATTCACGCCGGCGTCCGTGCGACCCGCGCCGGTCACCGCCGTTTCAATTCTCAGAGCCTTAGAAAAAGCAGTCTCAAGACACTCCTGCACCGACATGTCGCCCGGCTGTCGCTGCCAGCCATGGAAGGATGCACCCCTGAAGGCGATGTCGAGGAAACAGCGCATCAGTCTTTCTCCAGATATGTGTAGCCGTAAAGTCCTGCGCGATAGGTGCTCACGAAGTCGCGACCTTCTTCCGGCGTGATACTGCCGGCTTTCATCGAGGCTGTAACCCAGGTCTCGACGTTGCGCACGAGCTTTTTGGGCGAGAACTGAACATAGTCGAGCACGTCGGCCACGGTCTCACCGTCGATCATCTGGTCGATTTCATAGCGGTCTTTGTACACATTCACGTGCACCACATTGGTGTCGCCGAAGAGATTGTGCATGTCGCCGAGAATCTCCTGATAGGCGCCCACAAGGAAAACACCTATATAATACGGTTCGCCGGGTTTTACCGTATGAACGGGAAGCGCAGGCTGCAGGCCTTGCGGCGATATGAAATGGGCAATCTTGCCATCGCTGTCGCAGGTGATGTCCTGAATCGTGCAGGTGCGCGTGGGTTTCTCGTCGAGCCGGGTGATGGGAATAATTGGGAATATCTGGTCGATGGCCCAGGAGTCGGGCAGAGACTGGAATAGCGAGAAGTTGCAGAAATACTTGTCCGGCAGCAGGCGCGAAATCTTGCGCAGCTCCTCCGGCGCGTGCTTCATGCCTCCGGCCAGCTCTCCAACTTCCCGCGCTATGCTCCAGAAGAGTTTCTCTATCTGAGCGCGCGTGCGCAGGTCGAGCAGTCCCAGGTTGAAGAGGTCCAGCGCCTCTTCCCTTATCTGCAGGGCGTCGTGCCAGCTTTCGAGCATTCGGGGCTGGTCCAGACGGTCCCATATGTCGAACAGCTCGCGGGCCAGCTCGTGGGAGTCCGGGGCGAGTTCCTCATTGTCTTTCCACAGCGGGAGCTGTGTGGTCTCGAGCACCTCGAAAATCAGCACCGAATGATGGGCCGTGAGCGAGCGGCCGCTCTCGGTGATGATGTTCGGTTGCTTGAGGCCGTTCTTGGTGCATGCATCGACGAGAGCCGAAATTGCATCGTTGGCATACTCCTGGATAGAGTAGTTCATGGAGCTCTCGCTGGCCGAGCTGCGCGTGCCGTCGTAGTCCACACCCAGTCCGCCGCCTATGTCCACGAAATCAATGTCGAAACCGAGGCGCGACAGCTGCACGTAGAACTGCATGGCCTCGCGCAGGGCATTCTTGATGCGCCGTATTTTAGTTATCTGGCTACCGATGTGGAAATGAATGAGTTTCAGGCAGTCGGTCATCTCGCGTTTCTGCATGTAGTCGATGGCTTCGAGCAGCTCCGAGCTGTTCAGACCGAATTTCGACGAGTCGCCGCCGCTCTCCTCCCATTTTCCTGAGCCCGAGCTGGACAGCTTGATTCTGATGCCCACATTGGGCTTCACCTTCAGGCGCTTGGCCACATCGGCAATGAGGCGCAGTTCGTTAAGTTTCTCCACCACAAGATATATGCGGCGGCCCATTTTCTGGGCCAAGAGCGCCAGCTCCACGTAGCTTTCGTCCTTGTAGCCGTTGCATATCACCAGGGCGTTGTCGGCAATGTTTGTCGCCAGCACCGCGTGCAGCTCCGGCTTGGAGCCGGCTTCCAGACCGATGTTGAACTTCTTGCCGTAGGTTACGATTTCTTCCACCACGGGGCGCATCTGATTCACCTTTATGGGGTAAATCATATAATTGTTGGCCTTGTAGTCGTAGGTGTTGGCAGCCTGCTTGAAGCAATTGCTTATTTTCTCGATGCGGTTGTCGAGAATGTCGGGAAAGCGCAGAAGCACGGGGCAGGAGATGTCGCGCACCTGCAACTCGTCGAGTATCTCCTTGATATCGACGGTGGAGCATCCCTCGCGGGGAGTCACGGTGACATGTCCTTTGTCGTTGATAGAAAAATAGTTGCGGCCCCAGCCCTCGATGTTGTACAGTTCCGAGCTGTCTTCAATGCGCCATTTTCTCATTCTGCGGTGTGGTTATGGTTTATTACTGTACGCAAAGTTAGTAAAAATCCGCTTATAAACTTTTGAACTGAGGCAAAAAATGCGGGCGTACGTTCAAATAAGAACGACGCCCGCAATGTGTGTGGGTTGCTTTATGCGATTAGCCCTTGATGGCAGCGATGCCGGGGAGCACCTTGCCCTCGATAGCTTCGAGGAGCGCGCCGCCGCCGGTGCTCACGTAGCTCACGGAGTCGGCCAGACCGAACTTGTTCACGCAGGCAACGGAGTCGCCTCCGCCAACGAGCGAGAATGCGCCGTTGTCGGTAGCCTCAACGATAGCCTCGGCGATAGCGCGGCTGCCGGCTGCGAAGTTGTCAAATTCAAACACGCCTGCAGGACCGTTCCACAGGATGGTCTTGGCGCCGCGTATGGCATCGGCGAAAATCTTGCGGGTCTCAGGACCGGCGTCCACGCCTTCCCAGCCGTCGGGAATGTCCATCACGTTGCACACCTGGGTGTTGGCGTCGTTGCTGAAAGCGTCGGCAGCGATGCAGTCAACGCCCAGCACCAGGTTCACGCCCTTTTCCTTAGCCTGCTTCATGATGTCGAGAGCGAGGTCCAGCTTGTCATCCTCGCACAGCGACTGGCCGATCTTGCCGCCCATGGCTTTGGCGAAGGTGTAGGTCATGCCGCCGCAGAGAATCAGGTTGTCAACCTTGTCCATGAGGTTTTCGATGATACCGATCTTGGTCGACACCTTCGAGCCGCCCATGATGGCGGTGAAGGGACGCTTGATGTCGCTCAGGATGTTGTCCACAGCCTTCACTTCCTTCTCCATGAGATAGCCCAGCATCTTGTTGTCGGCGTCGAAGCTGTCGGCAACCACAGCGGTAGATGCGTGCTTGCGGTGGGCGGTACCGAAGGCATCGTTCACATACACATCGGCATACGAAGCGAGCTTCTTGGCAAATGCCTTCTGACGCTCCTTCATCTCCTTCTTGGCAGCGTCGTAGGCAGGATCTTCCTTGTCGATGCCCACGGGCTTGCCTTCCTCTTCGGGGTAGAAGCGCAGGTTTTCGAGCAGAAGCACTTCGCCGGGCTTGAGGTTGGCGGCTGCTTCGTCGGCGTTGGCGCAATCGGGAGCAAACTTAACGTCGGTGCCCAGGGCCTTGGCCACGTCGTCCTTGATCTGTGCCAGGGAGAATTTGGGGTTCACCTTGCCTTTGGGCTTGCCCATGTGCGACATGAGGATGAGGCTGCCGCCATCGGCCAGAATTTTCTTCAGGGTGGGGAGGGCACCGCGGATGCGGGTGTCGTCCGTGATGTGGCCGTTTTCGTCCAGAGGCACGTTGAAGTCAACGCGCACGATTGCCTTTTTACCGGCGAAGTTGTAGTTGTCGATTGTCATAACGGTATGTTGTTAAGAGTTTTAATTTTCTATATGTTCGTGATGCAAAATTAGCGAAAAAATTCCATAATCGCGCCCATTTTTGCAATATTTATTTCTTCAGGGATGTCTCGCTGCAGTCTCGCTGGTGCTACAGTTCGGATTCCTTGAGTTTCTCGGCATTCTCGGCGATGATAAGATGGTCGATCACATCCTGGATTTCGCCGTTCATGAAAGCCTGGAGATTGTAGATGGTGTAGTTGATGCGGTGGTCGGTGATGCGTCCCTGGGGATAGTTGTAGGTGCGGATTTTGGCCGAGCGGTCGCCGGTGCTCACCATGGTCTTGCGTCGCGAGGCTATATCGTCGATGTATTTCTGATGCTCCTTGTCGTAGATGAATGTGCGCAGGCGGCTCAGTGCGCGCTCCTTGTTCTTGGGCTGGTCGCGGGTCTCGGTGCACTCAATGAGGATTTCTTCGGTCACGCCCGTATTGGGGTTACGCCACATGTAGCGCAGGCGCACGCCCGATTCCACCTTGTTCACGTTCTGGCCACCGGCACCGCCCGAGCGGAAGGTGTCCCACTTGATTTCTCCTTCGTTGATCTCCACATCGAAAGGCTCGGCCTCAGGCAGTACGGCCACGGTGGCAGCCGAGGTGTGGACGCGGCCCTGTGTCTCCGTGGCAGGAACGCGTTGCACGCGATGCACGCCGCTTTCATATTTCAGCACACCATAGACGCCTTCGCCCGTGACGCTGAGCACCACTTCCTTATAGCCGCCTGCCGCCCCTTCGCTGGCCGACGTGATGGCCACATTCCAGCCGCGGCTCTCGCAGAACCGGATGTACATCTTGCACAGGTCTCCGGCAAAAATAGCGGCTTCGTCGCCGCCGGTGCCTCCGCGTATCTCAAGGATGGCGTTTTTGCCGTCCTCAGGGTCGGCCGGAATCAGCAGCAGCTTGATTTCCTCTTCAAGGGCAGGCAACGCCTGCTGGGCCTGTTCCATCTGTTCCTTGGCCATCTGGCGCAATTCGGCATCGCTCTCGCTCTCAAGGAGTTCGCGGCCGTCGGATATATCATTGAGCAATGCCCGGTAGCGCCGGGTGGCGGCCGTAAGGCGCTCCAGCTCCTTGTATTCCTTGTTGAGACGCACGTAGCGCTTCATGTCGGCGATAACATCCGGATCGGTTATGAGCGTGCCCACTTCTTCAAAGCGCGCTTCTATGCCGTCCAGGCGGGTAAGTAAAGATTGGTCAGCCATTAGTGTGGAAAATTTGTGCAAAGATACGAAAAAAGTAGTAACTTTGCGCCTGCATGAACAAGCTTTGTATCGCCATACTCATTATTATAATGTTGCCCGCGGCTGCGTGGGCAAAAAAGAACGAGCCCGTGCCACCTCCCACGGCCTGGACTCCCATGGAGCCGCTGGGCCTGCGAGAGCCCTGCGACATGGACACACTCGAATATCATTTCTACCAGCGTGCCATTCCGTCGGCCCGCAGCGATGCCTGGGCCACCACGGGAAACCTCGGCGCCGAAGGTATAAACATGATTTTCGACGAGAGAAAACCCGTGAGCGATTTCTTTCTGGGCGACGCCCTGCGCACCTGGAAACCGCAGCAGCGGATTTTCTTCAACACGCGTATGCCCATGACCCTGCTGGGCTACACCACCGGAGGCGGCCGCGACAACTCGCAGGACGACCTCACAGCCACCTTCTCCGGCAACATCAACCGCCGCGCCCAGGTGGGAGCAATGATGCGCTATCTCTACTCCAAGGGCAGCTACAACGCGCAGGCCACCAACGACATGACCTACGGCTTCTCGGGCTCGTACATAGGCGACCGCTATGAGTTTCAGGGATATTTCTACCACTTCAACCTGCTCAATAAGGAAAACGGCGGCATCACCGACCCGCTGTATATCACCGACCCGGCGGCCGTGCAGGGCGGTGTCACCACGATAGCGCCCAAAAGCATCCCCACGCGGCTGAACAACGCCCACACCCGCAATACCGGTACCGACCTGTGGCTCAACAACCGCTACAAGGTTGGCTTCTGGCGCGTAGAGGAGGAGACCGATTCCCTGGGCGAGCTCCTTCCTGATTCCCTCCAGAAACGCAGCTATGTGCCCGTCACTTCATTCGTCTGGACGATGCACTACAGGCAGCAGGGCCATATATTCGTCGATAAGACTGCCAGCGAAACGAGCTCATTTTTTGAGAACAAGTATATAAATCCCACCGACACCTACGACGACACACGCTATTGGTCGCTGTCGAACACCGTGGGAATACAGCTGCTCGAAGGCTTCAACAAATACGTGCCCATGGGCCTTTCGGTCTACGCCACTTACGAAATACGCAAGTTCACGCAAACGCCCGACACCCTCGACCATTCCGATGAGTCGCTGGGACTCACGCCGCTCCCCGAGGGCGCCGAGTTCATGGACACGAAAGCTACGCAAAACCTGGCGTGGGTGGGCGCCCAGCTCACGCGCCTGCAGGGCCGCGTGCTCAAATATGATGCCACTGGCGAGCTGGGCATAGTGGGCGACGCTGCCGGCGACGTGCGGCTGCGCGGCAATGTCTACACCAATGTGCCCATGCTCGGCGACTCGCTGCGCATACATGCCTACGGCCAGTTCCTCAACGAAGCCATGCCCTATCTGCTGCGCCACTACCGCTCGAATCATTTCATCTGGAACAACGATTTCGGAAAGATGCGCACCTATGCATTCGGAGGAAGCGTGCAGCTCGGGCGCACCCGCACGACCATCAGCGCCGGAGTGAAGAATCTTCAGAACTATGTGTATTTCGGAGAGGACTTCCTGCCCGTGCAGCACGGCGGCAACGTGCAGGTGTTCCACGCGCGCCTGCAGCAGGATTTCAAGCTGGGCATCTTGAACTGGCGCAATACCATTACCTATCAGACATCGTCCGACGAAAACGTTTTGCCGCTGCCCAAGCTGGCCGTGTACAGCAATCTCTTCCTGCAGTGCCGCATCGCCACGCTGCGGATGCAGCTGGGTGTCGACTGCGACTGGTACAGCCGCTACTACGGTCCTGCCTATCAGCCGGCTACGGCATCGTTTGCCAACCAGCACTCCGTCAAGCTTGGTAACTATCCGTTCATGAACGTGTATGCCAACATGCACCTGAGCAAGGTGCGGTTCTATGTGATGATGACCCACATCAACCAGGGATGGTTCGGCAACAATTACTTCTCCGTGGTAGATTATCCGCTAAATCCCCGCCGTTTCCAGATGGGCCTTTGCGTGGACTTCGCCAACTAAGAGGCCGCTCGGGCGTTATTACTATAAAACGATATTATGCGTAATACACCCAAAATGATTCAAGGGCGTCTGCCGTTGCTGGTGGGCGCGCTCGCCATCGTTCTCGCGTTGATGTGGATGCTTGGCCGCTGCAGCCGGCAGCGCCTGAGCGATTTCGCAGCCGAGCCGGATGCACGGCCGGCAGGCGACACGCTGGTGGTGGCCATCGAGATGTCGCCACTGCTCTACACTCGCAGCGGCGACTCCATCGCCGGCCTCGATTATGAAATAATCCGCAGCATAGCCGCAGCGCACGACCTCCCCGTCAGGTTCCGTCCCTTCGTGCCCCTGCATTATGCCCTCGAGGGGCTGGAGCGGGGCGACTACGATGTGGTGGTTGCAGCCCTGCCGGCCACCTCGGAGATGGTAGACCGCTACCACATGACGGATGCCGTGTACCACGGCCGCCAGGTGCTCGTGCAGCGCCGCGACAGCGCCTCGGGGCGCCCCCACATCAAGTCGCAGGAGCAGCTTGCAGGCCACAAGGTGTGGGTGGTGAAAGACTCGCCCTACCGGTCGCGCCTGGCCAATCTCGGAGCGGAGCTTGGCGACACCATATACGTAAACACCGTCGACGACTATTCGGCCGAGCATCTGTGTATGCTCACGGCCTCTGGCGAGATACCCCGGGCTGTGGTGGACGAGGCCACGGCGCGCCGCATGGCTGCCGCCGACGACAGGCTCGATGTGTCGGTGCCCGTTTCTTTCAGCCAGTTTCAGAGCTGGGCCGTGGGACGCGAAAGTCTGCGCGACAGCTTCAACCTGTGGCTCGACGAGTTCAGCCGCTCGGCAGCCTACGATTCTTTGCTCGTAGCCTACGACCTCAGGTAATTAGCACTTGCCTATATTGATTTTTTTCGCTACTTTTGTAGCGTAAAACTCAAAAACAAGCAAGTAATGAAATTACTCGAAGGAAAAACCGCCCTCATTACCGGTGCCGCACGCGGTATCGGTCGTGCCATAGCCCTGCGTTTCGCGCAGGAGGGCGCCAACATCGCATTCACCGACCTCGTTATCGACGAGAACGGCAAAGCCACTGAAGCAGAAATAGAAGCACTCGGCGTGAAGTGCAAGGGCTACGCCAGCAATGCTGCCGATTTCGCTCAGACCAAAGAGGTGGTAGACCAGGTGATCAAGGATTTCGGCCGCATCGACATCCTCGTGAACAACGCCGGTATCACCAAAGACGGCCTGATGATGCGCATGACCGAGCAGCAGTGGGATGCCGTTATCACCGTCAACCTCAAGAGTGCGTTCAACTTCATCAACGCCGTTCTGCCCCAGATGATGCGCCAGCGTGGCGGCAGCATCATCAACATGGCCAGCGTCGTGGGTGTGCACGGCAATGCCGGACAGGCCAACTACGCCGCCTCCAAGGCCGGTCTCATCGCCCTCGCCAAGAGCATCGCCCAGGAAGTGGGCAGCCGCGGCATCCGCGCCAACGCCATCGCTCCCGGCTTCATCGAGACTGCCATGACGGCAGCCCTGCCCGATGAGGTACGCGCCGAGTGGACCAAGAAGATTCCTCTGCGTCGCGGCGGCAAGCCCGAGGATATCGCCGATGTGGCCACCTTCCTCGCTTCCGATATGAGCTCCTACGTCAGCGGCCAGGTTATCCAGGTCGATGGCGGCATGAATATGTAAAACCGACTCTAAGAATAAAGGGGACGAAAGAGGTTTCTCAAGCATCTTTTGTCCCCTTTCCAATATACTATGAAACCGCTTACTATAGCAATCGACGGCTTTTCGTCGTCGGGCAAGAGCACGATGGCCCGGCGGCTGGCTGCTGCTGTTTCCTACCGATATATTGACTCCGGCGCCATGTACAGGGCGGTGACCCTCTATGCCCTCGACCATGGCATGATAGCCGCGGACGGCACTCCGGATGTCGATGCCATCGTGGCAGCCCTGCCCGGTATCACGGTGGACTTCGCTCCTGCAGGAGCCGATGGCCGCCAACACACGCTGCTGAACGGCCGGGACGTCGAGAGCGATATCCGCACGCTGCGCGTGAGCGACTCGGTGTCGCCCGTGGCCGCTATTCCTGAAGTGCGCCACGCGCTCGTGGCCATGCAGCAAACCATGGGAGAGCAGGGCGGCATCGTGATGGACGGCCGCGACATTGGCACAACCGTGTTTCCCGACGCCGAACTCAAGATCTACGTGAATGCGCCGGCGCGCACCCGTGCCGAGCGCCGCTATCGCGAAATGCTCGAGAAGGGGCAGAAAGTGGATTTCGAAGACGTGCTGGCCAACGTGACCGAGCGAGACCACATCGACATGACCCGCGAGGAGAGCCCCCTGCGCCGCGCCGATGACGCCGTGGACCTCGACAACACCACCATGACGCTCGAGCAGCAGGACGAGTGGCTGCTCGGCAAGTTCCGCGAAGCCGAGAAACGCTGCAATGGCCAGGATTGAGATAGACTCGCATTCCGGATTCTGCTTCGGCGTGGTCACGGCCATACGCAAGGCCGAGGAGCAGCTTGAGGCGGGCACGCCTCTGTATTGCCTGGGCGACATCGTGCACAACAGCGACGAGGTGGAGCGCCTGCGCCGCAAGGGGCTCAGCACCATAACCCACGACGACATGAAGTCGCTGCGCGGCGCCAGGGTGCTCCTGCGTGCCCATGGCGAACCTCCCAGCACCTACAGGCTGGCGCGCGAACTCGACATCGACATAGTTGATGCCACATGCCCCGTGGTGCTCAAGCTGCAGCAGCGCGTGAAAGCGGCTTATACCCGCCCCGGCGAACGCCCCCAGATAGTGATTTACGGTAAGCCGGGCCATGCCGAAGTGAACGGCCTGGTGGGGCAGACCGACGGCCACGCCATAGTGATAGAGAGCATAGCCGACCTTGACGGACTGGACTATACGCGCCCGATAGCCCTTTTTTCGCAGACTACAAAGAGCCTTGAGGGCTACCGCAGCATCATAGCGGAGATAGACCGCCGGATGGCGCCGGGTGTTGCTTTTGAGCACAGCGACACGATATGCCGCAGCGTAAGTGGCCGGGTCGACCATCTGCGCCAGTTTGCAGCGTCGCACGAAGTGGTGCTGTTCGTGGCCGGCACAAAGAGCAGCAACGGAAGAATACTCTACGACAGATGCCGCGACGTCAACCCGCGCACCCATCTGCTGGCAAATGCTTCGGAACTGCGGCACGAGTGGCTCCGGGATGCGGCCACGGTGGGTATATGCGGAGCCACGAGCACGCCGCTGTGGCTCATGGAGCAGGTGCGCGACGCTGCCGCAAAAGCGATGGATTGTGATGACTGATTTTATCGCCATAGACGTCGAGACAGCCAACAACGAGGCTTCGAGCATCTGCGCCATCGGGGCCGTGAAGGTGCGCGACGGCATTGTGGTCGACACCTTCTATTCGCTCGTCAAGCCGGAGCCGGAATATTATTACTATTATTGTGTGAAAGTGCACGGCATCACGCAGAAAGACACGGAAAATGCGCCCACTTTCGACACCGTGTGGCGCCAGATTTCGGCCTGGAGCGAAGATCTGCCCATGGTAGCCCACAACGCGCGTTTCGACCGGGGCTGCATAGCTGCCGCATGCCGCGTGTACAGGCTCGACCCTCCCGGCGAGTTCTACGACACTCTGGCGGCTGCCCGCGCCAAGATTCCACGCGGAATGTGCGGACGGCATTCGCTTGATGCGCTGTGCGATTTCTTCGGCATCAATCTTTATCAGCACCACAATGCTCTCAGCGATGCCGAGGCTTGTGCCCAACTTGCCATAATACTCTTATGAAAAGACTAATACCCATAGTGGCACTGGTTCTGGCCTGTTCCTGCGGCAGCGGTATAAGCAACCCCAACAGCTCCGCCGCCCTCGACTCGGCGCGTGCCCACGGCGCGAAGGATGCAGCGGTGATTGCCGACCCTGCTGCCACCGACATGCAACGCGAGGCTGCCGTCCTCAATATAAAGTATAAGGAAGCCCACATGAGGGCCATGGGCTACGACAAGGCTGCCGACGCCTATATGGAAGCTGTGGCCGGTGTGGTATCAGACAGCACTGCAACGCGATGAATAAGGAGACCGAACGATTGCTCGAAAGCGCGGGCGCTTCGACCTGCGTGTGCTGCGACGCCGAGTTTGCGCGCGGCCAGGAAATGCTCGAACTGTCTATAGCCGACCTTCGCGGCCACCTCGTTTATCAGCAGCGCTTCAAGCCCAGACGATACCGCACATGGGACAGCGACATACACCATATCACTCCCGAGATGGTGGCCACGGCTCCTTCTTTCTCGTCGTGCCGGCGCCGCATCCAGGCCGTGTTCGACCGCTGTACCTATATCCTGGGTTTCGCAGTGAGGGAAAACGACATCACGAAACTTAAACGGCAATTCGTGCAAGGCCTCGATTCAAAACATGTGATTGAGCTGCGCGACTGGTTTTGGGTGTGTCACGGCCGCGAGCACGGGCTCGACTATGTTCAAGGCATCAGTCTCAAGGCTGTGTGCGACCATCTGGGAATATGCCAGGATGAAAAGCGTGCCCACTCGGCTGCCTATGACACGGAGGTGACCCTCCGCTGCTTCAAGCTGCTTTTCGACCGCTTCGTCACGAGATATGCCGCCGAGCGAAAATACAGCAACTTTCACGAAGTGATGCAGCACTTCACGAGCGTGTTCAAGAAGCACAAGCACGAGTACGATGCCGAGCGAGCATCAGGCTTTTGTGCCATCGTGCGCACCACGGAGAAAGACCAGTATCTGCTCAAGGCCACGCGCGAGCGGCCGGAAATCGACGAAAACACCATCGAAGTCATTTCCGTGGCCGACCGCAAGCAGGCGCTCATGCATCTCAGCCGCAGCTTCACGGGCACTGCCCGCGCCCGGTCGTTCTTCTTCAAGAAACTTACAGACGAGCGTGTCCGCGCGTTCCGCAAGCTGCACACCGGCCTACTTGAATAGAGCCTCGACTTTCTGCCTGTTGGCTCCGAGCTCGATGGCCCGGCGGGCATCGGCATGAGCATCGTCAAGACGATACCGGTCGCGGTTTAGCCACGCGCGATAGTAGTATAGCTCGGGGTCGTGGCTGTAGCGTTTGAGGCCGGCAGCTATCACCTCCGATGCGCGCGACAGATTTTCGATGGCCAAGAGGCAACCGGCAAGACCGGCATAGTATTCCGGCGCCGGGTCGTCCTCGATCAGCCTTTCAAAATAGGGGATAGCCTCGCGGTTGCGCCCGCTCAGGGAATAGAGAGCGCTCATCGCCACGGCCGTGTCGAGTGCCTTGGGGTAGAGGGTGCGTATCACCTCAAAATCCGTTTCGGCATCGGCAAGATGGCCGCCGTAGAGGTTCATCGTGCCACGGTAGTATCGTGCCCCGGCGTTCAGGGAATCCTGTGCCACCACTTCGGAGAAATCGTCGTAGGCCTCGCGGGAGTGCCCCAGGTCGAGATGCAGGCGGCCCCGGTTGAGACGCACCGTCACCATGGCCGGCGCCTCCTCCAGCACCCGGTTGAACGTCTCGAGAGCCAGAGAGTCGCGTCCGTCGCGCCAGTACACCACGCCCAGGTTGGACATGAGCAGGAGGTTGCCGGGGTTGTCGGGCTCCACACTCATGGCTTCGATCAGTCTTGTTGCCGCCTCGTCAAGGCGGTCTTCGGCTATTGCTTCTTCTGCCTGTCCTATAAGCAGGTAGTAAGGCTTCGCCGTGAGGGAATCTTCCGTTTCCTGAGCGGATACCCACAGCGCGCTTGCCACTGCTAATGATAATAGTAGTCTTTTCATTTGCCTGCAAAGGTATAAAACATTGTCGAAGTAGGTGGCCGTTTCACATTTTTTTATTAGTTTTGTAGGCATGAAAGTGAACTGGAAACCCGGAACGATGGTGTATCCGCTGCCGGCCGCTATTGTCACATGCGGCGACGCTGACCTGTCCAACATGCTCACGGTGGCATGGACGGGCACGGTGTGCACAAATCCTCCCATGCTCTACATCAGCGTGCGTCCCGAGCGCTACAGCTATGAGATTATCCGCCGGCACATGGCCTTCACGGTGAACCTAACCACTGCGGCGATGGCCCGCGCCACCGACCTGGCCGGCGTGCGCTCCGGCCGCGACTGCGACAAATGGGAGCTTTGCGGCCTCACGCCGGCTCCGGGAGTGGCCAACGAGTGCCCGCTTGTGGCCGAGTCGCCGCTCAGCATCGAATGCCGCGTGAAGGAGATAATGCGTCTGGGCAGTCACGACATGTTCCTGGCCGACGTGGTGAACGTGGTGGCCGACGATGCTTTCATCGATCCCGAAACCGGAAGTTTCGACCTTGCGGCGTCCGGCATCATGGCCTATTGCCACGGGGGATATTTCACTCTCGGAGAGAAACTCGGAAAATTCGGTTTTTCGGTAGCTAAAAATAAAAAACGTTCAAGATAGCACCATTCTGCTTCAAATAAGACCATATGTATAAAGACAAACAGATTTTCGACATCATTGCGCGCGAAAATGCCCGCCAGCACATGGGCCTCGAGCTCATCGCCTCCGAGAACTTCGTGAGCCCCCAGGTGATGGCTGCCATGGGCTCCTGTCTCACCAACAAATATGCCGAAGGCTATCCCGGCAAGCGCTACTATGGCGGTTGCGAGGTGGTGGATGAAGCAGAAACCCTCGCTATCGAAAGGCTCAAGACACTCTTCGGAGCCGCGTGGGCCAATGTGCAGCCCCATTCCGGCGCGCAGGCCAATATGGCCGTGTTCATGGCATGCCTCAATCCCGGCGACAAATTCATGGGCATGAACCTCTCGCAGGGCGGACATCTGAGCCACGGCAGCCCCGTGAACTTCTCCGGCATCATTTTCCACGCCCTGGACTATTCCGTGGACCCCGAGACCGGACTCGTGGACTACGACAAGATGGAGGAAACGGCCCTTCGCGAGCGCCCGCGTCTCATCATAGGCGGCGCCAGCGCCTACAGCCGCGAGTGGGACTACGCGCGTATGCGCAAGATAGCCGACAGCATCGGTGCCATCTTCATGGTGGATATGGCGCATCCGGCCGGACTGATTGCGGCCGGGTTGCTCGACAATCCGCTCAAATACGCCCACATCGTGACCTCCACCACGCATAAGACGCTGCGCGGACCGCGCGGCGGCGTAATTCTCATGGGCGAGGATTTCGAGAATCCGTGGGGCAAAACCACGCCCAAGGGCGCGGTGAAAATGATGTCGCAGCTGCTCGATTCGGCCGTGTTCCCGGGCGTGCAGGGCGGCCCGCTTGAAAACGTCATAGCAGCCAAGGCCGTAGCTTTCGGCGAGGCTCTGGCGCCGCAGTTCAAGGACTATCAGCGCAATGTGTTGCTGAACGCCCGCGCGCTGGCCAAGGCCCTGAAAGAGAAGGGCTACAAGATAGTGAGCGGTGGCACCGACAACCACTGTGTGCTCATAGACCTGCGCGGCAATTTCCCGGAACTCACCGGCAAGGAAGCAGAAAAGGCCCTCGTTGCTGCCGATATCACGGCAAACAAAAACATGGTGCCCTACGACAGCCGCTCGCCCTTCCAGACATCCGGCATACGCCTGGGCACGCCGGCGGTGACCACACGTGGCGCCGACGTGATCATGATGACCGAGGTGGCCGACCTGATCGACGAGGTTCTCAGCCACACGGATAATCCTGAGGTAATCGCCACCGTGCGCGAGCGCGTGAATGCAATGATGGCTCCCATGCCCATTTTTGCTGAATGAAGCTGCACGTAATCATAGTTGCGGCAGGCACCGGCTCCCGGTTCGGAGCCGATGTGCCCAAGCAATTCTGTGTGCTCGCGGGCAAGCCGGTACTCATGCACGCCATAGACCGCTTCCGCAGCATAATCCCCGAGGCTGCTATCACGCTCGTGCTGAGCGAGAGCATGAAGGATTTCTGGGCTGAACTGTGCGGAAAGTATGGATTTGAGTCGCCGGAGATAGTCGCCGGAGGCGCCACGCGGTCGGATTCGGTGCGCAATGCGGTGCTGTCGCTCCCGCATGTCCCGGACGTGATACTGGTGCACGACGGCGCGCGGCCGCTCGTCTCTGCGGATGTTGTTGATGGCGTTGTGGCAGCCATGCGCGACGCTCACCTCGACGGAGCCATACCGGCTGCGCCCGTGACAGATTCACTGCGCCGCGGCGACTCGCCGGCATCCACTCATGCCGTTGACCGATCGCGCTACTACGCGGTGCAGACACCCCAGGCATTCCGGGGCAAGCTGCTGCTCGACGCGTACAAGGAAACCGCCGGGAGCTTCAGCGACGATGCTTCACTGATGGAGCATTGCGGCCACGGCAACATTGTGCTCACGGCCGGAGCGCCGGACAATATAAAGATTACAAATCCTAAGGACCTCGCCATAGCCGAGGTTCTGATGGCCTGTCAATGAACTCACTGCGGAACATCGACATCAAATATGTGAAAGGGGTGGGGCCCAAGCGGGCCGAGCTGCTCGAGAAGCAGCTGGGCATACGCACCGCCGCCGACCTGTTGCGGCATTATCCCACGCACTATGTCGACCGTTCGCAGGTGTACCGAATAATTGATTTCGACGGCGACATGCCGGCCGTGCAGGTGCGCGGTAGGTTCGTGAGCTTCACCACGCAAGGCGAAGGCGCCAAGATGCGGTATGTGGGGCTGTTTTCCGATGGTACGCGCGCACTGGAAGTCACGTGGTTCAAAGGCATCTCCACGATAAAGCGCAATCTCGTCACCGAAAAGGAATATGTGCTTTTCGGTAAGCCCACGCAGTTCAACGGCCGATGGCAGATGACGCACCCCGAGATAGACTCGCCCGACTCGCTGCTCGCATCTAAAGAGTTTTTAGGCGTCTATCCGCTCACCGAAACGCTGCGCAACCGTGGCATCGGTTCGCGTCAATTTCAGATATGGATACAGACGTTTCTTGAATCCCGGCCGCCTCTGCAAGAGACATTGCCGCGCCAGGTTGTATCGTCGATGAAGCTGATGTCGCTCGACGAAGCGGTGCGCACCATCCACAGCCCGCGCGACAACGCGGCGCTGCAGCGTGCGCGCGAGCGGCTGAAATTCGAGGAGGTTTTCTATATACAGGTGGATATGCTGCGGCGCAACCGCAAGCGCAAGAATTCCACGCCGGGCCATCTCATGCCCAAGGTGGGCGATGCCTTCAACACTTTCTACAGCAAGTGTCTGAAATTTGAGCTAACGGGAGCACAGAAACGCGTCGTGAAAGAAATTCGCGCCGACCTCCTTACGGGGCGGCAGATGAACCGTCTGGTGCAGGGCGATGTGGGCAGCGGCAAGACGCTTGTGGCCGTGATGGCGATGCTGATAGCCGTGGACAACGGTATGCAGGCCTGCATGATGGCCCCTACGGAAATACTGGCCACACAGCACTTTGAGAGTATTTCCGAATTGCTCGCGCCCACCGGGTTGAATATCAGGCTGCTCAAGGGGGCAACCAAAACTTCGGAACGTCGCGAGATACACAGGCAACTTGCCGACGGCAGCCTTGACATTCTCGTGGGCACTCATGCGCTGCTCGAAGATGAAGTGGAGTTCCGCAACCTGGGCATGGCCGTGATCGACGAGCAGCATCGTTTCGGCGTGAAGCAGCGGGCGCGCCTTTGGACAAAAAACGAAATAGGGCCCCACGTGCTGGTGATGACGGCCACACCTATACCGCGCACGCTGGCCATGACTGTGTACGGCGACCTCGACGTGAGCGTGATAGACGAGCTGCCCCCCGGCCGAAAGCCCATCGCTACACTCTTGCGATACGAGCCACAGCGTCTGCAGGTATATAAGGCCACCTACGCCCAGTTGCGTGCCGGGCGGCAGGCCTATATCGTGTATCCGCTTATAGATGAGAACGAAAAGCTCGACTTGCGCAGCCTTTCAGAGGGCTACGACATCATCCGCGACACATTCCGCGATTTCAAGGTGGCTTTCGTGCACGGCCGCATGAAACCTGAGGAAAAAGACTATCAGATGGGCCTCTTTGCCTCGGGAGAGGCACGTATTTTAGTGGCTACCACCGTGATAGAAGTGGGCGTGAACGTGCCCAACGCTTCGGTGATGATTATCGAGAACGCCGAGCGTTTCGGCCTCTCGCAGCTCCACCAGTTGCGCGGGCGTGTGGGTCGCGGCGCCGATCAAAGCTATTGCATACTTATGAGCAAGCACAACATAGCGGCCGATACCCGCAAGCGGCTCGAACTGATGACGCAGACCACCGACGGCTTTGTGGTGGCCGAAGCCGACATGCAGATGCGTGGTCCGGGCGATATCGAGGGCACGATGCAGAGCGGAATGCCCTTCGAACTAAAGCTTACAAACCTGGCTACGGACGGCCAAGTGGTGCAGATGGCACGCGACGCGGCCGAGCGACTGCTTGACAGCGACCCCGAACTCACGGCTCCGGAAAACAGCGCCTTCAGGCGAGCGCTTGAAGCAAGCGTCAACCGCACGGCCGACTGGAGCCGCATTTCATAATCAGTTCAGAGAACGAGCTCCGAGTAGAGGCGCTCGAAAGTGGCGTCGAGGTCGGCAGTGAAACCGGGGTGGGGGCGCGATGTCACAATCGAGGCGCTGCGCACCGCCGTGAGCCACCGGAAGCGCTCCTCGGCCGGAAGCGAAGCGATAGGGTGACCGACCGGGCGTCCCTCTGAAATGGCGCGGAACACCTCACACTGATGGTCGAGTCCCGAAGCATCCCCCTTGGGAGCTATAGCCTTGATGCGTGGCATGTTGCAGTCTACGCGGGTCTTTAGCCAACGGCGACGCTTGCACATCATCAGGAGCCCGATGTTCACAAACTCTCCCCGCTCCATGCTGGGCATGTACCGAATTATGGCATACTCATACAGATGCTGCTCTGACTTGTTTTGCATGGTCGACAAAGATTTTGGAGTTGGAGAGTCGGGTTTTCAGAAAGTTTTTGTACACCTCGCGACGGTCGGCCGGCGTGGGACTGCCGTCGCCGGGTTCGCCCGTGAGCCATTCGTCGGGCACCATATCGACAATCGTGTCTATTACCTCCGGCGTGATTTTCTCGTGCATGAAGCTGTCGGCGGCATCGAGCTCGGAAGCCTCGCGTATGAACGCATGATCCTTCACATAGGGAAACGACGAAAGGGCGGCTTTCTGCCAGTCGCTCCACGAGTGGTGGAAATAGAGCGATGCTCCGTGGTCGATGAGCCACAGCTCGCGGCGCCACGCCAGCATGTTGGTGTTGCGCACGGTGCGGTCGATATTCGTGAGAAATGCATCGAGCCACAGCACTTTAGAAGCAGTGAGCGCATCCACGTCGTTGACGAGTGTGTCCCAGGTGTATGTGCCGGCGAGATAATGCAGCCCCAGATTCAATCCACGGCTGGCCCTGAGGAGGTCCTGAATTTCTTCGTCTCCTTCAGTGCGCCCGAAATCCTCATCGACGTCCACAAAAACGAGTTCGGGCACCTTCAATCCGGCAGCTCGCGCCAGCTCGCTGCCTATCAGCTCGGCCACGAGCATTTTGGGCCCATGGCCCGCGCCACGGAATTTCACGGCATATTTGAAACCGTCGTCGGCCTCGGCCAGAGCGGGCAGCGAGCCGCCTTCGCGCAGGGGTTCTATATATCGTGTGAGGGACACATGCCTCAGTGGTTCAATTGCTTTCATTTACAGTGTTGACATGAATGTGTTTATACCATGCGCCTGATATGAGTCGCCATAGAAATATCGCTCCGCGGAATGTCAGTTCCAGAGCCATGGCTATCCACACGCCCCGAAGGCCCATTCTGGGGGCCAGCAATGCGGCCACAGGGATGCGCACGAGCCAGATGCTGCCGAAGTTCATCACGGCCGGAATCTTGGTGTCGCCCACGCCCACCATGGCGCCATAAGCCACGATTGACGCTGCATACATCGGTTCGGCCCATGCCTCGATGCGCAGCACTTCCGTGCCCAGCTCCTTGATGGCGGCCACGGGAGTCATTATATCCATCATGAGCGGAGCGGCCAGGTACATCACCAGTCCCATCACGGTCATCACGGCCATGCCCATTCCCACGGTGATATAGCCGAAACTGCGCACCAGGGCCGGACGGCGCGCACCGAAACTCTGCCCCGTAAGGGCGGTGGCCGCGTCGGAGATGCCGAAACCGGGCATGTAGCAGAGACTTTCGGCCGTGACGGCAAATGCGTTTGCCGCAATAGCCACCACGCCAATCGGGGCCACTATTATGGTGATCATAATCTGCGCGCCGCTGAAAAGCGCCTGCTGTAGGGTCATGGGTGCCGAAATCTTGACGGCACGCCGCAACACGTCGGCCGTGGGCCGGAAACTTCCGCGCGTACCCTTGATGGACAGGTCGGCCTGCCGCGCAAGCAGGTGCCAAAGCATCAGAGCCGCCACCACAGCTTCGGCAAGGACCGTGCCGAGGGCGGCGCCAAGTACGCCCAGACCTGCGCCCGGCATGTAGAGCTGCGCGCCAAAAACATTGATTTCCCTGGACGGAAAAATCAGGAAGAAGTTGAACACGACGTCGAGCACGCACATGAGCACATTCAACACGCTCGGCACTTTCATGTTTCCGGCGCATCGCAGCATTCCACCCGCCATATAGTTGAGTGTAAGAACGGGGAGTGCGGCCACGAATACGCCGAAATACAGCGAGGCACCGGCGCGCACCTGCACCTCGCCACCCAGCCATCCCGGAAGCCATGGAGAAATGGCCAGGCCTATGCCGCCCATCGCGAATCCGAAGAGCAGGCAAGTGGTGAGACCCTGGCGCACTACCGAGCGGGCGTCGTCGGTCTCCTTCGCGCCGAGACGGTGGGCCACCTGCACCGAAAAACCCATGGTGAACATGGAGCAAATGCCCCAGAACAGCCACAGCGAACTGCTCACGAGACCTACCGATGCGGCAGAGTCGGCACCCAACCGTCCCACCATGGACGCGTCAATGTACTGCATCAGGATACTCGACAGCTGGGCCATGATGGCAGGCAGCGACAACTTGGCAGCGAGTGCCAGTTTGTCGCCGAAATTCATGTGGGCGCCGTCGCGTATTTGAGTTATTTCAGCCACTGCGAAATACCGTCGGCCATGCGTCGCAGCCCTTCAAGGAGCCGCTCCCGGGGGCACGCGAGATTTATGCGTATGTAATCGTCGCAGCCGTACATACCGCCGGCGTTGACCCACACTTTATTCTTAGTAATGAGCTCGTGTTCTATTTCCTCACCGCGGCGCCCCGTGGGACGTATATCCACCCATGCAAGGTAGGTAGCCTCGAGGCGGGAGTAGGGGAGCCGAGGCAATTCCAGGTCCATGAAATCCCGGAACGCCTGATAGTTGCCCCTGATATACTCCCGGAGCTCATCAAGCCACTCGCCGCTTTCGTTGTAGGCGGCAATAAGCCCCACGACACCGAAAGGATTTACATCGCACACCTCGTTGATGTTGATGGCCCGGTCGATGGCCGCACGCATCTCGGCCGATGGGCATATTATATTGGCTATCTGCAGTCCGGCAGTGTTGAAGGCCTTGCTGGGGGAGTTGCACACCACATAGCTGCACCTGCCGGCGACGGTGGCGAAAGGCGTGAAGACGATGCCGGGCATAGTGAGCTCGCAATGAATCTCGTCGCTCACGACAGTGGCTCCGTGGCGGCCGCATATTTCCGCCACGTGCGCCAGTTCGTCGGCCGTCCAGCAACGCCCCGCCGGATTGTGGGGGTTGCACAGCAGCAGGAGCTTGCAATCCGGCGACGACACAAGGCTCTCGAGGCCGTCGAAATCCATGCGGTAGGTGAAGGTGCCGTCAGGGAAATCTTCACGAAGCAGCGGGTTTTCCACCACTCGGCAACCGTTGTTTCTTATCGACGAAAAGAAGCAATTATAGACCGGAGTCTGCACCACCACTCCGTCGCCGGGCTTGCACAGGGCCTTTATTATGGCCGATATGGCCGGGACCACGCCGGAGGTGTATATGACGTCTTCGCGGGAGAACGACCAGCCGTGGCGCGAGGCGAACCAATGGGTGAGGGCGCCGAAGTATTCGTCGGGCACCTTCACATATCCGAACACGCCGTGGTCGACGCGGCGCCGCAGTGCGTCAATGACAGCCGGTGCCGTGCGGAAATCCATGTCGGCTACCCACAGGGGAATCACATCCCCGGAGTCGGCCGAGTCCCATTTGTAGGAGGCGGTGCCGCGACGGTCAGGGGCACTGCGGTCGAAGTCGTAGCGGGAAATCATAGATCGCTCTCTATTCGGCAATTGGCTGGTTCCTTGATAAATTCGTCGAGGTGAATGTCGCCCACGCTCTTGCAGTGAATCTCGCCCGAGCGGGGATTGACGATGCTCACGATGTGGGAATTAACCCGGGCGTTCACGTCGCTGTCTTCAAAAGCGCGGTCGCAGTCGTCGGCGAAAGTGCAGTCTTCCAGCACGAGATTCTCGCAGTAGCACAGAGGCTGCGTGCCGCTGATGTGGCAGCGCACCAGGCGCAGGTTGCGCGAGTGCCATCCCAGGTATTCGCCGGAGAGGACGGAGTCGTAGACAGTCACGTTCTCCGTGTTCCAGAAGGCATCTTTTGAATGAATCTCAGCGTTGCGTATCTCTACGTTCTTGCAATACTGGAAGGAATAGTTACCGTCCTGGCGGTAGCGGTCGATGCGGATGTCGGAGCAATGCATGAAGATATAGTCGGCATTGGCCGTGGTGACGTCGCGCAGCGTGATGTCCGAGCAGTGCCACATTGTCTCCTGGGCATCGGGGATATTCACGCGCTCGAGAATGAGCGAGTGCATCTCGCGGAACATCTTGGGTGCATCGACCTGAGTGTCGGTCATCACCAGGCCGCGCGAATACCAGAGGGCGGCACGCGCGCTGGGGGTGAACTCGCATTTGTCGATGCGGAAACCGTCGACGTGCCAGAAGGGGTATTTTCCTTCAAAGCGGCAGTCCACGGCTTCGATATTCCGGCAATTCTTTATCGCCGACTCGCCGGCATGGATGGTTACGTTTTCAAGACGCAGGTCATGGCTTCCGAACAGGGGGCGTTCGCCGCCCAGTTCTTCGTTTTTTATCAGTTCCATATCGTTGATTTGTTATGCAAAATTAGCTAATATTTTATGTTTTTACAAACAATTGTAGTACCTTTGTGCAACGCACTAAAATACCTATATGAATATTAACAAACTAATACCAGTTTTGATTTTGGCGGCCGGAATTTCATCCGGCGCGCACGCAAGGAAACAGGCCGTGATTCAGAGCGGCTACCCGGTGACGCCGGTTCCGTTTACCTCCGTGAACGTCGACGGCGGTTTCTGGGCCGACCGTATGGCAGCGAGCCGCGATGTCACTATCCCTCTGGCTTTCAGCAAATGCGAGGAAAGCGGCCGATACGAGAACTTCAAGCGCGCAGCCGCTCCAAGGAGCGAATACCATGCCACGGGTTTCCCTTTCGACGACACGGATGTGTACAAGACCATCGAGGGAGCTTCCTATCGCCTCAGTTCCTATCCCGACAAGAAACTGGAGGCCTATATAGACAGCATTCTTGAAATAGTGGCGGCGGCCCAGGAGCCCGACGGCTATCTTTTCACCGCGCGCACGCAGAACCCCGACAACCCTCACGACTGGGCCAAAGGCGGCCGTTGGGACGAGGTGGAACTTCTCTCCCACGAGTTCTATAACCTCGGACACATGATTGAGGGTGCAGTGGCCCACTACCAGGCCACAGGAAAAAGAAATTTCCTGGACATAGCCATGCGCTATGCCGATTGCGTGTGCCGCAACATAGGCAACGGCGACAACCAGCGTCGCCTCGTGCCCGGCCATCAGATAGCCGAGATGGCGCTGGTGCGTCTCTACACCGTGACCGGCGACCGGAAATATCTCGACCAGGCCAAATTTTTCCTGGAGGCACGCGGCACCACGCCGCGCCGCGACATGTACGCGCAGTCCCACATCCCCGTGCTTGAGCAGAGCGAGGCCGTGGGCCACGCCGTGCGCGCCACATACATGTATGCCGGCATGGCCGATGTCGCCGCCATCACGGGCGACAGTGCCTATATCAAGGCTATCGACAGGATTTGGGACAATATCACGGGCAAGAAGCTGTATATCACCGGTGGTATAGGCGCACGCCACGCCGGCGAGGCTTTCGGCGCCGACTACGAGCTGCCCAACGCCACGGCCTACAACGAAACCTGCGCAGCCATAGGCAATGTATATGTGAACTACCGTCTGTTCCTGCTCCACGCCGATGCGAAATACTTCGACGTGCTGGAGCGAACGCTCTACAACGGCCTTATATCCGGCGTGTCGATGGATGGCGGATCGTTTTTCTATCCCAATCCGCTGGCATCGACGGGCAATTATTCCCGCCAGCCGTGGTTCGGCTGCGCTTGCTGCCCCAGCAACATCAGCCGATTCATTCCGTCGCTGCCGGGATATGTGTATGCCGTGCGCGACCGTGATGTGTTCGTGAATCTGTTTCTCGACAACACCGCCGACGTGGCCGTGGGCAACCGCAACGTAAGACTTCGCCAGTCGACAGGCTACCCCTACGACGGCGACGTGAACCTGAAGGTTGAAAACGGCGGCGGAGATTTCGCCATGAACATCCGTATTCCCGGCTGGGTGCGCAACAGCGTGGTGCCCGGCGACCTCTACAGCTATGCCGACGACCTTACGCCTGCCTGGACCGTGAGCGTGAACGGCGAATACGTCTCGGGCGAGCTGCGCAACGGCTACATGGTGGTAGACCGCAAGTGGAAGAAAGGCGACGAAGTGAAGATTCATTTCGACATGCCCGCACGCCTGGTGAAAGCTCATGATGCCGTGGCCGACGACCGCGGTCGCCTGGCCGTGGAGCGTGGTCCGCTTGTGTACTGCGCCGAGTGGCCCGACAACGATTTCTGCGTCCACAACGTGCTGCTGCCCGCAGGAGCCAAACCCGAGGCCGAGCCCTGCGGCGAGATGCTGGGCGGCGTGGCCACTATTAAAATGCCTGTTCAGCTGCTTGCCTACGGCGAAGACGGCCGTCTGACTGTGGCCGACCGCCAGCTGAAGATGATTCCCTATTATGCCTGGGCACACCGCGGCGAGGGCGACATGGCAGTGTGGCTGCCCGCCTCGCTGGCTGCCGCCACGGCCGAAGCTCCTGCACGCACAACGAGGGAAGAAAACGGTTTTTTCAAGTAGGCTTGCATTTATGACCACTATTTTATAATTTTGCGCTTACAATAACCGACCAAACGGTCAAACAAATTATTATATGGCAACAAAACCATTCAAGTATCAGGAGATGTTCCCTCTGGGACCCGACACTACTGAATATTACCACCTCACCAAAGACTATGTGAAGGTGGAAAATTGGGGCGGTCACGAGTTTCTTGTCGTGGACCCCGAAGCCCTCACCGTGCTTGCGCGTCAGGCCACTCACGACAACGCCTTCATGCTGCGCCGCGAGCACAACGCCATGGTAGCTAAAATTCTCGCCGACCCCGAGGCAAGCGAGAACGACAAGTTCGTGGCTCTGACGATGCTGCGCAACGCCGAAGTGGCCGCCAAAGGCCAGCTGCCGTTCTGCCAGGACACCGGCACGGCCATCGTTCATGGCGAGAAGGGCCAGTACGTCTTCACGGGCGCCAACGACGAGAAATACATCAGCAAAGGTGTGTACGACACCTACACGACCGACAATCTCCGCTACAGCCAGAACGCACCTCTCAACATGTACGACGAGGTGAACACCGGTTGCAACCTCCCGGCACAGATCGACATCCACGCCGGACACGACGACGAGTATCATTTCCTCTTCGTGGCCAAGGGCGGCGGTTCGGCCAACAAGACCTACCTCTATCAGGAGACCAAGGCCATCATCACTCCCGAAAAACTCGTGCCCTTCCTTGTCGAGAAAATGAAGTCGCTGGGCACGGCGGCATGTCCTCCCTATCACATCGCCTTCGTAATCGGCGGTACCTCGGCCGAAATGAACCTCACCACGGTGAAGAAAGCTTCGGTGAAGTACTACGACAACCTGCCCACCGAAGGCAATGAGCTGGGCCACGCTTTCCGCGACGTCGAGCTCGAGAAGGTGCTCAAGAAGGCAGCTGAAGAACTGGGCCTGGGCGCACAGTTCGGCGGCAAGTATTTCGCCCACGATATCCGCGTGATTCGTCTGCCGCGCCACGGCGCTTCCTGTCCCATCGGTATGGGCGTGAGCTGCTCGGCCGACCGCAACGTCAAGGCTAAAATCAACCGTGAGGGCCTGTGGATTGAGAAACTCGACAGCAATCCCGGCGAACTCATCCCCGAAGCCTACCGCAAGCAGGGCGAGGGCGAGGTGGTGCGCATCGACCTGAACCGCCCCATGCCCGAAGTTCTCGCCGAACTGTCGAAATATCCCGTGAGCACGCGTCTGTCGCTCAACGGCACCATCATAGTGGGCCGCGACATCGCCCACGCTAAAATCAAGCAGCGCCTTGATGCCGGCGAACCCATGCCTCAGTATCTCAAGGACCATCCCATCTACTATGCCGGTCCGGCCAAGACTCCCGCAGGCATGGCCAGCGGTTCGTTCGGTCCCACGACCGCAGGACGCATGGACCCCTACGTAGACCAGTTCCAGGATGCCGGCGGCTCCATGATCATGATTGCAAAGGGCAATCGCTCGAAGCAGGTGACTGAGGCCTGCCACAAGCACGGCGGCTTCTATCTGGGCAGCATTGGCGGTCCTGCCGCTGTCCTGGCCCAGAACTCCATCAAGAGCGTTGAACTGCTCGAATACCCCGAACTGGGCATGGAGGCTATCTGGAAAATCGAGGTGGAAGACTTCCCCGCATTCATCCTCGTGGACGACAAGGGCAACGACTTCTTCACGGAGATTTCCGAGAAATGCAAAGGCTGCGCCCTGAAGTAAGGAAAAGATATTGCAATAAAAAAGGAGACCCGCGGGTCTCCTTTTTTATTGCTTATTGCCGTGTCAGAATTCGTAGTCGACGCAGCCGCGCATTTCCTTGTTGGCGCCGAGCAGGGCTGCGGCAGCTACGTGGGCGGGATGCTTGGCGTAGACAGCCACGTCGGCCATCGTGGGAACAACGGCTGTGAGCACCACGTCCCAGTCTTCGGCGGGGTTCTGGTTGAGGCCCACTTCTATGGAGCGGAGCACTTCAATCTGAGCCGGGAGAGCCTCGAGCGCCTCCTTGAAGGCCGTGGCTACGCGCAGGCGCTCTTCGGGAGTGCCCTTGAGGCGGAACATTACTATATGTTTTACCATAATATCGTGATTTGTGGTTATTTATAAAGTCGTTCGCGGGCGGCAAGCACCTTGTCGTCGGTGATGTAATCGTCGTAGTCCATCATCTTGTCGATGATACCGTTGGGCGTGAGCTCAATCACCCGGTTGCACACGGTCTGGATAAACTCGTGGTCGTGAGATGCCATGAGGATATTGCCCTTGAATGCCTGCAGGGTGTTGTTGAATGCCTGGATGCTCTCAAGGTCGAGATGGTTGGTGGGGGAGTCGAGCACGAGGGTGTTGGCGTTTGTCATCATCATGCGCGCTATCATGCAACGCATCTTTTCGCCACCGCTGAGCACCGAGGCTTGCTTAAGCACTTCTTCACCCGAAAAAAGCATCTTGCCGAGAAAACCTTTCAGATAAATCTCGCTGGTGTCGGAGCTGAACTGGCAGAGCCAGTCCACGAGGTTGAGGTCGGTGCGGAAAAACTCGGAGTTGTCCATGGGCAGGTAGGCCGTGGTGATGGTCTGGCCCCAGTCGAAAGAACCGCTGTCGGGCTTGCGGTTGCCCATCACAATCTCGAAGAGCGCGGTCATTGCACGCGGGTCGCGGCTGAGGAAAACCACTTTGTCGCCTTTTTCTATCTGGAAGTTGACGTCGCGGAAAAGAACCGTACCGTCGTCGCTCGTGGCGCTTAGGCCGTGCACTTCCAGGATTTTATTGCCCGGCTCGCGCTCGGGGGTGAAGATGATGCCGGGATAGCGACGGCTCGACGGCTGTATTTCCTCTACATTGAGCTTCTCGAGCATCTTTTTGCGCGAGGTCGTCTGCTTGCTTTTTGCCACATTGGCGCTGAAACGCTGAATAAATTCCAGCAGTTCCTTGCGTTTTTCCTCGGCTTTCTTGTTCTGCTGCTGTTGCTGGCGCAGTGCGAGCTGGCTCGACTGATACCAGAAACTGTAGTTGCCGGCGAATAACTGCACGCGGCTGTAGTCGATGTCGAGGGTGTGGGTGCACACAGAGTCGAGGAAGTGGCGGTCGTGGCTCACCACCAGCACTGTGTTCTCAAATTTCGACAGATAGTCTTCGAGCCAAGCCACGGTGTCGAGGTCGAGGTCGTTGGTGGGCTCGTCGAGCAGCAGATTGTCAGGGTTGCCGAACAGAGCCTTTGCGAGGAGAACGCGCACCTTTTCCTTACCGCTGAGGTCGCGCATCATCAGATAGTGCTTGTCTTCCTTGATGCCGAGGCCGCTGAGCAGTGCGGCAGCGTCGCTTTCGGCATTCCATCCCTCGAGTTCGGCAAACTTTTCCTCGAGCTCGGAGGCACGCATGCCGTCGGCATCGCTGAAGTCGGGCTTGGCATACAGCGCATCCTTTTCCTGCATGATGTCCCAGAGCACTGTGTGGCCTTGGAGCACGGTGTTCATGACGGTGCAGTCGTCGAATTTATAGTGGTCCTGCTCGAGCACACTCATGCGTTCGCCCGGGCCCTGACTCACCGAACCGTGGGTGGGAGAGAGCTCGCCGCTCAGCATCCTCATGAGAGTGGACTTTCCGGCGCCGTTGGCACCAATGATGCCATAGCAGTTGCCAGGCGTAAATTTCAAGTTAACATCCTGAAACAGCACTCGTTTGCCGAACTGGATGCCGAGATTATTTACAGAAATCATATATATTGAAAACCCGTTAGATAATAAGCTTGTGTAAACTGTTCATCGCAGCCGTGCATTCCGCCAACGAAACCGTAGCCTGCACACAGGCGCCCGTAGCCGACACCTCTGCAGCTCCCGGAAGGGCCGCCAGCACACGCGTGCAGTCGTCGTCGCCCTCCCTGCCCACGAGGCTCACTACAGCATTTTCGCCTCTTTCAAGCGCCGCCACGGCCACAAAACCGGGAGCTGTGGCGAAATCGCCTATGGTTGTACCGGCCGCTTCCGGATGGAACGAATCCAGCACACGGATCTTAAGCCCAGAGCGGCGGGCAGGCAACACGCAGTCGGGGTGCAGAATCTTCGCGCCGCAGCGCGCGGCCGTATCGGCCTGGTCGTAACTGAGGGCGGGGATGCAACGCGCAGTGGGCACTTTTCTGGGGTCGGCGGTGTAGACGCCGTCGATATCAGTCCATATCTGCACTTCCGGCGCGCCGGTGGCCTCACCGAGCAGTGTGGCCGTGTAGTCGCTGCCCCCGCGGGTGAGGGTGGCGACATTTCCGTCTTTGTCGCGGCAGATAAAACCCTGCGTGATATAAAAATCGTGATTGCCGGCAGCTGCAAGAGCGGCGGTGGTGAGGCGTGCTATTTCTTCCGCGTCGGGTTCTCCCTTCTCGTTTAGGCGCATGTAGTCGAGCGCGGGAACGAGCACGGCGTCAACACCGTTTTTCTGCAGCAGGGCACACATCAATGTGGTGCTCATGAGTTCGCCGCAAACAACGATTTCTGCCGGGGTAGAGGCCGATTCAAGAATCTGCTCCAGACGCTGGGCCACGATAGTGGCTATACCCAATTGCGTGGCGGCGGCGATATGGTGCCGAAGGATTTCCTCGCGTGTTGCATGTCCCTCTGAAAGAAGCAGGAGCCGGTTGGTGATACCGCTCATTGCGGAGAGAACCACAATGGCGGGGGTGGAGGAGGAGGTGATGATTCGTGCTGTGGCGAGCAATCTTTCGGCCGAACCGACCGAAGTGCCGCCAAACTTCATTACTATCATTTTTTAACCGTCGAAAAAGGATTATCCGTATTTGCTGATCTTGCGCAGCATGGGTTCGTTGATAATCTTGATTCTGCGGCCGTCTACCACAACAAGGCGCTCGGCCACGAAAGTCGACAGCGTGCGGATGGCATTGCTGGTGGTCATGTTGGAGAGATTGGCGAGGTCTTCGCGCGCCATATATATCTTGAGGGTAGAGCCGTCTTCTTCGTAGCCGTAGTTGTCGAGGAGCACTATCAGAGCCTCGGCCAGACGACCGCGGATGTGCTTCTGCGTGAGGTTGACGATGCGGGTGTCGGAACCGCCCAGGTTCTTGGACAGCTCCTGGATAAAGAACCAGGCCAGGTCGTTGTTGTTGCTGATGAGGTCGCGAACAAGAGTCAGAGGCACGGCTCCGAGCATCGAGGGCTCGAACGCCGACGCG
The DNA here is from genome assembly GCA_964447895.1 of uncultured Bacteroides sp. Lineage (GTDB taxonomy): Bacteria > Bacteroidota > Bacteroidia > Bacteroidales > Muribaculaceae > CAG-873. Next base: position 34,047 of record CAYUUN010000003.1, on the reverse strand, counting down.
CTGCTCACGTAGGATTCCTGAGCAAAATAGGCGCGATAGCCGAAATACTGAACGGGGCGGATGAGTCGCAAAATCTGCACACGGCCGCCCACACCTTCCTTTGTCTTCTTTACCTTGCCTTTGAGGAGCACCCAGAGAAATTCGGGCTCGTCGCCTTCGGCATAAATCAGCTGATTTTTCTTAAAAGTATGTACCTCCATATTTTCCACAACCTGGCGACGTTCGTCGCTATTGAGGCGTGTCCAAATTTCGGCCATATCCTCATTAATTACCTTTTCGAGGGCAGCTTTTATCATGCGTGTGTTGTATTGCTATGTTATATAACATGCAAATATACTATTTTTTTAGGAAACAAGCCCATTCTTGGCGAAAAATCAACACTTTAGATGGTGTATTGTAACACTTTTGTCACTAAAGCCTTAAAAATCGACACTCAGGCGCACGTTGAACTGGCGACGGGTGAGATAGTTGGGCACGGCATACTGTATGTCGTTTACGTCGGTCACCCAGTAGTAGGAGCTGACGTTGCTGATGTCGAGAAGATTGAAAACATCCACCCCCAGCCACACGCTTTTCAGCGAGCCGAGAAATCCGCTGCGGCGCGGTTCGCCATCGGCGCGCGGGGAGAGCAGGGCGTAGTTCAGGCCCACATCGATACGCTTATAGGCCGGCGCACGGAAATAGCCTTTGTCGCGGCTGCCGCGCGGGGCCGTCATGGGCAGACCGTCGTTGAGGATGCCACGCAAACTGAATTTCAATTTCGGAAACTTCGGGAAATAATCCGTGAAGAAGACGGCCATGCTGTAGCGCCGGTCGGTGGGGCGGGGCACTTTCACGCCGTTCAGTGTCTCCTGCGTCTTCATCACCGAAAGACTTATCCATGAATCCGAACCGGGCACGAACTGTCCGAAAAGTTTCATATCAAGGCCAGCGGCAAAACCATTGGTGAGGTTCCGGCCGGCGTATACGACCTTAAGATTGTCTATCTCATAGGGTATAAGGTTGCCCAGGTTCTTGTAATAGGCTTCGGCCGAAAACTTGAAGGGACGGTTGAACGCACGGAACGTGAAATCCGCGCCACCTATGAGCTGGAAGGAGCGCTGCGACTTGATGTCGGAGTTGAGAAGCACTACAGTGTTGCCATCGGCATCGGACACCGGCATTCGAAACTCCTTGAAGAATGGCGACTGATAGTAAAGGCCCGTGGCAAAGCGGAACGCCCAGCGGGGGGCAGCGTCCGGCACGAAGCCCACGCTCAGGCGCGGACTCACGAGAAACTCGCGGTTGTAGTTCCAGTAGCTCAGTCGCACGCCGCCGTTCAGATTGATATATCCTGCCGAAGTGGAAAGGCGGTAGCTGTCCTGAACATAGGCCGACATTCGGGCCGACGATAGGTCGTTGCGGGAGTCGAGGTTGTAAATCACCCTCAGGGCGTCCGGTGTGGCCGGCAGAGAGAATCCCGCGCTGTCGCGCAGCTCCCATTCCCGCGTGCGGTCGTGAATACGCTCCAGATTCACACCGATACCATAGGCTAAATTGTGCTTGCGCCACTGCGATGCCGCACGGAGTGTGGCGCTCAATACGCTTGCCTTAAGACGGTTGCGCGCGTGTTCGCGATATTTTCCCACTCCGAGTTCGCCACCCACGGCATCGCCACCCGATGTGCCGGCCTGGTCGAGCCAGTACTCACCGCTGATGTCGTAGGTCACGAGCTCGTTGCTCATGAAGCCGGACAGCAACAGGTCGAATGTATTGAGCTTGTTGGGCGAGTAGCTGATGGTGGCGGCGCCGAAGAAGGTTTCAAAGCGGTCTTTCTCCGAACCGTCGAAGTAGACCTTGAACTGCTTTGCATCCGTACTGGTGCCGAAGGACGTCGTGCGGTCGCGGGGCGTGAATTTATAGTTGTTGATGGAAATATTGCCGAGCAGGCTCACACTCCATGCCTTAGCCGCGCGCAGGGTCATGTAGGTCTGATAGTCGAAGAATTTGGGGTCGTATTCTCCCTTGTCGTCCATCGAACTGAGCAACGAGGCGTTGCTCTTGTACCGCACACCGTGCAGCTGTGTGAAGCGCCCGCTGGCGCTGCCTATCGAAAGACTTCCGCCCATGAGGCTGGCATCGGCGGTGCCTTCAAAACTCTCAGGCTGCCGATAGGTGATGTCAAGCACGCTCGACATACGGTCGCCGTACTGCGCCCCAAAGCCGCCGGTGGAGAAACCAATGGCCCCAACCATATCCGGATTGATGATGCTGAGGCCTTCCTGCTGGCCCGAGCTGATAAGCTGGGGGCGATATACCTCTATACCATTAATATATACGCTGTTTTCGTCGTAAGAGCCGCCGCGCACACTGTACTGCGACGACATTTCGTTGCCGCTGTTCACTCCGGCCATAGTCGAGATGAGGCCTTCCACCGAGCCGCCGGTCACGTCGGGTGCGAGCTTATAGGAATCCGCATCAATACGCTGCAGGGCATCGGTCTGCTTGCGATAGTCAGTGACTTCAATACCGTTGAGAGCATAAGAAGCCGGTTCCATCTTGACGTTTACGGCAAGTTCGCCCTTGGGATTTATAAAGCGGCGGTTGGCCTCCTGATAACCTATGCAGGTGAAGACCAGCCGCAGAGTGTCGCAGTCGGCCACTGAAAACTGAAACGTGCCGTCGAGGCCCGAGGTGGCCCCGAGCGCCGTACCCTTCACGCGGATAGACACAAATTCCAGCGGTTCGTTGTTTTCGTCCGTGATCTTGCCATGCAGCTTGATTGCGGCCGAAAGCGCCTGCGATGCAAGCGATATTATGGTAATGAGAAGTAGCAGTTTCTTTTTCATCACCTATATAAACGAAACGCCGGGCAAAAAATTGCCCGGCGCCGCGTGATATTATGTGACAGGCTCTTAGTCGCCCATAGTGCGGAGCAGTTCGTCGTTGTCGCGGGTGCGCTCCATGCGGTCTTTCATGAATTCCATAGCCTCCACGCTGTTGCGGTCGCCCAGGAAGCGGCGGAGAATCCACATGCGGTTGAGGGTTTCGGGGCGCAGCAGCAGGTCGTCGCGGCGGGTGCTGGACGCCATGATGTCGACGGCGGGGAAGATGCGCTTGTTGGACAGCTTGCGGTCGAGCTGGAGCTCCATGTTGCCCGTGCCCTTGAACTCTTCGAAAATCACCTCGTCCATCTTCGACGATGTTTCGGTGAGGGCGGTGGCGATAATCGTGAGCGAGCCACCGCCTTCGATGTTACGGGCGGCGCCGAAGAAACGCTTCGGTTTCTGGAGGGCATTGGCGTCCACGCCGCCGCTCAGAATCTTGCCCGAGGCGGGAGCGCAGGTGTTGTAGGCGCGTGCCAGACGGGTAATGGAGTCGAGCAGAATCACAACATCGTGGCCGCACTCTACCATGCGCTTGGCCTTCTCGAGAACAATGCCGGCGATGCGCACGTGGCGGTCGGCGGGCTCGTCGAAAGTACTGGCGATAACCTCGGCATTTACGCTGCGCTGCATGTCGGTCACCTCCTCCGGACGCTCGTCGATGAGCAGGATTATGATGTAGGTCTCCGGATGGTTTTCGGCTATCGCGTTTGCCACGTCCTTAAGGAGTAGCGTCTTACCCGTCTTGGGCGGTGCCACGATGAGGCCGCGCTGACCTTTGCCGATGGGCGAGAACATGTCAACGACGCGTGTGGAGAGGTTGCTGCTGTTGCCTCCCGTGAGGTTGAACTTCTCGTCCGGGAACAGCGGCGTGAGGTGCTCGAAGGGCACACGGTCGCGGATGAAGTCGAGCGAACGACCGTTCACACGAATCACATCCGTGAGTATGAAATACTTGTCGTTTTCGCGAGGGGGACGCACGGCGGCCTCCACCACGTCGCCAGTCTTCAGTCCGTTCTGCTTGATCTGGGCCTGCGACACGTAGATATCGTCGGGGCTGGGCATGTAGTTGAAGTCGCTCGAACGCAGGAAACCATGGCCCTGGGGTTCTATCTCCAGTACGCCTGCGGCCTCAAGGAGGCCCGAGAAATCGAAACGGCGATCCTGCACCTGCTGGCGATCCTTGCGGTTCTTGTTCTTCTTTCCCTGCTGCTGATTGGGTAGGGGCTGACCGGGTTCGGCTATCGTGATGGGAGCTTGAGCCACAACGCGTTCTGCTTCCTCACGCTCCTTGGCCGAGCGGGGAACAAACTTGCGGCCTTCGCCGCGCGGGAAAAACGAGCCGAATGAAGAATCGGCAGACCCCGAGGGGCGGAAATCGCGCGTGCGCTGTTGCTCGGGCGCGGCAGATTCGGCTTCAACTGGCTGCACGGGAGCAGCGGCCACGGGCTCGGCTGCTTCAGCCGGCACTTCCGAAACCGCTTCGGGCTTTGGTTCCTCAGTCGGGGCGTTTTCAGCGTTCTGAGCCTTCTTGCGCTCTTCAAGTTCCTTTTTGGAAGGACGGCCACGGCGCTTTTTGGGAGCTTCGGCAACGGGCTCCGCGCCGGAGGGAGCCGGAGCGGAATTCGTCTCCTGAGCTTTTTCTTCGGCAACAGTCTCCTTGGCAGGCTTTTCGGCCTTGGTATTTTTCTTGGGCGAGCGCTTTTCGGCCGCGGTTTCTTCCTTTTTAGGACGGCGGCCACGCTTTTTAGTTTCAGCGGCTGCGTCGTTGTCATCGCTGTCGCGACGGCGGTCGGCGCCCGCAGAAGCGCGATCTACGGCCTGCTGGTCGAGAATACGGTATATAAGATCTTGTTTTTGAGAAGGATCTATTTTTTTAAGACCCATCGACTCGGCAACGCCACGCAGCTGGTCGTCGCCCATTTCGTTCAATTCAGAAATGTTATACATAAATTGTGATACTTGGGGGAGGGAGGCTGTGAATGTACTGTAGCCTCGGGGGTCGTATTACAACCGGATATTCAAAAAATAATGAGGGGATTTACGTACAAAGATGCTTAAGGCGCATATTTGTGGTTGCAAAATTACAACACTTTTCTTAATTAACAAAATTAACAGCCAAAAGTTTTCAAAAAAAGCCGCTGTTTATGCGGGGTGGGGCGCATTTTACACTTCGTGGAATATTGCATCCTGCGGGAGAATCCTTTTGATTTTTCCGGTAGAGGTGCGTTCAAACTCAGCTACAACAGCTACTGATTTGGGCCGGTGAACGCCGTCGGAAAAACCGCGGAGGGCAGCGACAATAGCGGCAGCATCGCCTTCGTAACCTTCCACCACAGCGGCCAAGGCTTCTCCCCACAGCGGATGCGGCCGCCCGACAATATAGAACGGGCGGCCGATAACATCGGCCAATAGTGGCTCAATCTTTTCCGGGTATAGTTTCAGGCCGCCGCTGTTAATCACATTGTCATAGCGGCCCACCCACCTGAAATGGCGCTCGTCGAGAAGATCCACAACATCGTTGGTCACGGTGCCCGAAAATGAATAATCCGGCGCCACGATCACCAGGCAGCCGCGCGGGTCTGCCTCAAAACTTATGCCGGGGTTAGCTTCAAATATGCCATCCGAGGAGCGGCACAGGGCCACATTGCTGCATGTTTCGGTCATTCCGTAACTCACACAAACATTATAGCCGAGACTGAGGAGTGTCTCCATGCGTTCCTGCGAGAGCGGCGCGCCGCCCACAAAAAGGGTGTCGACATGGTGACGCAGACCGGGATTCTGCAAAAAAAGCTCGGTCTGAGACGGGCCTATGGATAAAAGATCGATATGGCACGGGATGTCAAAGACGTTGCTCGCAGGCAACGGCACGTAGCGACATCCGGCTGCCAGATGGCGCACAATAGCCATCTTTGTGGCTATACTTGTTACGGGAAGGGCTGATGCAATCGTGCTGCCGGCCGTGAGCCCGAATTGTTCGACGGCCGTTTGAGCTGATCGCCACATGTCGCTTTTGAGCAACCGGATTTCTTTCGGCGTCCCCGTGCTTCCGGATGTCCTGGAAAGGATGTACGGCAACGGGGATTGCCACTCGTCGACAAAATTCAAATAGTCCAGTTCAGCTCGGGAACGCTCCATTTTGCATCAGAATCATAAAAAAGCCGTGGCCCGCGGCGAACGATGGGCGACGCTATATTATTATAGTATAATTCACCGGTTCCGAGTCCCTGAGGCATAATCACCCCTCGCTCGATGGCACAGCGCGCGATTGCGTCGAGCCCGATGTTGGTTTCGAGCGCCGAAGTGAACCAGAAAGGGACACCGGCCGAGTCGGCGGCGTCAGCCCATTCGGCGGCGCCGCTCAGGCCGCCGCACAAAGCCGGTTTGAGGATGATATAATGAGGCTTCACATCTTCAAGCAGATTGTCTTTGAAGCGCCTGGAGGTGGTGCCTATAAGCTCCTCGTCGAGCGCTACGGGGATGGGCGACAACTTGCAAATCTTGCTCATCACTTCAGTTTGTCCGGCTTTGACAGGCTGCTCTATCGAGTGGATGGAAAACGCCGAAAGCTCGCCGAGGCGCTCAAGGGCATTGGAGGGTGTGAACGAACCATTGGCATCAAGCCTGATTTCGAGGTCGCTGCACGAGAAGTTTTTACGGATGTATCGCAGAAGGTCCAGCTCGTCATCGAAATTGATGCCGCCTATTTTCAGCTTAAGCACCTTGAAACCTTCATCGAGCTTATCCTTTATACGTGACGCCATGGTGGCTTTATCGCCCATCCATATCAGGCCGTTGATGGGCACGCCATCCGTAGCCTTTTCCCATGTGCCCGCTCCGGGGTTGTCTAGATTCAGAAGTGCAGTCTCTATCCCGAAACGAATCGAGCTGTACTGGCACGTGGCGATAGCGCCCGACGTACGGCAGTAATCGCTCAGGACACGTTCATAGTCGGGGACGTCGTCGGCGCTGAGACCGCGGAACAGGGCGCACTCGCCGTAGGCCACGGATTCGCCGCGTCGTGCCCTCACTATATATGTGTCCTTGACCCGCATCGTTTCGCGCGAGGTGCGGGCCTCAAACTTGAATTGAAGTCGCAGCGGAGCCCACTCCAGCGTCGGTTCGTCCATCAACCCGGGAACTGAGGGAACTTATCGAAATCGGGATCGCGTTTCTCAAGGAAAGCATTCTTCCCTTCCTGGGCCTCATCCATGAGATAGTACATGAGGGTGGCGTCGCCGGCAAACTCCATCAGGCCGGCCTGACCGTCGAGTTCGGCATTGAGGGCGCGTTTGATCATGCGAATAGCGAAGGGGCTGCGCTTCATTATGGTTTCGCACCATTCCACCACCTCATCCTCAAGGCGCTCCGGCTCTACCACTGCGTTTATCATACCCATGGCGAGCGCCTCCTGCGCTGTGTATTGGCGACACAGGTACCAAATTTCGCGAGCTTTTTTCTGGCCCACGCAGCGTGCCAGATACGACGAACCGAAACCGGCGTCGAAACTGCCCACTTTGGGACCGGTCTGGCCGAATCGCGCGTTGGTCGACGCAATCGAAAGGTCGCACACCACATTGAGCACGTTTCCGCCTCCTATGCTGTAGCCGTTAACCATTGCTATCACCGGTTTGGGAATGCTGCGGATGGCCTTGTGCAGTTCCAGCACGTTCAGGCGTGGTGTACCGTCGGAGTCGCGGTAGCCGCCGCGGCTCTTGTAGTTCTGGTCGCCACCGCTGCAGAAAGCCTTGTCGCCGGCGCCGGTAAGCACCACAACCCTCACTTCGGGTGTTCGGCGGCAATAGTCCATCGCTTCGAGCATCTGGGCGTTGGTCTGCGGGCGGAAGGCGTTGTACACTTCCGGTCGGTTGATAGTGATGCGGGCTATGCCGTTGTAGAAGTCAAACAGAATATCGGAGAAATCCTTGATTTTGGTCCAGTTTCTCATGCTTTTGAAAAATATTTACGGAAAGTTTCGGCGCTCTCGGCAGCCGGAGTGATAATATTCAGGATGGCCGGGCGACTGCCTTCGGCAAAGAATCGCGGCAGCCCGGCAGCCAGTGTATCGGGCGAATCTGCCTCGAAATAGTCGAAACCGAAACCCTCCGCCAATTGACGCAGGGGCAGGCGCACATCGGCTGCCAGGAAGCGCTCGGCCTCGGGCAAGTCGCGCGTAGCCTTGATAAAACGGAAGATACCACCGCCGCCGTTATTTAAAACGGCCATGCGGAACGACGAGGGTATTTCGGTACATGCCAGCGCACCCATGTCGTACTGCGCGCACATGTCGCCGGAAATGAGCAGAGTGGGGCGGCCGGAGACTGCAGCCGAGCCGATGGCCGTCGATGTGCAGCCGTCGATGCCGCTCACACCGCGGTTGCATTCCACGCGCGGCAGGTGCAGAGGGGCGAAGAGCTGGGCGTAGCGCACTGCGGTGCCGTTGCTCAGGTGGAGCTCATAGTGGGAAGGAACATTCTGCAGGAGGTGCCCCATAGCCTTATAATCGCTCCAGGGAGCCACGGCGAGGTAGTTAAAGGAGCGCTTTAATGCTCTCTCTGAAACATCCTGCCAGATAGACTTATAGCTGCAATCTCTATTATGAAGCAAAGGAGCGATGGCTTTGAAAAAGTCGAGCGGCGAGCACTCGATGCGCTCGGTGAGATGAAGCAGACTGTCGATACAGTGGTCGACATGCCCCACACTCCAGTGCTCGATATTGCGGCTGCGCAATTCAGCTTTGATCATCCGGGAGACGAGCGACCCGCCTATGGTGATGACAATCTCCGCTTCGAGCAATGCATTTTTCTCATCCGGTGTCATAGCCCGCAGAGAGGCGTCGATATTTGCCACGCAAGGAGTGGAGATGTTCGACATGGTCTCGCAAAGAACGGCGAATTGCTGGGGCAGCGAGGCAAGGCACTCCGAGAGCTCTGCGTTCGGTGGCATGAACCCGGCGAGCACCATCACTCGTGATGCCTTATTGAGCCTTTCGGCAAATCGGGTGGCATTCTCAGCCGAAATCCCGGAGGATTCCCTGACCGACACGGGAAACATAAATGCATCGCAAGCATCGTCGCACATCCCGTTAAGCGGCTCATCGATCTGCACGTTTATCTGTACAGGACCTTTGGGCTCGGACAGAGCGGCTATCAGTGCATCCGAGATGCGTCGGCCACCAAGTCGCATCAAGGCTTTATCGCCCCTGTCCACAGGAATGTCCCAGGCGCCCTTGACTACCGCACCGAGGGCCCCGGCCTGGCGGATGGTCTGACTGTCGTCCTGGTCAATCCATTCCTCCGGTCGGTCGGCCGTGACGGCAATCAACGGCAGTCCGCGATAATATGCCTCGGCGAGGGCCGGGGCATAGTTGAGCGGAGCCGTGCCGCTCGTGCACACGAGTGCAACCGGCTCATGCGTCTCGATGGCGATGCCCAGGGCGAAGAAACCCGCACTGCGCTCATCTATAACCACATGGCAAGCGAGTCCGGGAGTGCGCGCCAGGGCCACTATCAGGGGTGAATTTCGCGAACCCGGTGAAACCACCACGTGGCGCACGCCGTAAGCCTCGAGCGCAGCGGCGAGGTATCGGCATGAATATTTTGCTGAGGTCATCATTTCACGACAAAATTACGAAATTTCCGCGGAAAATTGACTAAATTTGCACCCAAACCACGAACGGATAATTTATGACAGCAGTTAAACAGCGCCTGCACTACTTCGACATGCTGAAAGGCATAGCCATTTTTATGGTTGTGATGGGCCATGTGCTCACGATGTGTGTAAGGGAAATCGACCGCGCGCCTTTATTCAAGTTTATCGGTGCCGTGCACATGCCGCTGTTCTTCTTTATCAGCGGCTGGATGACCTACAAGGCCGACGGTCGCGGGGTGGGGCTCGGAAAGCGCGCCGCCCAACTGCTTGTGCCCATGGCCTTCATGAGCAGCCTGTGGGTATGGTATTTTCCTCACTCCGGATTGCAGAGTCCCCTAAACAGCACATTTTCGGGATTGTGGCATGATCAGTGGAAAAATGGATACTGGTTCACGCTTGTGCTGTTTGAAATAATAGCTGTATATGCAGCTGTCAATCCTTTGCTTAAGCGCGTAAAATCTTTCGTTGCAGAAATCGCAGTGTACTTGCTCGCAAGCGTTGCTCTTTATTTATTATTTCTATTGTGCCCCGCGCCGGTTTGTGACGTCCTCAGTCTCCAGCTGCTCGTGAGCTTCTTCCCGGTTTTTTGTTTCGGAGCTCTTGCCCACCGCCACAAGGAAGAATTTGACAAACTGGTAACATCGCCGATTGTATTTACTGCTGCTATAGTAGTGTGCTGTTTCTCCATGTACTTGGAGTGCTGGCCGTGGGAATTCCCATGGCTTGGCGAAGTCTTGCAGGACGTAAATAAGATAGTTCTCCGTGCATGTCTTGCAATAGTGGGAATAGCGGTGGTAAAACCCTGGAGTATCGAGGCTTTCGGCGTTGATGCTCCGCGAAACGGGAAACCGCTGGCCCGCGCCTGGGTTTATCTTGGAAAAGAAAGTCTGGCCATTTATCTCCTGCATTACTTTTTCCTCTTTCCTCTCGGCTGCGTGCGTGGCGCCCTCACAGATTGCGGTCTGTCGTTTGTGCCACTACTGGTGTTCAGCGCCGTTGTGGCGGCATGCATCATAGCCGTGGTGCTGTGTGTCAATCGCATTTTGCAGCCTTCAGGCCTGCTTTCCTGGCTGATGTGTGGCCGTCTCCCGCAGTTCTTTAAAAAACAGAAATAGATTCACTGATATATGGATAACTCAATAAAGCTGTCGCTTGCCCACATGGGTGGTCGCGAGCAATACTGGATAGATCAGGCATTTAAAACCGGATGGATTGTGCCGCTTGGCCCCAATGTGGATGAATTCGAGCGACTGCTCGGAGAATATCTCGGCACTCCCGGAAGGGTGGTGGCACTCAGCGCCGGCACTGCTGCCCTCCACCTCGGACTGGTAATGCTGGGGGTCGAGCCCGGCGACGAGGTTGTGTGTCAGTCATTCACATTCTCGGCATCGGCCAATCCCGTGCGCTATTTAGGAGCCAACCCCGTATTCGTGGGCAGTGAAAGCGACACCTGGAACATGGACCCTGCGGCCCTGGACAGCTGCATAGCCGACCGCATCGAGAAGACCGGGCGAAAACCCAAGGCTATCATTCCGGTGCACCTCTACGGTATGCCTGCGAAAATGAACGAAATATGCGCCGTGGCCGATAAATGGGGCATTCCCGTGCTCGAAGACGCTGCCGAAGCGCTCGGCTCGGAGTTGTGCGGCCGAAAATGCGGCACATTCGGACGCTATGCGGCCCTGAGTTTCAACGGCAATAAAATAATCACGACATCCGGCGGCGGTGCGCTTGTGTGTCCCGACGCGGAGGCAGCCGCCCGGGTGAAGTTCTACGCCACCCAGGCACGCGAAAACAGGCCCTACTATTACCATGAAGTGATAGGCTACAACTATCGTCTGAGCAATGTGTGCGCCGGCATAGGAATCGGACAGATGGAGGTGCTCGACGAACATCTTGCACGCCGCCGTGAAATTCATGCGATGTACGGCAGTTTGCTATCGGGGCTTTCGTGGCTTAAAGTGATGGACAATCCCTCGGCTGATTTCGACAGCAACTTCTGGCTATCGACAATCACTCTGGACAAAGCGTGCGGACACACGCCCGACGAACTGCGCCTGGCGCTGGGAGAACAGGACATCGAGAGCCGGCTGCTGTGGCGCCCGATGCACATGCAGCCCGTATTTGCCGACGCGCCCTACTACAGCACCGGCGGCGTGGAAGAACGCCTGTTTGACAGCGGGTTGTGCATCCCCAGCGGTTCTGGCCTGAGCGACGGACAGATAGAAAGAGTGGCCCGTGCGATAGCTGCTTTTGGTAGGTAACTGTAAATTTCGTAAATTTGCAGTCCGATGGAAAGAGTCTATTTAAAAGGCGTGGGAGTATATCCCTTCCGGTCGGCCGATGATATCATCGACTTTGCCGCCGGCAAAAAGGGAATACTTGTGGCTATAAATGCCGAAAAGGTGATGTATGCCACAGACGTCACACGCGATATTATCAACAACAACATTGGCTACTGTGACGGAAGTGGCCCCGTGCTTGCCCTGCGCAAAAAAGGTTTCAAGGATGTGTGCAAGGTGGCCGGGTGCGACCTGTGGCTGCTTATCGTCGAGCGCTTTCAGCACGAAAAGTCATTTTATATAGTAGGTGCGTCAGAAGAAGTGAACCGCGAGACGGTAGAAAAACTTCGTGCACAGTTCCCGGGTATAAAGATCGCAGGGCGCCGCAACGGTTTTTTTGCTAACGATGGCGAAAAACAGGAGTTGCTGAACGATATAGCCGAAAAGAAGCCCGATGTGGTGTTTGTGGCTATGGGATCACCCCGGCAGGAGCTACTCATGGCCGAGATGCAGAGGCTGCATCCGGCTGCCATCTACCAGGGGCTCGGCGGCAGCTTCGACGTGTACACCGGCCGGAACAAGCGGGCCGGCCAGTGGTGGAGCGACCATCATCTTGAGTCGCTTTACCAGGTGCTCACCGACCCGAAGCGCATCAAGCGCAAAATCAGATACTGGCGTTTTGCCTGGTGGCTTGCGAGCGGCCGCTTATAGACCCGAGTCCAGGAAGCACTGCACTTTTCCCACAGGCAGTTTGCCCTCGAGTTTCAGAGGGATGCGGGCATCATTGGCGCTTATCCATGCGTCCATGTTGTCCGATGTCTTTTTTCCGCCGTCGCCCGTGAAAATGAAGGTAATGTGGTAGCATTTGTGCGACTTGCCGTTGAGGTCCACCTCGTCGGTACCCTGGTATTTCAGGGTGAGTTTCTCCTGCTGCTTGCCTGAGAAGATATTGATCGTGGTTGTGTGGCCGGGTTGCCATTGCTCGTAGGGCAGATTGCGCATGTAGTAGAACGACGACATCATGTCCACCGTGGTGCCCACGGCCGAGAGCGTGCGCGTCTCATCGCGGAATATCTTTCCTTTTTTCCAAACCTTGCGGATGCACTGGCCTGTGAATTTATACCCGTTTCGGGTGAACTCCACGATGTCGTGCTTCGCCTCGTTTCCCTCGTGGGCTTTCTTTTCGTAGCGGAAAGGTGTGAAATCGGCTTCGCGCATGGAGGACACCAGCGTGTCGCGCACCTTGAAAAAACGGTCGGCCCAGGGCTCGGAAGCTGCCGTGAGGGTGCCGGTGCACTTGCCGTCGCCGGCAGGCCGCATCGTAATATCGGCATAGCCGGCTGTCTTATTTATGAGGCCCCATTTGTAGAGCACCTTGTAGCGCAGAGTCTCGTTGTTGAAACTGCGCGCACACAGCGTTGCGGGAAGCAGCAAGGCAAGGATGAGTACATGAATCAATCGGCGCATAGCGTGGAATGTCTTAATTGTCGTTGAAGAGGGGAAGTGTGTCGCGGCGGGCAAGCGTGATACGCTTGTTGCGCCAACATTTGCGGCACACGGCCACATACTTGTCGTCGCCACCAATCTCAACCAGGGCACCCTCCTCCACGATGTCGCCGTTGGAGTCGATACGGGCGTTGATAATGGTCTTGTTGCCGCAGTTGCAGGTGGATTTTATCTCGTCGATGGTGTCGGCAATTTCAAAAAGGCGCTTCGAGCCCTCGAAAAGATGGCTCTGGAAATCGGTACGCAGGCCATAGCAGATGACGTTGCTGCCGAAGTCGTCGACGATGCGGCTCAGCTGGTCGACCTGCGACGTGCTGAGGAACTGCGCCTCGTCTATGAGATACCAGTCGACGCTCGTTCCGGTCTTTTCCACATTTTCGCGGGCCACCTCGTAAAGATCCGTCTCCGGGAAAATCCACGTGCAGTTGCGCTGGATGCCTATTCGCGACTTTATCACGTTTTCGCCATCGCGGGTGTCGGTGGCCGGTTTCATGCAGTGGTAGCTCATGCCGCGTTCTTCAAAATTATATGCAGTAGTTAGCAGCAGCGCGGTTTTTGCCGAGCCCATGGTTCCGTAGCGGAAATATAGTTTGCCTTTTTTGTAACGGTACATCGTTGTGAGTTGAAATTATGCTGTAAAGATAGGAAAGATTTCTCAACTGAGGCAAAAAAATGCGTTAAAAGTTATTGAGACAATATTATCAAGTCGCGCATAATGGCATCGGAAATGAGCCATTGGCGTTCCGGTATTCGCAGGCGACTGCCGGCGCGGACTACTGCACCGGTCTGCAAGTGCGTGGCGGCGCTCTTCAATATCCGGTTTTTTATCGACGAATCAGCTATACGCTCCAGATCGAGGCCATCAGCCGTGCGCAGTCCGGTGATTATGAAATCGTTGAGCCTGTCGGTCTCTGTTTCAGTCTCCACCTGTGCTCCTTGCTCAAGCCATCGCTGTATAGATGTGGGGCAGGCGCGGCGCACACCCTTGCTGTCAAGGCTGTGCGCACCGGGCCCGAGCCCGAGGTAAGGCGTGTAGTCCCAATAGGAAGAGTTGTGCCGCGAGCGCCGGCCGGGCATCGCGAAATTGCTAATCTCGTAATGCTCGAAGCCCCGCTCGGAGGCAACTTGGCACAGCAGATTGTACATATCGGCGACCGTATCGTCGTCTACGGGTTTTATTTTTCCGGCGCTCAGCATGGCTGTTAGTCGCGTGCCCGGTTCGTAGCTGAGCGAATAAGCCGAGAGGTGTTCGATATTCTTGTCCAGCAGGGTCGCCAGACTGTATTTCCACGATTCAAGCGTCTGAGCAGGCAAGCCGTAAATCAGATCGCAACTTATGTTGTCGAATCCGGCTTGGCGCAGGGTGTCTATTGCGTGGAGGGCTTCGTGGGAAGTGTGGCGCCGTCCCACGATAGCAAGTTCAGCATCGTTAAGGCTCTGCACACCCATGCTCACGCGGTTGAATCCCATTGCCCGCCAGAAATACGCATTTTCCGCATTGACGTCTTCGGGATTTACCTCTATGGTTTTTTCGACAGCATTCTCAAAGGGAAGTGCCGCAACGATGTCGCTCAGCATTTTCTGCGGCAGGCACGATGGCGTACCACCTCCGAAATACACCGTGCTGATCTTTTCGCCTCCGAGCTCATCTATTCTCGCAGAATATTCGGATATGATTCCCGCCACAACATCCTGAGCCCTGTCGGTGCGCGGAGTGGAGAAAAAATCACAGTAGGCACACTTTGCGTGGCAAAAAGGTATGTGCACATAGATTCCGGCCATGGTCGCTGGTGGATTTATCCCTCGTAGCTCTCGGGCAGACGGCCACACATGGGTGCAAACACGCAGTAGTTGCATGTGTGCGAACCTTCAGGCGCCTGACAGAAAGGCTTTTCAGGATTGAAAATGTCTGAAATAAGTTCGTTTAGCCGTGGACGGAACTCCGGGCTAACACAGTGGAAATCGGCCACTTCTTCGCCGCCTATCGTCAGTGGCAAGATACCGCCCTCGCAATCCATTGACCGGAAGCGATAGAGCACCGGCTGAATGGGAAGCTCTTCTCTCATATCAGCGTATGCCTCACAGTAGGCAAGTATCTGAAGCATGGCGTCGTAACGGCTGTCGTCTCCGAAAAGATTATCAATGGACGAGGCCTCCGTGAGGTCGCCACCGGTCTTGTAATCTATGAACCTCAAGCCTCGGGCCGTGCGGTCCACGCGGTCGATGTACATTTTGAAATTTATGGAGAGCTCCGGCGTCACTTGCCAGGGACCATCGACACGTTTCTCGGCTTCGAGAAATTCAAAAGAGTCCGAAGCAGCGGGGCACCACGCGTGCATTTCGTGGCGGAACATCGATTGCAGGAAATCGAGAATGAGGTCGCGCACAATCTGGCCTTCCACGGGCAGTTCCACACCCGGGGCCGCCTCGCGGTGATAGTACTCACGCTGGATAATCTGTTCAACCATCGACGTGTAGCGGGCCTTTACATCCGTCGCAAGTCCGGCCAGCACCGCTGCGGTTATGGGTTTGCCTTTATAATCCTCATATATCCGCTGGGCGGCTGCGTGCAGGATAGTGCCATACTGGGCCGAGGTCATGTATTCCGTGACGCTGTCTTCGCCGCGCATGCCACACACATTCTGAAGATAAAACTTCAGTGGGCAGTGTTTGAACGTCTTGAGCGCCGATGCCGAGATAAAAGCACGTCCCCCGGGACGGAAAGCATCGAGCTTTTTTATGATGTCGCCGGTCTTCTTTATGGAAATAACGCGTTTTTCCGGAGCATTGGCACCCATGTTCACGGCCATCATGTGAAGATTTCCGGCCGGGTAAAGATACCTGAGCTGAGATATAAAGCGTGACGCTTCGCCCGAGCCCGAGGAGGCGTCGCGCGAGTCATATATGAGCGCTACATTTCTCGCACGGGCTATCAGACGATAAAACACATAGGCAGCATCGCTTTCGGCGCGGTCGACGGGCGGCAGCCCATAACCGGCACGTATATTGTTGGG
Organism: uncultured Bacteroides sp.; assembly: GCA_964447895.1. Classification (GTDB taxonomy): domain Bacteria; phylum Bacteroidota; class Bacteroidia; order Bacteroidales; family Muribaculaceae; genus CAG-873. The sequence continues at coordinate 17,730 of CAYUUN010000003.1, read as the reverse complement.
CAGCATCGTTTTGGCAGAGGCGCGACGTGGAAAGACGCGCTCGTTCATCGACATGAAAATGATGTTGTCGAAATCGAGTGCGCGGGTTTCCTGCACGCCCATGACCTGGAGCCCGCACAGCGGCGTGCCCTCCATCATGATGGTGCAAGAACGCATGGCACGTTCAAACAACGTGAAATACGAACGCTCGCCGGCTGTGACCCCGTGTGCATGTATCAGTTCCGACAATTCAGTAATCTCTTTTCTAAGATATTCTATGAGAGCCGCTTCCCAGGCAGGCGCCGTGCCTGCATTGTCGCGCAGAAGCCTGAGCAGACCGTCGAGCAGGTCTTCTATATAGGACCGCACACCGCTTACGGCATTGATATCCTCGACGCCACGGAAGATAAACGCAAGCGATGGCGCTACTTCACGGAGTTCGGCGGTGGTGAGCGTGTAAAGGTTCTTCTCTAATATGAGTTTTCTGATTGCCACGCTCTCCGCGCGGGCGGCAGTGCGGATGTGAGGGTGGTTGACGATCTCCAGGATGTCCTCGTGATACATACGCCACTCCCCTCGGATAAGACGTGCACGCATCTGCAACGCAACAGCCGCCCGCAGCAGAGCGGCAAACGAAGTGGTTGCGAAGGGCAGGCCCATGGTGATGTTTACTGCCTTAATCTCCGGCGGCAATGTGTGAAGAATGGACATGAGGAGATTCTCATCCGGCACAATCACGGCCGTGTTGATGGCATTCGCCGGATTCAGTTGGCCGTTCTTGATCCATTCCGTCAATACCTCGCACATGACTTTTGCCTGAGCGCTCCTCGATGGAATTCCTATCACATCTATGCGCGGAACACACTCCACGGCATCCAGTTTTGTTCCCGGAGGCATGGGAAACCTCGCGATCAGTTTGTCAAGAATGCCGAACTCCGCCTCTCTCGCGGCATTTATTCCGCCACATTTGATATACGGCGATGCATCATCCCAGTAGAAAGTGGCTACACCGAGGTCCTTAAACCGGTCGAAGATTAAAGTTTCCACCACCGACAGCGACCCGAAACCTACAAACACGTAATGAAGACCCACCACAAGAGCAGGTCCGTTGCTGCGGAGCGCTTCGAGAGCCCTTTTCTGCTGCATGGCGGCAGTGCACAGGCCTTTGTTCAGCAACTTGTCCCTGAACCGGCGGTAGATGTCGCCCAGCAAGTCCCACAACGACACAAAATGGCCCGACATCTCCTTATCATCGCGGCCCACATGACGCCAGAAAGAATCTATCGACTCCGGCACAGCCTGTTCGCCCCATATCTCGCGCACGACCTCTTTCTGCTCTTCCTCGAGATAGTCGGCGGATATTTCTTTGAGGCGGCTTAGATTGGTGTAGATCTTTTCGGCGCTCGCGGCGCTGCGGTCTATCTCCTCGAAATCGGAGAGCATCATCTCTCCCCAGAAAATGAACTTGTCGAAATCGCGCGGATTGTCGTTGCCGGCTGCGGCAAGCGCCTCGCGATAAGCATCGTAGAGCTCAAACAGCGCCTCGTTGTGGCGCACCTCCGGAAAATCGGAGAATCTCGACATCAATGCTCCAAGAGTGGTGAAGCGAGGCATGAACGAAGTGCCCCGGACACGCTGCTGCATGTAGTGCTTGAGGAAACGTGCGCTGCGTTTGTTGGGGAATACGAAAACATAGTCCTCCAAGTGGTGCTTTTCTGCCGGCGACACATATCGGTCGGCAATCTGAACGAGGAAGTGGCGTGTCATCGGGTGAGAAGCAGAATGACTTTTACAGCAGTGTCGAAGCACACGATTTTGGCACTCACGTTGCCGGCCACATCTCTTGCCGCGCTGTCGAATACCTGCATGAGCTCCTCGACATTGCGCTCGTTCACGAACGGCGAAAAGTTTTTGCTGAAAGCCTCCTCGGCATCGGTCATGCAAGTGAGCCGCGGGTCGCGCAAGGCATAGATGTAATTTTCGCGAAGCATGCGCGAGCAGTAGTTGAAGAATGCTATCACCGGCTCGCGGCCCTGGGTGGCAATCTCGTTGGCCCAGGCCCGCAGGTCTATTACCTTGCGCTGATAGGCCAGACGCATCAGGCTGATAAAGGCTGCCAGCCGTGCATCGTTGTCGCCGGAAGCACTCAGCAAGTCGAGGGCTGTGGCCATATTGCCGTTCGACAGACGTGCTACCACGCGAGCACCGTCCGCCGCAATTCCCTGTTGCTCGTGGAGCCAGAGGGTGACTTCTTCCTCCGTGTATCGCGGCACCGTGATGCGCTGCAGGCGCGAATACACGGTGGGAAGAATGGCCTGCGGGTTGTTGCTCACCATCACGAGCTTAACATTGTCGTTTGGTTCTTCAATGAGCTTCAGGAGCTTGTTGGCGGTGCTTTCGTGGAATCGTTCCGGCAGCCATATGATTACAACCTTGTTCTGCGATGCGTGACTGGTGAATCCGGCAAAACGTAGCACCTCGGTGGCCTCGTCCACGTATATCATTGGTTGCTTCTCCTGCTTCAGCGTATCGAGCCATCGCTCGAAGCCTGCGAAAATGCCGCCCTGAAGGAAGTCGCGGAATTCGGAAATATAATCGTCGGAAAGGGTGGGTTTTCCGCCCTCACGCTTTATTACGGGGAAGGTGAAGTGTGTGTCGATGTGGTTGAAACTCTCGTGCTGCAGGCAGGCCGGACATTTGCCGCATGGCTCGCCGTCCTTGCGGTCGGTGCAGTGGAGATATTGGGCGTAGGCGCGGGCGAGAGCCAGTTTGCCGGTGCCCTCAGGTCCTTCAAGCAATAGCGCGTGGGGCACGCGGTCGCCGTCGACCATATCGCGCAGCCTCTGCTTTTCCTTGGCGTGGAATGGTATGTCGGCAAATTTCATTTCAGCCGTCTCCCGTTTTGTGCCACGTAGCGGCGTACTTCCTGAAACAGGTCGGTGGCGAATACAAATTGGTTCAGGGCTTCATTTGCGGTGGTGTATATCTCGTGCATGTTGCCCACCCATTCGCGGTAGCCCTTGTTGATGAATATGATGTTTTCGCCTATGCCCAGCACGGAATTCATGTCGTGGGTGTTGATAACGGTCGTGATGTTGTATTCGTGGGTGATGTCGCTGAGGAGCTCGTCTATGAGAATAGATGTTTTGGGATCGAGGCCCGAATTGGGCTCGTCGCAGAACAGATAGCGGGGATTCAGGGCTATGGCGCGAGCAATGGCCACACGTTTCTGCATACCGCCCGAAATCTCGCTGGGGAATTTACTTTCAGCGCCTTTCAGGTTCACTCGCTCCAGGCAGAACATAGCGCGGTCGAGAATCTCGCCACGTCCCATATTTGTGAACATCACCAGCGGAAACATCACATTGCCCAACACTGTCTCGGAGTCGAAAAGGGCCGAACCCTGAAACAGCATACCTATCTCTTTACGCAATTCCTTGACTTCGTCGGTCGTCATTGTCATGATATTGCGACCGTCGAAAAGAATCTCGCCCTGCTCCGGACGCATGAGGCCCACGAGCGACTTAAGCATCACGGTCTTGCCGGAGCCGCTCTGGCCTATGATAAGATTGGTCTTTCCGCTCTCAAAAGTGGCGCTCACATCGTGAAGCACAGTGACGCCGTCGAAACTCTTCGTGATATTCTTGACTTCAATCATTGCAGCAACAGTTTAGTGAGGATTACATCAAAGAGCAGGATGAGGATGCTGCTCGAAACCACGCCGTCAGTGCTGGCTTTGCCCACATCGAGGGCGCCACCCTTTACATAATAACCGAAGAAGGAAGCAACTGAGGCTATGATGAAGGCGAATACAAGCGATTTAATCAGGCCGTACCACACGTACCATTCCTGGAACAGAGCCTGCAGGCCATAGACGTAGCGCGACACCGTGATGATGTCGGTGAACTGCGCCACCAGCCAGCCTCCAATGAAAGAGGTGGCGATACAAAGCACGCCTAAGACAGGCATGAAGCCTACGAAAGCGATAATCTTGGGCAGCACGAGATAGTTGGCGGAATTCACACCCATAATTTCCAGGGCGTCGATCTGTTCCGTCACGCGCATGGTGCCTATTTCGGAAGCTATGTTACTTCCCACCTTGCCGGCAAGAATCAGACACAGGATGCTGTTTGAGAACTCCAGAAGCACAATATCGCGCGTGGCCAGGCCCACGGAATAGGCCGGAATAAGCGGCGACGTGATGTTCAGCTGCATCTGGATAGCAATGACAGCGCCGATGAACACCGAGATGATGAGCACCAGGGGTATTGAGTCGACGCCAAGCTTAATGAGCTCGTCGACAATTCTTTTTCCGAAAATCTTCCACTTGTCGGGCAGCGCGAATACACGTCGCATGAACATGCAGTAGCGGCCGAATGTGGCTATGGAGCCTGCTATTATCATAATCAAAGTTTAAACATCGCAAAGGTACAAAAAAGTCGACGTATATAAAATAAAAAAGGGCTGTATCTCACGACAGAGCCCTCTAAATAATCTACAATCTATAAATGTTTCATCTCTGTCCTTCCGAAAAAATCGTTTGGACGGCTCAAAATTAGTAATTTATCGTGAATTTTGCAAGAGCCGGGCCTTTATTTTTCCGAAAGAGCTGCGTGCATGGATGCGGCAGCATGCTTGCCATCGCCCATTGCGAGAATCACCGTGGCACCTCCGCGCACGATGTCACCACCCGCGTAAATGGCTGAGATGGAGCTGCGTAGGACTTCATTTACGCTGATTGTGCCGCGGGTCGTGACCTCGAGGCCATCGATGGATGCGGGAATGAGCGGGTTAGGGGACACGCCCACACTCACGATCACTTCGTCGACAGGCATTTCCACAATGTCGCCCTCCACGGGGCGCGGGCTTCTGCGGCCGCTGGCATCCGGTTCGCCCAGCTCCATGCGCTGAAGACGCACTGCCCGCACGTGTCCGGTCTCGTCGCCAAGATAGGCCACGGGATTGTGCAGGGTGAGGAGTTTTACCCCCTCCTGCTCGGCATGTTCTATTTCTTCTGCCCTGGCCGGCATCTCGTCGCGGCCGCGACGATATACTATTATAGCCTCTTCGGCTCCCATGCGGCGTGCCGTTCTCACCGAATCCATGGCGGTGTTGCCGCCGCCCACGACCACAACCCTGCGACCACGGTCGACAGGCGTGAGATGGCCCGGTGTTCCAGCTCCCATCAGATTGATGCGTGTGAGATACTCGTTGCTCGACAACACGCCGTTGAGATTCTCACCTGGAATACCCATGAAACGGGGCAGACCTGCACCGCTGGCGACGAATACTCCTTTGAATCCGGCGTTCAGCAGGTCGTCATAACTGAGTGTCTTACCGATGACCGTGTCCTTCTCAAACTTTACTCCCGCGGCGCGCAGTTTGTCGAGCTCGGAGTCGACCACGGCGTTAGGCAGGCGAAACTCGGGGATGCCGTATTTCAGCACACCTCCTATCTCGTGAAGAGCCTCGAAGACAGTAACATCGTAGCCGAGGCGAGCCATCTCGCCGGCGAAGGAAAGTCCGGCCGGACCGGAACCGGCCACGGCCACCTTGATATCGCGGGAGTCTTCCACGGCGGGCGCCGGAGAAAGGTTTTCCTCACGGGCGGTGTCGGCCGCAAAGCGTTCGAGATATCCGATTGCAACAGCCGGTTTCTTCATCTTCAGATAGATGCAGCGGCTCTCGCACTGGCGTTCCTGCGGGCACACGCGGCCGCATACAGCCGGCAAAGAGCTGCTCTGAGCAAGCACCTCGGCAGCCCCGGCAATATCGCCGCGCTGGATGTTCTTAATGAAAGACGGAATGTTGATGGACACGGGGCAGCCTTGCATACACCCCGGTTCGGGACAGTCAAGACAGCGTGTAGCCTCAAGGACAGCCTGAGGGCGCGTCAGGCCCAGGTTTACTTCGCGATTGTTGTGAACGCGTTCATCGGCCGGCTGCATGGGCATCTCCACCCGAGGAATAGAAGTGCGCTCCCGCGCCGGCATGGCATCTCTCAACTCTACGCGCCATGGTGCGTTGCGGTCGGTCAAACTATTGTCAATCATGGTGGTAGTTGTTATAGGCTTTCATTCGCATTATCATCTCGTCGAAATCCACTTTGTGGGCATCGAACTCCGGGCCGTCGACACACACGAAACGCATGCGTCCATCGACCGTGACACGGCAGGCGCCGCACATTCCCGTGCCGTCCACCATTATGGTGTTGAGGGAACAGATTGTGGGTACGTCGTATTTTTTCGTGAGCAACGCCACGAACTTCATCATCACGGCCGGACCAATGGCAACAACTTCATCGACTTTCTCGCGGAGAAGTACGCTTTCAAGTCCCTGCGTGACAAGGCCTTTCTGCCCGTAGCTGCCGTCGTCGGTCATGATAATGACCTCGTCGGAGAAGCGGCGCACCTCGTCTTCGAGTATTATGAGTTTGCGGGTGCGGGCGGCCAGCACGCTTACGACCCTGTTGCCGGCCTGCTTCATTCCCTGAATTATGGGGAGCAAAGGAGCTGTGCCCACGCCACCGCCGCAGCACACCACAGTGCCGCGGCGAGCGATGTCAGTGGCGCGGCCGAGAGGCCCCACGAGGTCGTCGAAGCACTCGCCGGCTTCAAGCGCACATATGTTACGGGTGCTTTCGCCCACCTCCTGCACCACAAGAGTGATGGTGCCGCGCGCAGTATTGGCATCGGCGATAGTCAAGGGGATGCGCTCGCCTCCGCTGCCGGTGCGCACGATCACGAAATGGCCCGGGCGGCGCGCTTTCGCTACCCGCGGAGCTTCAACTACCAGTTTTACAACCTTTTCCGAAAAGCGCGATTTTTCAACAATGCGAAACATGCCGTCAAGCCTCAGCTTCTTTTTCTTCCTCCTTGGCTTCCTTGGCTGCGAAATCGGTGATTCCGGCACTTACCAGCTGGTTGTACCAGTTGAGAGCACGACGTATGTCGCTGGTGTAGACGCGCTCGCGGTCGAAGTCGGGAAGTACCTTGGCAAAATACTCGCGCACGGCTTCGTCGTCCTTCAGCGCGCTCATGTCTACGGCCTTTCCGTCTTCGAGTTTGCTGATGTTGTCGTAGATGGTGTAGAGGGGCACATCCTCGTCGGTGGTGTACATGGCTATATCGGCCAGCGACATCACCTTGTCGCGCATGTAGGCGGGACGGCGCTTGCCGGTGGCTATCTCCTCTACGATGAGCATGTTCTTGCCCTGGCTTATCAGTTTGAACAGGCCGGTTTTGCCTGCGATAGAAAGAATTCTTTCAGTCATATCAAAGTTATTAACTATTTTCAACGGCAAAATTAGCACTTTGCCGCGAATTTTCCTTAACTTTGCATGCTAAATTTTATAATCAATGTGGCCATTCCTGAAATATCTGTTTCAACTCATACTGTCGCCCTCTCGCGGATGGGAAGATCTGTCGCACGACGGCCCCGACCCTGAAGCACTCCTTCAGAAGGGTTTCTACCCCCTGACAGGCATTGCTTCGGCCACGCAGTTCCTGAAACTGATTTTCGATTACGACTCCACGCTGAGCAATGTGTTGCGGACTGCAATCGTGGTGTTCTGCACCTTTTTTGTCGCCGCGTTTATCGGCAAACTTTTGCTCGACTTTTTCATTCCCCGCATGATTGAGGGAGAAATGAGCTCCCGGCGCACAGCCACCCTAAACGTGATGTCGCTGTCCGTGCTGGTGCTCATAATCATTATTGCGAGCTGCGTGCCCGGCAACCTCATCATATCGTTTTTTGCCGTGCTGCCGGTCTATGCCGTGCTTATTTTCTATAAAGCCTCCCGCTATATGGCTATCCGCCAGGATTGCGAGAGCAAGTTCCTGTGCCTGGGAATAGGCAGCGTGTTGATCGTTCCGCTCTTCCTGTACTGGATTCTCAAACTAATCTTAATGCTGCGCTGACCAGATGAATGCTAAAGATGTAAATATAAAGAATCGTCGTGCCACCTACGACTATGCCATCGTCGAGACATTCACCGCCGGAATAGTCCTTACGGGCACTGAGATTAAGTCGCTCCGGCAGGGCAAGGCCAGCCTGGTCGACACGTTCTGCTATGTGGACCGCGGCGAGGTGTGGGTAAAGAACATGTACATAGCCGAATACTTCTACGGCACCTATAATAACCACGCCGCGCGACGCGACCGCAAACTGTTGTTGCAGCGCAAGGAGATTCGCCGCCTCGAGAAGGACGGGAAGGAGGCAGGCTTCACGATAGTGCCCCTGCGGCTGTTCATAAACGACCGCGGCCTGGCAAAGCTTGTGATAGGTCTGGCCCGCGGTAAGAAAGAGTACGACAAGCGGCAGAGCATACGCGAGCGCGAAGACAAGCGTACGATTGCACGGATGTTTCAGAAAAAATGAATGAAAATTTAACCAATATATAATATGTATAGAACTAATACTTGTGGCGAGCTCCGTCTGGCCGACGCCGGCAAGACCGTGACGCTGGCCGGATGGGTGCAGCGAGTGCGTAAGATGGGAGGTATGACTTTCGTAGACCTTCGCGACCGCTACGGCATCACCCAGATAGTGTTTAACATCGAGAACGATGCCGCGCTGACCGAAGAGGCCAACCACCTGGGACGCGAATATGTGATTCAGGTGACCGGCACCGTGGCCGAGCGCACCTCGAAGAATCCCAATCTGCCCACCGGTGACATCGAGATCATTGCCGAGAAGCTCAAGGTGCTGAATCCCAGCGAGGTTCCGCCATTCACCATCGAAGACGAATCGGACGGCGGCGACGACCTGCGTATGCGCTACCGCTATCTCGACCTGCGCCGCAACCCGGTGCGCCGCAACCTGGAGCTGCGCCACCGCATGACCATGGAGGTGCGCCGCTACCTCGACAGCAAGGGATTCCTTGAAATTGAGACTCCCATGCTTGTGGGTTCCACGCCGGAGGGTGCCCGCGACTTCGTGGTGCCGTCGCGCATGAATCCCGGTCAGTTCTACGCATTGCCTCAGAGCCCGCAGACCCTCAAGCAGCTGCTTATGGTGAGCGGTATCGACCGCTACTTCCAGATCGTGAAGTGTTTCCGCGACGAAGACCTCCGCGCCGACCGTCAGCCCGAATTCACTCAGATAGACTGCGAGATGAGCTACGTTGAGCAGGACGACATCATCAATCTGTTTGAAGGCATGGCCAAGCACCTCTTCAAGGAACTCCGCGGCGTAGAGCTCAAGGAGCCCTTCATCCGCATGCCCTGGGCCGACGCTATGAAATACTATGGCAGCGACAAGCCCGACATGCGCTTCGACATGCGCTTCGTAGAGCTTATGGACGTGCTCAAAGGCCACGGCTTCGGCGTGTTCGACAATGCCGAGTACATCGGCGGTATCTGCGCCAAGGGCGCGGCATCCTACACCCGCAAGCAGCTCGACGAACTCACGGATTTCGTGAAGCGTCCGCAGATCGGAGCCAAAGGCATGGTATATGCCCGCGTGGAACCCGACGGCCACGTAAAGAGCAGTGTAGACAAGTTCTACAGCCAGGAAGTTCTCCAGGAGCTGAAGAAAGCCATGAACGCCGAACCCGGCGATCTCATCCTCATTCTGAGCGGCGACGACACCATGCGCACACGCAAACAGCTGTGTGAGCTCCGCCTCGAAATGGGTCGCCGTCTCGGCCTCCGCGATAAGAATAAGTTCGCATGCCTTTGGGTAGTGGACTTCCCCATGTTCGAGTGGAGCGAGGAAGAGCAGCGCCTCATGGCCATGCACCATCCCTTCACGCATCCCAAGGACGAGGATATCGCGCTGCTCGACACCGACCCCGCAGCCGTGCGCGCCGATGCCTACGACATGGTCGTGAACGGCGTGGAAGTGGGCGGCGGTTCCATCCGTATCCACGACAGCGAGCTCCAGGCCAAGATGTTCGAGATTCTCGGTTTCACGCCCGAAAAGGCTCAGGAACAGTTCGGATTCCTGATGAACGCCTTCAAGTTCGGCGCGCCCCCTCATGGCGGCCTGGCCTACGGTCTCGACCGTTGGGTTTCGCTTTTCGCCGGCCTCGACAGCATCCGCGACTGCATAGCCTTCCCGAAAAACAACAGCGGCCGCGATGTGATGCTCGACGCACCCGCAGCTCTCGACCGGAAGCAGCTCGACGAGCTCCAGCTTGAAATCGTAAAACCCGCAGAATAATGCTCATAGGCCACATCATTCAGGCTATTGAATCTCTGGCACGTCCATCCCTGCAGGAATCCTGGGACAACTCAGGCCTGCAGGTGGGCGACGCCGGCGAGGAATGCACGGGAGTGTTGCTGTGCGTCGACTGCACCGAAGGCGTGCTGCAGGAAGCTGCCGAGCGCGGCTGCAATCTCGTCGTGAGCCATCATCCGCTCATATTCCGCGGCATAAAGCACCTCACCGGAAGTACTCCCACGGAGCGTTGCGTGGCGCTTGCCTTGCGCAAAGGAATAGCCGTGTACAGCGCCCACACCTCGCTCGACAGCGCAGAGGGTGGGGTGAGCTACGCCTTGGCCAAATCCCTCGGTGCGACGCCGCTGCGAGCACTCAAGCCCGTGGAGCACAGCCTCGTGAAACTGAATATTTATGCTCCCCGCAACAGGCGCGACGATGTTCTCGCAGCCCTGTCCGACGGACTTCCGACCCTCAATCTCACGGGTACGGAAAGCCTGAAATACTCTCAGGAAATCACAGACGATGCCGATGGACTGCCGCTTTTGACAGTGAAACACGCGCCTCTCGCCCTCATCGAAACCATGGTGCCGCAGTCGCAGCTGAGCGATGCGCGGGCGCTGCTGAACGGCATGGGCGATGACATCACATTCACCACAAGCCGGCTCGAAGAAGCCGATGTGAATGTGGGCCTTGGGGTAGTGGCAAACCTCGACAGCCCTATTGATGCTCATGATCTCATCGAAAGGGTGAAGACCGCAACCGGCGCTCCTGTGGTAAGGTGTAATGAAGTGCCAGCGGCCGACGAAAAGATAAGCCGCATAGCCGTGTGCGGCGGGGCCGGCGGCGAATTTATTCCCGATGCCGTGCGTAGCGGAGCACAGGCCTACGTTACGGCCGATGTGCGTTACCATGATTTCGGCGAGTGGGCCGGACGCATTTTCCTGATAGACGCAGGGCATTTTGAAACCGAAAGTTGCACAAAATCCATTTTTATGCAGCTTATTCAAGAAAAATTTCCTAACTTTGCGGTCTATATGTCAGCAACTGAACAGAATCCAATAAACTACTTGTAAATAAATATGGCCACTGAAAAGAAAAACGACGCAAACCTCAGCGTTGAATCGCGCCTGAAATCGCTCTACGAGCTCCAGACCATCCTCTCGGAAATCGACCGCATCAAAACTATCCGCGGCGAGCTCCCCCTGGAGGTGAAAGATCTTGAGGACAGCCTCGCCGGCCTTCACACCCGCATTGAAAACTATAGCCGCGACATCGAAAGCCTGAAGCACGATGTGGCTGCCGAGCAGGAGAAAATCCGCAGCTGTCAGGTGCTCATCGACCGCTACAAGGAACAGCTCGACAATGTGCGCAACAACCGCGAATTCGACCTGCTCACAAAGGAGGTTGAGTTCCAGACACTCGAAATAGACCTGGCCAACAAGCACATCAACGACTATAACCGTGCCATCGAGGTGAAGAACGCCGAGATTCAGGCCACGGAAGACAAGGCCCGCGACCAGGCCCACATCCTGGAAGAGAAGAAAAACGAACTCGACGAAATCATCAGCGAGACCCGCCAGGACGAAGAGGCCCTCCGCGAGAAGGCCAAGGCTCTGGAGCCCAAAATCGACGAGCGTACGCTCGCCGCTTTCAAGCGCATCAGAAAGAATGCCCGCAACGGTCTCGGCATCGTTTATGTGCAGCGCAACGCCTGCGGCGGCTGCTTCAACCGCATTCCGCCCCAAAAGCAGATGGAAATCAAGCTGCACAAGAAGGTTATCGTGTGCGAGTACTGCGGCCGCATCATGATCGACCCGGTTCTTGCCGGCGTGGAGGAAGCATAACTCTGCACTATCCCCGCATTATTGCGCCGTTTGCCCCAGAGCGAGCGGCGCAATCGTATATTTTGACATTTCAACAAAAATACGTAAATTTGCCAATTATAAACTAAGTAACCCTGATATATCTATGGAACGTGAAGTACGTGTGAGGTTTGCTCCGTCGCCCACCGGTCCCCTGCATATCGGCGGTGTGCGCACCGCTCTCTATAACTATCTCTTCGCCCGCAGGCATGGCGGCAAGATGATTCTTCGCATAGAAGATACTGACTCGCAGCGTTTTGTGCCCGGTGCGGAAGATTACATTAACGAATCTCTCGCATGGCTGGGCATAGGCATCGACGAGGGCGTGCGCGAGGGTGGTGAATACGGTCCCTACAAGCAGAGCGAGCGCCGCGACATCTATCGCGAATATGTTCAGAAGCTCATCGACGCAGGCCGTGCCTACTACGCTTTCGACACTCCCGCCGAACTGGAGGCAAAGCGTGCGGAAGTTGCCAATTTCCAGTACGATGCAGCCACGCGCGGCTCGATGCGCAACTCGCTATCGATGCCCGCGGAAGAAGTGAAGGCATTGAAAGAGGGCGGCACACCCTATGTGGTGCGTTTCAAGGTTGAGCCCGGCCGCGATGTGGAGGTGAACGACCTCATTCGCGGTAAGGTGGTGATTAAGAGTGATATTCTCGACGACAAAGTCCTCTACAAGAGTGCCGACGACCTGCCCACCTACCACCTGGCCAATATCGTAGACGACCATCTGATGCTCATCACCCACGTGATTCGCGGCGAGGAATGGTTACCCTCGGCTCCGCTCCATGTGCTTCTCTATGAGGCATTCGGCTGGACCGACACGATGCCCAGCTTCGTGCATCTGCCCCTGCTGCTCAAGCCCGACGGCAAAGGCAAACTGAGCAAACGCGACGGCGACCGTCTCGGATTTCCCGTGTTCCCCCTCGAATGGCACGACCCCAAGAGCGGCAACGTTTCCTCCGGCTATCGTGAGAGCGGCTATCTGCCGGAAGCCGTCGTCAACTTCCTGGCCCTGCTGGGCTGGAATCCCGGCGACGACACCGAGGTTATGGACATGGACACGCTCATCGAAAAGTTTTCGTTTGACCATTGCTCGAAGAGCGGAGCCAAATTTGCCTACGAAAAAGGTAAGTGGTTCAACCACACATACCTGCAGGCGCTCCCCGACGAAAAGCTGGCCGAACTTTTCAAGCCCGTTCTGCGACAGCACGGCGTCAACCCCGAGGACTTCTCGGACGAATACATCAGCAAGGCTGTAGGCATGGTGAAAAGCCGCATCAACTTCGTGAGTGAGCTGTGGGACAACGCGCGTTTCTTCTTTGTCGAGCCCGACAGCTACGACCCCAAGGCCGTGAAGAAGCGCTGGAGCCCTGAGACACCGGCCATCATGGAAGAACTCATCGGCGTGCTCGAGCAACTTCCCGATTTTTCCTCGGCCGCGGCCGAGCCCGTAGTGCTCGGATGGATCGCCGACAAAGGCTACCACCTGGGAAATGTCATGAACGCTTTCCGCCTGGCAGTAGTAGGCGAGTGCAAGGGCCCCCACATGTTTGACATCACCGAACTGATGGGTCGCGAGGAGACCGTAAAACGCATCAGAAAGGCTATCAAAGACATTCACCCCGAGGCATGAACTCCCGCGCATCAAGAGCACTGATTGTCATAGCACTCCTCCTGGCCGCCACAGGCATTGCGCGTGCCCAGGAGTTTATATGGAGTGTGGACATGAACGTGCTCTTCGACAACCGCGAGGGCGATCACAGCTATACCGATACAAAAACTTTCTTACAGTCGCAGCTTGCCCCTGAGGTGGGCATATCTATGCTCGGCGGCCGCCATACCATCGCCGCCGGCGCGGTGTGGACCCAGCCGTTCGACAAGGATTGGGAAGGTCACGACATCGCACCCACAGTCTATTACAGCTACAGGCACAACGGACTGAGGGCGGCTTTCGGTATGTTTCCCAGGCACCTGCTTTGCCGCAGGCTGCCCAACTATCTGTGGAACGACTCGGTGTATTATACGCAGCACAACCTGCACGGGGCCATGATAGCGGCCGAGGGCAAGCACGGCTTTTTCGAGGCGGCCCTCGACTGGCGTGGCATGCAATCGAAGACCACCCGAGAGGCCTTCGGGATAATCGCCCGCGGCGAATACCGCCGCTCGCCTGAGAGCAAATTTCTTGCCGGAGGCACTGCCTTCATGAATCACTTTGCCCTCACGGAGAATGCGCCGGCCGACCAGCACATAGTTGACAACTTCATCGTGAATCCCGTGGTGGGCCTCGACCTGACGTCATGCACTCCTCTCGACTCGCTCGCCGTCAGGGCCGGAGTCCTGTCGTCGCTCACACGCAACCGCGCCGATGACAGATGGCAGACTGCCGCCGGAGCATGGCTCGACATAGACCTGAAATGGCGGTGGCTCACCGTAAAGAACACTTTTTATTGCGGAGGCAAACTGTTTCCGATTTACTCACTGCACGGATCGCTGCTCAATCAGGGCGAGCCATTCTATGCATCCCGGTATTACGAACGTGCCACCGTGGCCGTCGATTTCCTTCACAACTATTTCATGTGCCTCCAGGGGGCGCTTGACTTCAATGTTGCTAAAGATAATTTCACCTTCTACCAGCGATTACTCCTGAGGGTTTATATCGATAGCGGCATGTTCAAGAAAGGTAGCCCGAAGCGCTCCCGCAAGCTATCCCCTTCATACCTTTAATATGGATCCACTGTACAATCTCGGAATATCCCTGTACTCGGCGGCGGCGCGTCTCGCCACCAGGTTCAATCGCAAGGCGGCGCTGATGGTCGAAGGGCAGCGCAGCGCGCTTGAGAAACTTGCTGCCGCCGGTCTCGAGGGGCACAAAGTGCTGTGGGTACATGCCGCATCGCTCGGCGAATTTGAGCAGGGCAGGCCGCTGATGGAGCTGGTGAGGGCGCGGCATCCGGAAATGAAGATAGTGCTTTCTTTTTTCTCGCCCTCGGGCTTTGAAGTGAGAAAAAACTATGCCGGAGCAGATACCGTGGTTTATCTCCCATTTGACAAGCCTGCAAGAATGCGCGCATTCATCGATGCCGTCAATCCGGATATCGCCGTTTTCGTCAAGTACGAATTCTGGGGAAACTGCATCACGATGCTCAAGGACAGAAATATACCAGTGTATCTCATTTCTGCAATATTCCGGCCGGGCCAGATTTTCTTCAAGCCTTGGGGCGGTTCTTTCCGGAAGATATTAAAAGCCTATTCCCACATTTTCGTTCAGGACGAAAATTCGGCAGCGTTGCTCCGTTCAATCGGTGTTACCGACGTGACGGTCGCAGGCGACACTCGCTTCGACAGGGTGAAGGATATAATGGCAGCCAATAAAAACCTTGCCGAAATAGCAGATTTCACCTCCTCGGCGCCTTTTACATTGGTTATCGGCAGCTCGTGGCCCCAGGACGAGGACCTGTATATTCCCTGGCTTCACGCCCATCCTGAAGTGAAGGCTATTTGTGCGCCACACGAATTCGACAAAGAGCGTCTCGACGCATTGCTGGAAAAATTCGGAGACGGCGCCTGCCTGTATTCCCGCTACATAAAGGAACGTATTTCTCCCGATACAGTCCACTACCTGATTATAGATTGTTTCGGACTGCTGAGCAGTCTCTACCGCTACGGCTCCATGGCCTATGTGGGCGGTGGCTTCGGTGCCGGCATCCACAACATCAACGAGGCCGCCGTATATGGCATTCCGGTGGTATTCGGACCGCGGCATGCAAAATTCAAGGAAGCTTCCGACTTGATTTCGCTCGGCGGAGCTTTCGACATCCACGACGCAACCGACTGCAGCCGGGTGCTCGACACCATTTACAATGATGACAGCTTCCGTAAATCAGCGGGAGCCGTGGCCGGCAATTATATACAGCAAAACATCGGCGCGACGCAGCGCATATATAAATACATTTTCAAAAATGATTAAAGTCGGAATTCTCGAAGCAGCTTCGGCCCAGGGCGCCGAGCTCGTACGCATCCTCCTCAATCATCCCGACATCGAACTCGTGTGGGCCCAGAGCTCGGTGGCCCAAGGTCCCATCACCACCTACGTTCGCGGAATCACCGGCGAGACCGACCTGACGTTCAGCCGACTGACTCTCTCACCAGTCGATGTGATCATCAACTGCTCCACCACGCCGGTGTCTCAGCAGTTTGTCACTGCTATCGCAGCCGACCCGGACAAGGTGCGCATAATCGAGACAGCCGCTGCCGACCTGCCCGACAATTACATATACGGACTGTGCGAGCTCAACCGCAAGGCACTCGTGCGCGGAGGAATGCTCACGTCGCCCGTCTCGCCCCTGGCTATGGCCGTGGAGCTCGCCCTTCTCCCGCTGGCCAAGAATCTGCTGCTCAACTCGCCCATCAGCGTGGCCGCGGCCGTTGGAGTAGGGGGCACACGCAGCATCTCCCACCGCGGCGGCGGCGAACTGCCCGAAGCGGCCGAAATCACCGCGGCGCTGGCCATGCTTCAATCGAGTTTCTGCCAGCCCATCGACATCGTGGAGCTGCGCACGGGAGGCAGCGACGGTCTCATGGCTGTTGTCACCACCCAGTGCTCTACGGCCATAGGCGAGATACGTCCGTTGTACCAGAACGCCTACGACGACCACAATTTCACCCATCTGAGCGACGAGCCCATCGACACACGCGATGTGGTGGGCACCAATAAATGCCTGCTATATCTTGAAAAAGAGGAAGATACACTCCGCATCACCTCGGTGCTCGATCCGCGCATAAAAGGCGGCGCCGGCAACACGGTGCATCTGCTCAACCTCATGCTGGGACTGCACGAGCTCACCGGTCTGAACCTGAAATCCTACCCGGAATGACGGCCGGCTCCTTAAAAAAGAATAACGCGGCGCGTAAATATTGAGAAAACTTTCGATTTTAGCGTTTTTTTCGTAAATTTGCACAATTAACAGAATCAATTTCAAAACCCAATAAAATTAATTCGATATTCCTATGAAACGAGTCTACACATTCGGCGACGGAAAAGCCGAAGGAGATGCAGGGATGCGAAATCTTCTCGGTGGCAAAGGCGCCAACCTGGCAGAAATGAACCTGCTGGGTATGCCCGTGCCCCCCGGTTTCACAATCACCACCGATGTCTGCACCGAATACACTCAGTATGGTAAGGACGAAGTCGTTAAACGCATCAAGAAAGATGTGGAAGCTGCCGTGGCTCATGTTGAGAAGCTCACCGGCAAGAAGTTCGACGATCCCTCCAACCCCCTTCTCGTGAGCGTACGCTCCGGCGCACGCGCTTCCATGCCCGGTATGATGGATACTGTTCTCAACCTGGGCATGAACGACGCCACCGTTGAGAGCCTCGCCGCCAAGAGCGGCAATCCCCGCTTCGCATGGGACAGCTATCGCCGCTTTGTACAGATGTATGGCGATGTGGTGCTCGGCATGAAGCCCAAGAGCAAGACCGACATCGATCCTTTCGAGGAAATTATGGACAAGGTTAAAGAGGAAAAAGGCGTGAAACTCGACACCGAGCTCAACGTAGACGACCTCAAGAACCTTGTCAAACTTTTTAAAGGCGCAGTAAAGGAACACACCGGCAAGGACTTCCCCGACAGCGCCTGGGAACAGCTCTGGGGCGGCATCTGCGCCGTGTTTGACAGCTGGATGAACGAGCGCGCCATCATCTACCGCCGCATGAACCAGA
>CAYUUN010000002.1:0-97392 GCA_964447895.1 uncultured Bacteroides sp. | reverse complement strand
AGTTCCTCAACGAGCAGGGCAAAATCCTCCCCCGCCGCATCACCGGCACCTCGCTGAAATTCCAGCGTCGTGTGGCCCAGGCCGTTAAGCGCGCCCGCCACCTGGCCCTGCTGCCCTACGTTACCGACCTGATGAAGTAATAACAAGCTAAAGGATTCCTGATATGAAAATCATTCTCAAAGAAGACGTACACGGCCTTGGATACAAGGACGACGTCGTGGAAGTAAAAGACGGATACGGCCGCAACTACCTCATCCCCACAGGTAAAGCCGTTGTCGCCACTCCTTCGGCTCTCAAGGTTCTCGCCGAAAACCAGCGCCAGCGCGCCCACAAGCTCGCCAAGATCAAGGCCGACGCCGAGGCACTCGCCGCAAGCCTGGAAGGCGTAAGCCTCACCATCGGCGCCAAGACCAGCGCCACCGGCACCATCTTCGGCTCTGTCAACGCCATCCAGATTGCCGAGGCTCTCGAAAAGCTGGGTCACGAAATCGACCGCAAGGCCATCGAGCTCAAGAAAGCTGTCAAGGAAGTGGGCAACTACACCGCCACCATCAACCTGCACAAGGAAGTGAGCGTGGAAATCCCCTTCGAAGTGGTTGCCGAATAAGGCTCCGCACAGCTCAAAACGATACAAAATCCGCGCGCCGGAACACCGGCGCGCGGATTTTAACTTTTAATAACTATCTTAATTGCGTGACTATGACGCTTTTTGCCTATATTTGGCGGAATTATGGAAGAATCCTTCGACATCACGCAGTATTTTGAACAAATCCTGCAACAGGCCGGCAGTATAGACATTGCCGAAGCCGAGTTCAAGCGCGCTATCGCCGACGACCGCGAGCTCCACGCTCTGTATCACGAGTGGTGCCGCGAAAACGGAAGCACCGAGCGCCGGGGCTTTCTCGACTATTGCGAGGAATACCTGGAATCGCAGAACGGCCTGTGGGACATCCTCACCGATTATGACGATGAAGCCTGAACAACAGAGCGCACCGGTCGCCTGCCGCCTTCCCGCCGAATGGGAGCCCCAGGCCGCCGTGCTCATAGCCTGGCCCCACGAGCACACCGACTGGGCCCACATGCTGCCCGAGGTGCACGCCTGCTACACCGCCCTGGCCCGAGCCATAGCCGCACGGGCCACGGTGATTGTGGCCGGCCCCGACCTTGCCGGCGCACGCGAGGCCCTGGCAGCGGTGCCCGACGAACGCAAGCGTTTCGTGCGCATCGACACAAACGACACCTGGACCCGCGACTACGGCGCCATCACCACCATCGACGCCGCCGGGCGAGCCCTGCTGCACGACTTCTGCTTCAACGGCTGGGGGCTGAAATTCGCCGCCTGCCACGACAACCTCGCCACCCGCGGGCTCATCGCAGCCGGCGCCATCACGGGCCGCTACGACAACCGCCTGGGCTTTGTGCTCGAGGGCGGCAGCATCGACAGCGACGGCCGCGGCACGTTGCTCACCACGGCGGCATGCCTGATGTCGCCGAACCGCAACGGCGACCTCACCCGCCCGCAGATTGAAGAAGAGCTAAAGCACACCCTGGGCGCCTCGCGCGTGCTGTGGCTCGACTACGGCGCGCTGGCCGGCGACGACACCGACAGCCACATCGACACCCTGGCCCGCTTCGCGCCCCACGACACCATCATCTACACCGCCTGCGACGACCCTGCCGACGAGCACTACCACCAGCTGCTGGCCATGAAGATGCAGATAGCCGAGCTGCGCACCGCCGACGGCCGCCCCTACAACCTGATAGAGCTGCCGCTGCCCGACGCCATCTACGACCCCGACGGCGAAAGGCTGCCCGCCACCTACGCCAACTTCCTCCCCCTAAACGGCGCCATACTGATGCCCGTCTACGGCCAGCCACGCAAAGACCGCCTCGCGTGCGACACCATGCGAGTGGCCTTCGACGGCTACGAAATAGTGCCTGTAGACTGCCGCGCTCTCATCCGCCAGCACGGCTCGCTGCACTGCGCCACCATGCAATTTCCCATTCAAGCCATCCCGCCCCATGAGTAAACTCCGCACAGGAATAATACAGCAGTCGAACGCGGCCGATGCCGCTACAAACCGCCGCCGCATAGCCGAGGCCACGCGCGAGCTGGCACGCGCCGGCGCGCGACTGGTGGTGAACCGCGAGCTGCACGACTCGCTCTACTTCTGCCAGACGGAAAACGTCGACACCTGCGACCTGGCCGTAGACCTGAACCCGGCCGGCGAGGCCATGACCTTCTATTCGAGCCTGGCGCGCGAGTGCGGCGTGGTGCTGGTGACGTCGCTGTTCGAGCGACGCGCCGCCGGGCTGTACCACAACACGGCCGTGGTGTTTGAAGCCGACGGCTCCGTGGCCGGCATGTACCGCAAGATGCACATACCGGACGACCCCGCCTACTACGAAAAATTCTACTTCACGCCCGGCGACCTGGGTTTCCGCCCCATCGACACCTCGGTGGGCCGCCTGGGCGTGCTCGTGTGCTGGGACCAGTGGTATCCCGAGGCCGCCCGCCTCATGGCCCTGGCCGGCGCCCAGCTGCTCATATACCCCACGGCCATAGGCTGGGAGAGCAGCGACACCCCCGACGAGCAGGAGCGCCAGCGCGAGGCATGGACCACCGTGCAGCGAGGCCACGCCGTGGCCAACGGCCTGCCCGTAGTGACGGTGAACCGCACAGGCCACGAGCCCGACCCCTCCGGCGCCACCGGGGGCATACTCTTCTGGGGCTCAAGCTTCGTGGCCGGCCCGCAGGGCGAGTTTATCTACCGCGGCCCGGCCGACGGCGAAGACCTCGCCATTGTCGACATCGACCTGGGGCGCAGCGAGCAGGTGCGCCGCTGGTGGCCCTTCCTGCGCGACCGGCGCATCGATGCCTACGGAGGCCTCACAGCGCGTTTCCTCGACTGACCCACAACGAAAGCGGCGCATCCCCCGGGGGACGCGCCGCGCTTCTTATGATGTTTTACTACCTTATGCGGGGGGATTGATAGCGCCGGTGGGGCAAACTTCTGCGCACGAGCCGCACTCGATGCAGGTGTCGGGGTCGATGTGGTAGATTTCGCCTTCGGAGATAGCCTCAACGGGGCAAACGGGCAGGCAGGTGCCGCAAGCCACGCAGATGTCGGTGATAACGTATGCCATAGTTTTCTTTGTTAGGAAATTGATTATTGGAGTTGATTAACGCTGCAAATTTAGTGTTTTTTTTCAATATCCGGGCTTCCCGGAGCATATTTTTCGCCAAAATTTGTTTCATAGGCCGATATTGCCTAATTTTGTATGTAAATTATTAACAGATGAGCATCAATAAGAATTTTTCCGACAACGACGGCTTCGAGATAGACGAGGTGGAGGTGCGCAAGCCCCGCAGCAAGTCGAACAAAATCGTGATGATTGCAATTATCGTCGTGGCCGTGCTCGCCCTGGCCGCAGGCGGATGGATGATTTACAGCGCCATGTCGCAGAGCAAGGAGCGCGACGAGCTGCGCGCCCTCGTGGAACAGCAGCAGCTCGACATGGAGCAGATGCAGCTCGAGCAGGACTTCGAGAACCTCGACCGGGAGTTCGCCCAGTTCGAGAACTCGCGCCAGTTCATCCAGGACGACTCCGTGAAGCGCGCCCTGGCCGAGAAATACGAGGTCGCCCGCCTGCAGGTGGAGCAGCTCCAGAACGAGCTCAAGAGCGAGCGCCGCAAGAGCTCGGCCGAGATAGCCAAGCTGCGCAGCGAGATAGACACCCTGCGCGGACTCCTCCGCCACTATGTTGAGGAAATCGACCGCCTGAACAAGGAAAACCAGGCTCTGCGCAGCGAAAACGAAGAAATCAAGTCGCAGAACCAGCGCCTCAACACCCAGGTGGCCGAGACCTCGCGCCGCAACGAGGTGCTGAGCGAGCGCATGACCCTGGCCGAGAAGCTCAACGTCACGGGCCTGTCGCTCACGGCGCTCAACAAGAAAGGCCGCGCCGAGAAAAAGGTGGCAAAGGCCACGCAGCTGAAGGTGACCTTCACCATTCCGCAGAACAATTCCACGCCCGTGGGAGAAAAGACCATCTACGTGCGCATCATATCGCCCAGCGGCCAGCTGCTCGAGGGCGGCGGCAACTTCAGTTTCGAGGGCGGCTCCGTGCCGTGCTCCGCCAAGCGCACCATTGAATATGCCGGCGAGGAAATAGGCGGAGTCACCATCTACTGGGACGTGAACACCGCGCTCACCCCCGGCGACTACACCGTGGAACTCTTCGCCGACAACTACCGCCTGGTGCGCCGCACCTTCACCCTGGGATAAACAGCCACGCATGACACCGTTCTTCTCCGACATATACACCGCCGTGATGAGCGACGACGTCACCACCGCCGGCGCCGTGTTCAAGCTGGTGCTGAGCATGATACTGGGCTGCGTTGTGGGCATCCAGCGCAAGCGCAAGGGCCAGCCGGCCGGCGTGCGCACCTTCTCACTCATCTGCATGGGCGCCACCCTGGCAATGATCATTTCCATCTACGTGCCGCAGGAATATCTGGGCCTGAAGAACGGCGACCCGGGCCGCATCGCCGCCCAGGTGATAAGCGGCGTTGGCTTCCTGGGCGCCGGAGCCATCATTCAGATGAAAGGTTCCGTGCGCGGCCTCACCACCGCGGCCGGCATCTGGATGGTGGCCGCCATAGGCATGGGAGTGGGCGTGGGCCTCTACATCATCAGCATCGTGGCCACTGTGCTCATCCTCATCGTGCTCGTGCAGGTGGAGCGCATCGAGCATGTCACCTCCATGGGCGCCGACTCGCGCATCATCCGCATCGACGCCACGGTGATCATCCCGGACATCGCACCCTACCGCATGGCTCTGACCGAAGCCGGAGCACAGCTCAAGAGCTTCTATCTCACCTACGACTACGAGCGACGGGTCACCAACCTCAATCTTGTAGTGCTCCTGCGCGAGGGCATCGACACCCTGAAGGTGCTGGACCGCCTCGAGCACGTGTTTCCCACGCGCAGCATCACGCTGGCCAACCAGCTGAATATCTGACGACGCAGCCACACGCCAATCAAGCAACTCTATTACCATGAAAATTATAGCCGACAGTAGCACAACCCGCACCGAATGGGTACTGGTCGATGGCGACCGGGTGGTGGAGCACGCCTTCACCTCGGGCCTGAATCCCTACTTCCAGTCGCGCCGCGAGATTTCCCACAGCATACGCCTCGAGCTGCCCGAGTCGTTCTTCCGGCGCCGCTGGGACCACGTGCATTTCTATGGCGCCGGATGCGGACCTGCCGACAAAAGTAAAATCATGAGCTCGTCGCTCGTGGCACAGTTCAAGACGCCCGTCACGGTGGAAAGCGACCTGCTGGGAGCCGCCCGCGGGCTGCTCGTGCGCGAGCCGGGCCTGGCCTGCATCCTGGGCACGGGCTCCAACTCGTGTCTCTACGACGGCCGCGAGATAGTGCAGAACGTGCGCCCGCTGGGATTCATCCTGGGCGACGAAGGCTCCAACGCCTATTTGGGCAAAATCTTCATAGCCGACGCCCTCAAGGGCATAGCGCCGGCGGCACTCACCACCGAGTTCTTCGAGCACTTCGCCGTGACGCCGAACGCCCTCATGGACGAAGTCTACTCCTCGCCCATGCCCTCGCGCTCCCTTGCCCGCTACTCGCGATTCCTCTCCGAGCACACCGACAATCCTTACGTCTACCAGCTCATCTATGCCGGTTTCATGCGCTTCTTCACGCGCAACATCGCGGCCTACGACTACCACGGCAGCCCTCTGTGTTTCGTGGGCTCAACCTGCGTGGTCTACCGCGACATCCTCGACCGCGCCGCGGCCGATTTCGGCGTGTCGATAGCCAAGGCCGTGCGCAGCTCCATTCCCGGACTCGTAGAATACCATTCAACAGAAATATGAGAAAATACATAGCCGGCGCGCTCGCAGTTCTGTGCGCCATCTCTGCCCGGGCCACCGACATAGTCCTGCGCTACTACTCGCCCGCCACGCTGTGGACCGAGGCGCTCCCGCTGGGCACCGGAAGTACCGGCGCCATGGTCTACGGCGGCATTGCCGACGAGGAGCTGCAGCTCAACGCCGACACTTTCTGGGCCGGAGGTCCGCACACGAATCACCGCCGTATCGATCCGGCCACCCTCGACCTGGCCCGCTCGCTCGTGTTCGAGGGCCGCACGGCCGAGGCTCAGCACCTCATAGACAGCACTTTCTTCACGGGGCAGCACGGAATGCCCTTCCTGCCGGCCGGCAGCCTCACAATCAGGATGGACCACCCGGCCGAGGCCTCGGATTACATCCGCGAGCTCGACCTGGCCACTGCGCTGCACACCACCCGCTATACCGCCGGAGGCACCCGCTACACCCGCCGCGCTTTCGCGTCGCTCGACGGCGATGTGATTGTAATGAAAATCGAGGCCGACAAGCCTGGAGCCGTGTCGCTGGAGATCGGCTACAAGGCACCGCTGCCGTTCACAACCAGCATCGACGGCGGCACGCTGGCCGTGCAGGTCGAGGGCATGGCCCACGAGGGCATAGACCCGGCCCTTCATGCCGCGGTGCTCGCCGCCGCAAGCCTCGACGGAGGCAGTCTTTCGGCACGCGGCGACAGTGTGCTGGTGGTAAAGGATGCCGATGCAGTGACGCTCTTCATCACGGCCGACACCAATTTTTCCGACTACCGGCACACCGATGCCGATGCCCGCGGCCGCGCCGCGCGGCGGTTGAGTAAAGCCCTCGCGCGCGGCTACGACGACGAATATGCGGCCCACCGCCGCGTCTACGACAGCCAGTATGGCCGCGTGAATCTGCGGCTGGGCGATGCCGGCAAGGAAAACCTCGCGGCCACCCACGAGCGTGTGGCGGCCTTTGCCCGCGGAGCCGACGACCCGGCGCTGGCGGCGCTGCTGTTTCAGTACGGGCGCTATCTGCTCATCTGCAGCTCCCAGCCCGGCACCCAGCCCGCCAACCTGCAGGGACTGTGGAACGCCGAGCGCTACGCCCCCTGGGACAGTAAATACACCGTGAACATCAACACCGAGATGAACTACTGGCCGGCCGAGGTGACCAACCTGGCCGAGTGCCACAATCCCCTCTTCGCCATGGTCGACGACCTGGCCGAGGCCGGGGCGGCCACGGCACGCGACATGTACGGCGCGCGCGGCTGGGTGACGCACCACAACACCGACCTGTGGCGCACCTGCGGCCCCGTGGACGCCGCCATGTACGGCACCTGGCCCCACGGCGGCGCCTGGCTCGCCACACACCTGTGGGAGCACTATCTCTACACCGGCGACACATCATTCGTGGCCCGACACTACCCCGCTATAAAAGGCGCGGCCGACTTCTACATGAGCTACCTCGTGCCCGACGCCGCCCACGGCGGCGCCCTCGTGTGCAACCCGTCGATGTCGCCGGAGCACGGCCCCGCCGGCTCGCCCTCGACCCTCACCGCCGGCTGCGCCATGGACACCCAGATAGCACGCGACGCCCTGGTCAACGCCCGCAACGCCACCCTGCTGCTGCACGGCCCCGGGGCCTATTGCGACAGCATCGACGCCACGCTGGCCAGGCTGCCGGAGATGCGCATAGGACGCCACGGGCAGCTCCAGGAGTGGCTCGACGACCTGGACGACCCCACCGACGACCACCGCCACATATCCCATGCCTACGGCCTCTATCCCTCGCGCCAGATCAGCGCCTTCTCCACCCCGCTGCTCGCCGCCGCCACCCGCAACACCCTGCTGCAGCGCGGCGATGAGGCCACCGGATGGTCGATAGGCTGGAAACTGAACCTCTGGGCGCGCCTGCTCGACGGCGAGCACGCCTACAAACTGGTGCGCTCGCTCATGCGCCCGCTGCCCGCCTCCGTGCAGTGGATTCACTACGACGGCGGCGAGGCGCAGGACGGGCGCCTCTATCCCAACCTCTTCGACGCACATCCCCCCTTTCAGATCGACGGCAATCTGGGCTTCACGGCCGGCGTGGCCGAGATGCTGCTGCAGAGCCACGACGGCGCCGTGCACCTGCTGCCGGCCCTGCCGCAGGCCTGGAGCGAAGGCAGCGTGAGCGGCCTCAGGGCCCGCGGCGGGTTCGAGGTGGACATGGAGTGGAGCGACGGCCGCCTGGTGGGCGCCACCGTGCGCTCCGGTCTGGGCGGCAACCTGCGCCTGCGCAGCGCCGTGCCCCTCCGCTGCGATGCCGGCCTGCAAGCCGCCTCCGGCCCGAATCCAAACCCCATGAACAGCGCAACACCCGCGGCCGCGCCTCTCGTTTCGGCCGAAGCCTCCATCGAGCCATTGCGCTTGCCGCAGGTGTATGAATACAATCTTATGACTGAGCCCGGGGGCTGCTACGTCATCACCACATGGGACTGAAGGGCTGCGTGCTCTGCAGCTTGTCGTTGACGCAGCCGTAGACTGCGCGATACTTCGAGGTGTCCAGCTTCAGCACGGGCGAACCGGGAGTGAGCATCAGCTTGCTCAGGTCGATCCAGAAGTTGCCCAGGGTGTCGGCGAAGCGGAAGTAGTAGACCTTATTCTTGAGGTCGGCGATGCTGCGCCACTGTGTCATCGACACGTTGGGCTCGCCCTGGATGTTGTAGCCGTAAGGAACGCTCACGTTTGCCATCACCGTCGACAGGGCCGACACTGCTTCCATGCCCTTGAGGTCGGTGGGCGTGTGATGGATGAAGAACGAAGCGCGCACGAAGCGGTCGGCGGAGCGCACGGTGCCGGGGAGCATGTGGGTGCCACCCACGCCTTCCCAATAGGCGTTGATAGCCTCCATCTCGGGCAGGCCGGGGTCGTTGGTGAGCACCTGCAGCTGGCGGCCCTTGTAGAGCTTCACCTGGGCGTGGTCGTATTCAATCACCATAGTGTTGCCGGTGACATCGGTGATGGCCCAGTGCAGCTGCGACACGGTGCCACCGTCGAAAGTCTTGCCGGAGATGGCGAAATCGTTCTTCACGAACCAGTCGTAGGCCTCGTCCACGGTGGCGAAATTGTCGAGGAAGTAGCTCACGAGCACAGCCAGGCTCATCACCGGCGTGCCCTTGGGAGCGGTCTCGTCCGTGCGATACTGGCCCGTCTTGCAGAACAGGCCGTTCATCACGAGGCCACACTCGTTCATGCCCTCGGTGACGCCGCCATCGTAGCTCACGGCCAACACCGAACCGTATTTAGAAGTCCAGTGGTAGGTGGGGCCGGAGGGCATGCCTTCCTTGCTCATGCCGGCGGGATATACATAAAGATTCGTGGGGATGGGCGTGCGCCAGTCGAGGGTGCGACCCACCATCACTTCGGTGGTATCGGCGGCCATATAGGTGACACGCGAGCAGGGGCTTGCCGAAAGTGCTGCGGACATTGCCACGCCGCATGCAATCATTGTCTTGAAGATTCTCATAATAAATAGCGTTTTGTATGAAACATTTTGTTTTTTATTTAAAACGTAACTTGCAGATTGAATGTTCACCGATTTTTTATTATATTTGCATCATGGCTGCCAAACTCCTTATGTATTACCCTGAAAACGACCTTGCGCTGGCTGCCGGCACGGCATCCTACACCCCGCCTCCGGCTGCGAGAGAGCTGCACCGCGCGGGCGAAGCCCTGCCTCTGTGGATGGCAACTCCCGGCGACCGCTTCGTGTGCTCGGGCCTGAACGACAGGTGGTACTCCAACATGTGCAGCCGTTTCGGCATCCGTGACGTGGATGTCTACGACCACAGCGCCACCTCCCTGCAGCCCTCGCCCTGGGGATGGTCGCGCGCCTCGCGCCGTGCGCTCGAGGATGCCGGTTTTCCCCCTGCCCTGCTGCCCGACGACGCCACGCTCGACCACCTGCGCGAGCTATCGCACCGCCGCACGGCCATAGCCCTGCACCGCGCGATAGCACCCCTGCTCCCCTTCGCCATAGCCCCTGCCGCCACCGAGGCGCGCGACGCGGCCGCCGTCGAGTCCTTTTTGCGCGACCATCCTCGCGCCCTGGCCAAGGCCCCCTGGAGCTGCAGCGGCCGCGGGCTGGTGCGCAGCTCGAGCATGCCCGAGGCCACCTTCGTGCAGCAATGCGCCGGCATAATCCGTCGCCAGGGCTCGGTGATGCTCGAGCCGGAGCACGACAAAGACATCGATTTCGCCCTGCTTTTTGAATGCGACGGCCGCGGAGAGGCTCGTTTCTGCGGCATCTCGGTGTTCTCCACCACGGCCCGCGGCGGCTATACGGCCAACCGCCTTGCATCGCAGCGGCGGCTGAGCCAAATCGTGGCCGGAGTCATAGGCAGCGACCGCATCGAGGCTCTCGTGGCAGCCGTAGCAAGAGCCCTCCCCGGCGTGCTACCCGGCTACTGCGGCCCCGTGGGCATCGACATGCTTGCCACGCGCGATGGCACCATCGACGCCACCGTGGAGCTCAACCTGCGCTACACCATGGGCTTCCTGGCCCTCGGGTTCAGCCGCTACCTCGACCCGCACGCCGAAGGCACGCTCGAGGTGCTACCCTCGCCGGGCGCCCCCGCCGGCGGCTGCACCATAGCCGGCGGCCTGCTGGCCGATGGCGAGCTGGACCTCACGCCGCCGCATCCGGCCTTCGCCTTTCGCGCGCGCGTACATAGAACATAGAACATAAAATCGCAAACCTGACTTATAACCTCTAAAACATTAAATCTTAAATCATTAACCATTAACCCATCACATTTCATCACATCAAAAACAAAAAAATCACATTCACAAAAAACCTTTTCACGGTGTCGCTTGTTAGAATAGTACAAACAACAAAAACACTGAAACAAAACACTAAATTATTCTCGATATGAAAAAAATCGCATTATTGCTTGCCATCGCTTTCAGCGGCGCAACCATGTTCGCCCAGAACGTCAACAAAGCCGAGCTTAAGCAGCTCAAAGCTTTCCTCGCACAGCCCGCAGCAGAAGCTGCCACCAACGCCGAGGCCCTCAAGATCACCAACGCAAATGACCCCGCAAGCTGGGAAGGCGTGACCGTTGCCAACGGCCATGTAACCGGCATCGACTGGAAAGACAAGAAAATAGCCGGCACCCTCGACCTTAGCGGCTTCACCGCCCTCGAGAAGGTCGACGTTTCCCGCAACAAGCTCACCGCCGTTACCGCCAAGGGCGACGCAGCTCTCACCGACCTGAACGTTTCGCGCAACAAGCTTACCGCTTTCAGCGTTGAAGGCTGCCCCTCCATAAGCAAGCTTGCCGCCAACAACAACCGCCTCACCGACATCGACATGAGCGACCTGCCCGTGCTTGAGACCCTCAACCTGGCCAACAACTACCTCGTGTCGCTCGACCTGAGCAACTCCGCTACCCTGAAGACCGCCAACGTGCTGGGCAACCACCTCGAATACCTGAGCGTGACCAACTGCACCGAGCTCAAGAACCTCTACGCCGGCTACAACAAGCTCACCGCCCTCACCCTGAGCGGCGTGCCCAACCTGGCCAACATCAACGTGGACGACAACGAAATCAGCAACATGGTTGTGAGCAACCTCCCCGCCCTCAACACCTTCCTCTGCACCGACAACAACATGAAGGAACTGGCCATGCGTGACTGCAAGAACCTGCTCGACCTCGTTTGCTCCTACAACAACCTCACCTCCCTCACCGTGGAAGGTTGCCCGCAGCTCCTCTTCGTAGACTGCTCCTACAACGACCTGACCACCCTGACCCTGAGCAACCAGACATTCCTGCAGCGCCTGCTCTGCAACAACAACGAGCTCACCATGCTCGACGTAAGCTTCGACAGCGCCCTCACCTACATCAACTGCCGCTACAACATGATCACCGACCTGCGCACCATCGGTTGTAACAACCTCCAGCAGATCGCCTGCCGCTGGGGTGGCTTCTAAACCTCGCCAAGCATAAGATATCACGAACCACCCGCGCCACCGCGCGGGTGGTTTTTTGTCTCCATCCGCAACCATTCAGCTTTATGCTAAATTGTATGGAAAACTCGCGCAGACGCGTAACTATTCAACGAATAGTTTGATTGAAAAAACTCGCGCGGAGGCGCAGAGAAAAATTATAAGTGTTGATATTCAATAATGGAGAGCGTCGGAGACGCGACATTCCTTAGCCTCAGGTCGAGCGCAGCGAGGCCTGAGGTACCAATGCCCAAGGCCCCGGCGCTTCGGAGATGCGCTGTTTTCTTACACAATTTTTTGTAATCGTCGCGTCTCCGACGCTCTTTTGCCCTGTTTTTCTGCACTTTTTATAATTCTCTGCGCCTACTATAGAACAAATATGTGATGTCGCCCGGGGGAGCGGGCCCGCGTAGCATCTAACGACGCGCCGGAGAGCGCGTCCCGAGACATAGCGTGGGTAAGCGCAGCGCACCCCGCGGTCGTCTGCCTATTGATTTATAATCCGGCGAGCGGCCCCTGAGGGCGTAGCCCGAGCGGGGTCATGCGAGCCTGATTTCCCCTCGGCATGTCCCCCCCCCGGCGGGCGCGATAAGCTTTTTTTGCACTTGCGATACACGTTTTTCGAGGGGAAAACGTTAATTTTGTATTATGAAACTGAATCTCCTCCACATATTGGCTGCCGCGCTCTGCTTCGTGGCGGCAGCATGCCACAGCGACGAGCCCGCGCCGCCGGAAAAACCCGTTGCCGCGGTAGACCGCACCCTCCTGGTCTACATGGTGGCCAACAACGACCTGGGCGACGAGGGCTGGGACACCGAAGACATCTCCGAGATGCGCCTGGCCGCCCGCTCCGGCGCCATCACCGCCGGCCACCGCGTGCTCATCATGCACCAGGCGCCCACGGGCAAGAGCGTGCTCAAGGAGCTGCTGCCCGACGGCACCATCGACACCCTGCTCATCTACGACAACACGGCATCGCCCGTGACCATCGGCCACATGACCCGCGTGCTTGACGACATGGCCGAGCTGGCCCCGGCCCGCAGCTACGGCCTCGTGCTGTGGAGCCATGGCACGGGCTGGCTCCAGACCGGCGTGCGCGAGCAGGGCCCCCTGCGCAGCTACGGCTACGACCGCGGCCGCAGCATGAACGTCACATCCCTGGCCACAGCCCTGGAGGGCCGCGGCTTCGACTTCGTCTACTTCGACTGCTGCTTCATGGCCGGCGTGGAAGTGGCCTACGAGCTGCGCCACGCCACCCCCACGATAGTGGCGAGCGCCACGGAGCTGCCCAAGAGCGGTATGCCCTACCACCTGGCGCTGCCCCATCTTCTGAGCGGCGACATGCAGGCAGCCGCCGCTGCCACATTCGGCTATTACGACGGCCTCACGGGCAGCAAGCGCACGTGCACCATCAGCGTTGTCGACACCTCGGTGCTCGACGAGCTGGCCTCGGCCACGCGCGACATCTACGCCACGGCCGTGGCCCTGCCCGCCGGTGTGATGCCCCAGCCCTTCGAGCGTGGCTCCGTGAGCCGCTACTTCGACCTGGCCCACTACGTGTCGCTCGTCTCCGCCTCGCCGGAGGCCACCGCCCGCTGGCAGCAGGTGCTGGACCGCGCCGTGCCCTACCGCGCCGCCACCGACCGCATCTTCAACTCCCTGGCCATCAACACCCACTGCGGCCTCAGCACCTACGTCCTCCTCGAGCCCTCCGATATGGCCGTGAGTGGCTACGAGCAGCTCCGCTGGGCCACCGACGTTTCCTCTGCCCTCCCTTGGCTCCAAACATCCGATAAATGATATTTCTGCAGAACATAGTGCCCTCCGCGCTGCCCGATTCGGTGCCGTCCGTGAAAGAAGAACTGGGCATGCTCAAGTCGATGCCCGTCGACGAGTTGCTCAACGCCGTCGTGAGCGGCCTTGTGAAACTGGCCATCAACCTCACGATAGCCGTCGTGGTGTTCTACGTGGGGCGGTTCATCATCAACCGCCTGCACCGCCTGCTCACGTCCATCTTCATCCGCCGCCGCATCGACCAGTCGCTCGGCACCTTCCTGCTCAGCCTCGTGAGGATGCTGCTCTATTTCATCCTCATAGTCACCATAATAGGCATCCTAGGCATCGAAACATCGTCGTTCATCGCCATCTTCGCCTCGGCCGGCGTGGCCATAGGCATGGCCCTGAGCGGCACCCTCCAGAATTTCGCCGGCGGCGTGCTCATTCTGCTACTCAAGCCCTACCGCGTGGGCGACTACATCGAGGCCCAGGGCTACGCCGGCACCGTCAAGGAGATACAGATTTTCCACACCATCATCAACACCTTCGACAACAAGAGCCTCATCCTGCCCAACGGCTCGCTCAGCACCGGCAACATCTCCAACTGGAACCGCGAGGACTACCGCCGCGTGGACTGGCCCGTGAGCATCAGCTACGGCGACAGCATCGAAACCGCCCGCGACGCTCTGCTCGAAATCATGCGCTCCGACAGCCGCATAGTCAAGAAATACGTGGAGGACGCGCGCCTCGAGCGCGCCGCCAAGGCCGTGGAGCAGGCCGTGGAAGACGGCACGGCGCCCGAGCCCGAGAAGCCGCGAGGTTTCTGGGGCCGCATCTTCAAAAAGAAAAAACACGCCGCTATCGTGTGGAACGACCCCGCAATCGACCCCGCCATCCTGGCCAATCTGCCCAAGGTGGACCGTTCGCCGTCGGTGGTAGTCAACGAGTTGGCCGACAGCAGCGTAAACCTCAAGGCCCGCGCGTGGGTGCACCGCGAAGACTACTGGAGCGTGTTCTACCAGATAAACGAACGCATCTACACCGAGCTCCCCGCCTCCGGCGTCTCCTTCCCCTTCCCCCAGATGGACGTCCACCTCGACCGCCAGCCCTCCTGATTCCCTTTCGTCAATACGGGATACAAAAGGACACAAAGGTCATAAGAAACAAAAAAATTTTTTGAGGGGTATCAAGGTGCGGGGAATGCTCGCGCGCATTTAGATGGTTTAGTACAGGCGCTGTACCCGGGGCGGACGCGTCATGGAGAGTTGAACCTCTACGAGGCTCTTTTTCATATGATGATGACAGGGGTCCACAAGCTGCGCACGGCTCTGCCGTGCTTGCATGTGGCTATATACGTTGCTGCGGCGCTGCCGCAGAACTGCGCGCGCACGGCGCTGCCGCGCTTGCTACATCCATTACCTCTTGGAGAACAGCTAATTATATAATTCTCAGCACCCACTATAGAACAAACAAGGTGCTGAAGCCACTTGCGCAGCCCCCGCGTAGCGAAAACTCCGCGTAGCGGGGTGTCAAAGTTAGCTTATGGCAAGTGCCGCGTTTAGTGGCACGCAGCTATAGGTTCCTGACCGCCCCCCCCCCCAACAAATAACTCCGCGTAGCGGGGTGTCTTTAGACACGAGGTTTCAAAATATGGTGCATACGCGCAGAGTATTTATTTACTTATTTGAAACACAGATTAAAAGCCGCGCAGGAGACGCGATATCATTACACACATCTTTGTGAGAAAACAGCGCATCTCCGAAGCGCATGAGTCTTCTGGGGTTGTACCTCAGGCCTCGCTGCGCTCGACCTGAGGTTGAGGAACGTCGCGTCTCCGACGCTCTTTAACCCCGATTTTCAGCTCTTTATATAATTCTCTGCGACTCTGCGCGAGTTTTCTCCTTACGACTTAGCATATAGCTGAATTGTTACCCTTTTGTATCTAAATTATCAAGGGGATAAGCGCACAGCGCCCTGCCGGGAGGGGGCAGGGCGCTGTGTGTTGTGTGGGGGGACGCGGGCTATCAGGGGTTGCAGCCGGGGCGGTGGGAGAGCGTGTAGCCGCTGAGGCCGGTGCTCGTCCAGTCGGTTACGTTGCCGTCCTTCACCCAGGCCTTGAAGTCGGGATAAGCGCGGGCGATGTCCACGCGTTCTTCCGGCCAGCGCCAGCCGCCGGGCAGCAGCAGCATCTGCGGAATGCTGAACCCGGTCACATCCGTGTAGGCCTTCACCTCCTTGGCATCGGAATAGTGCTGGTCGAAGTTGCGGGTCTTGACCATTATACGGGCCATGAAGCCGTTGGTCGGGTCGGTGAAGTCGAAGTCGGCAGGCACGGCCACGGTGATGCTTCTCACGCTGCGCGGGTCCACATCGTGGTAGGCGCGCTTGGTGTTGAGCATGGGCTGCAGGTCGGCGGGCGTTGCCGAGTAGATGTTCGACATCATGTTGTGGATTTCGCCCAGGAAGGTGTGGCTGTCGCTGTTGCCCTCGCGGAAATAGATATCCGTGACGAGCACACCGCCGGCAGCGCGGGGCGTAATCTTCATGGTGGTGGCGCCGGCCACATATTCTATGTCGAGCACCACGTCGTTGAAGTCGATATCGTCGGTGTTGCCCAGGTCCTCACAGGCCAGTGTCCACGACATAGCCTTGGGGTCTTCTTCCTTGATTTCGGGAGGCGTGATATCCACGGGGTCGGGAATAACGTTCTGGGCAATGAACACCACATCGTTCAGGTCGCAGTTGCCTGATTCATCGGCAAAACCCACATAGGTGCGGTTGTTCATACGGAACTTGGCTGCATAAGGGCGAACATTGGGACCCTCTACTCCTTCCTTATACGCTTTACCGGTAAGTTCATACTCTGTTTTACAATCTGAAAAATAAATCTCACCCCGTTTTTGTCCTTCTTCGGAATTACCTTCTTTATATAAGAAATATCCTATTCTTATACCTGTTGGGAAAGTATAAGATGCTTCTTCATCATAATTCTCTCCAAAAAAGGCCAAATAATATTTGCGTCCGCGAATCATGCGGTCATCTACCCAATAGGCACAATTCGAAGTGCTCATACCGGTCATGTCTCCCCAGCCAGATTCATCTTCGGAGTAATTAGAGTCGATCATCTTCATTTGGGTAAGATTGGACATAGAAGTAATATCATCAGGAGTTAGAAACAGATATTTTGGTATTGTATTCCACAACTCCTCACTTGTAGGCTCCTGCCCTTCCTTGTAATAGAAATAGCCGAAATAATCTTTAAGTTGCGTACCACGCCAAATACACTGCATGGTAACTGGCCCCTCAGTACCAACGGAAAAAGTCACGTTAGGGTCAAGTCGGGTCTCATCTGTCGCATTATGATAGTAGCGTTCAACGTTGTTATTCGCTTCCTTGAATACTCCATCGCGTTTTTCGGTGATGCCAGTCTCTGGGTCAACATATTCGTATTGGTCAAAAATCGGAGCCAAAGTTTTCTTATAAGACAGTTGCGCTCCCATTTCATAATACAAATTGTTAAGGAACTTCAGCTTAGGGATAGCTTGAAACGTCAAACAGGGTTGCTGAAATGCTTTGGATACCCATCCAGGATTGTCAGGATCAGGCGTATATTCAAAATCATCATTTGCATCAAACCATTGCTTTACGGCAGGATAAGTAGGAGTGATACCTGCATTTGCGGGATCCTCACAAAACCTTCTATACCATTCACGGTTTGTAGCTGTTTGCAAATGCGCTGTCATGTTCAGGTCTTCGACGACCGGTAGGTTATTATTACCTGGGTCAGAGAGCACTTTGATATTTGCATTTACCTGCTTATCAGTAATCGCCAAAGAGTTTACTGAAAGAATAGTTTTATCATAGTCCCTCACCTGCAGGAACACCTTGTCGGAGCCGGCGAGGAGGGGAATGCGGGCCCTGACTTTGCCGCCGGAGAGGGGCAGACGGGCTGCAAGGCGTGCGCCGGCGGTGCCGGGATAGGCGGTGTAGACCTCTACGGTGCCTTCCGAGATGCCGTCGACGTTGATGGTGGTTTCCACGCCCGTGGCCATGCTCCATGTCTGGCCGGCGTCGGGCATTCCGTAGTTCTTTATGAACTCACGCACGTAGAGCTCATCGGAGGGAATTTCGGGTGCATCGTCCGAGCAGGCGCCCAGGGCGGCAGCGAGTCCCGCAAGCATTAAAAGTGGAAAAAAGCGGTGTTTTTTCATAGTCTGTTGTACAGCAAAAAAATACACTTGTTTTTTATACATTATTATGTACTGGCGCGCATACGCGCAATTTTGTGCAAAATTAGCACCTAATTTTCAATTCTGCAAATATTTATTCAACTTTTTCAACCCACTATTTACCGCGCGGGCCTATGAGTAGCGAAAAAAACGCGCAGAGTAGGCCCAAAGGAGTATATAGGCAGCTGTGTTTCAATAATGGAGAGCGTCGGAGACGCGCTGTCCCTTTACCTCAGGTCGAGCACTGCGAGGCCTGAGGTTTCACAGAGCAAAGCCACGGCGCTTCGGAGATGCGCTGTTTTCTCACGCGACTTTGTGTAATAACATCGCATCTCCGATGCTCCACGAAATATCCGCATTTCCACGGGCCTCGCGAAGCTCAACCCGGGGCTAAAGGACAGCGCGTCTCCGACGCGCCCCGCGGAAGCTATCGCTCGGGACGCGATCAACGGCGCGTCTTCATCGGGCGCCCGAAGGCGCGGCCATGCGGGGGCGGACCCTTGAAAAGCGTCCCTACTTGGCCCACAGCGCTTTATATATTTCTCTGCGCCTCTGCGCGAGGATTCCCATCGCTCAAAATGCACAATCGCGACGATAGAACGCGCAAATTGTGTTGCCGATTTTAAAGAAAATTACTAACTTTGTGGACTATGGACAACTATATTGTTTCGGCCCGAAAATACCGCCCCGGCACCTTTGCGTCGGTGGTGGGACAGCAGGCCCTCACCGACACCCTGAAGAACGCCGTGGCCACCGACCGGCTGGCCCACGCCTACCTCTTCTGCGGTCCGCGCGGCGTGGGAAAGACCTCCTGCGCGCGCATTTTCGCCAAGGCCATAAACTGCACGCACCACACGCCCGACGGCGAGCCCTGCAACGAGTGCGAGTCGTGCCGGGCGTTCAACGAAAACCGCTCATTCAACATAATGGAGCTCGACGCCGCGAGCAACAACGGCGTGGACCAGATGCGCGAGCTCACGGAGCAGACGCGCATCCCGCCGTCGGAAGGACGCTACCGCGTGTGCATCGTCGACGAGGTGCACATGCTGTCAAACCAGGCCTTCAACGCCTTCCTCAAGACCCTCGAGGAGCCCCCGGCCCATGCCATCTTCATTCTGGCCACCACGGAGAAGCACAAAATCATCCCCACGATACTCTCGCGCTGCCAGATCTACGACTTCAGCCGCATCACCACGGCCGACATCGTGCAGCACCTGGCCTCCGTGGCCCGCAACGAGGGCTTCACAGCCGAGGCTCCGGCCCTGGGCGTGATAGCCCGCAAGGCCGACGGCGCCCTGCGCGACGCCCTCTCCATCTTCGACCAGGTGGCAGCGTCGTCGCGCGGCAACATCACCTACCGCCACACCATCGAAAACCTCAACGAGCTCGACCACAGCTACTACTCGCGCCTGGTGGACGCCTTCGCCGCCGGCGACGTGCCCGCCGCCCTGCTCATATATAAAGAGGTGCGCGACAAGGGCTTCGACTCGCTGTTTTTCATCGACGGACTGGCGGGCTACCTGCGCGACCTCATGGTGGCCGCCAAGCCGCAGACGGCCTCGCTGCTCGAGACCGACGACGAAACCCGCGCAGCCATGGCCGCGACGGCAGCGAAGTGCAGCACGGAGTTCTACTACCGCGCCCTCGACCTGCTCAACACCGCCGACCTCACCTACCGCACCTCCGGCATGAAGCAGATGCTGGTGGAGCTCACGCTCATCAAACTGTGCCAACAATGTAGCCCCTCGCCTGAAAAGAGCACCGGCAACGGTAGCGAGGGGCGC
Organism: uncultured Bacteroides sp.; assembly: GCA_964447895.1. GTDB lineage: Bacteria > Bacteroidota > Bacteroidia > Bacteroidales > Muribaculaceae > CAG-873. The sequence continues at coordinate 77,722 of CAYUUN010000002.1, read as the reverse complement.
CTGAAGGCTCTTTCGCCGGCCACACCCGCTGCGGCCGCCACGCCTCAAGCCACTGCCGCTCCGCGCCAGGTCGCCGCGCCCTCCCCGGCTGCCCCTGCAGCACCGCAGGCTGCCCCCAGGCCGGCCGCGCCGCAACCCGCGCCGCAGGCGGCCGCCGCTGCGGCGCCCAAGCGCGTGGCCCACACGCTGTCGCTGCGAGGCCTGCGGCAGCAACAGCAGCAACCACAGCAGGAAGCGCCGCGCCGCAACCGCGCCAACGCCTACACGGCCGCCGCGGTGGAAAACTTCTGGAACTGCTACATCAACCAGAACTCCGGCGCACGCATCGTGTGCGCGGCCATGAGCGCGGCACCCCCCACCCACATCGAGGCCGACCGCTGGCTCATGACCCTGAGCAGCGGCGCCCTGCTCGACGTGATGCAGGAGGCCATGCCCCGCGTGGTGGCCTACATGCGCGACATGCTCGTGAACGACAACTTCTCGGTGGAGCTGCGCGTGGACGAGGGCGAGCCGTCGCCCGAAATATGGAACCGCACGGAACTGCTGCGCCACATGGTGGACGACTCCGACGATTTCCGCAACTTCATAAAAGAATTTAATCTCGTGCTCGACTGATGAGAGTAACAATCAAAATAGGCAGCAACGTGCTCACGCGCCGCGACGGCACGCTCGATTTCACCCGCATGAGCGCCATCGTCGACCAGGTGGCCGCCCTGCGCCACGCCGGCATCGAGGTGGTGGTGATTTCCTCCGGAGCCGTGGCCTCGGGCCGCAGCGAGCTGCGCCACAGCACCGACGCCGCCGGCCTCGACGATGTGTCGGCGCGCCAGCTGTTCAGCGCCGTGGGGCAGGCCAAGCTCATAAACCGCTACTTCGAGCTGTTCCGCGACCACAACATGGTGTGCGGCCAGGTGCTCACCACCAAGGAAAACCTCGCCACCCGCCGCCACTACCTCAACCAGCAGCACTGCATAGCCGTGATGATGCACAGCGGCGTGGTGCCCATCGTGAACGAAAACGACACCGTGAGCGTGACCGAACTGATGTTCACCGACAACGACGAGCTCTCCGGGCTCATCGCCACCATGACCAACAGCGACGCGCTCATAATACTGAGCAACATCGACGGCATCTACACCGGCGACCCGGCCCTCCCCGAATCGGAGCTCATAGCCGTGGTGGAGCCCGGCGCCGACCTGAGCGAGCACATCAGCACCACGCGCTCGTCGCTGGGCCGCGGCGGCATGACCACGAAATACCGCATAGCCCGCAAAGTGGCCGCCGAGGGCATAGCCGTGGTGATAGCCAACGGCAAACGCGACGGCGTGCTCACGGGCCTGCTGCTGCCCGACGCCCCCACCCCGCCCCACACGCTCTTCCGCCCCTCCGACACCCGCCCCGGCGCCCTGCGCAAATGGATAGCCCACAGCGACACCTTCGCCAAGGGCTCGCTGCACGTCGACGCGGGAGCGGCCGCCGCAGTGCGCAGCGGTGGCACGTCGCTGCTGGCCGTGGGCCTCACGGCCGTCGAGGGAGACTTTGACCGCGACGACATCGTGAGCGTGGTGGCGCCCGACGGCAGCACCGTGGCATGGGGCCGCAGCGCCTACAGCGCCGATGAAGCCCGCACGGCGGCCGGCCGCGCCGGAGTGGCCCCGCTGATTCATGCCGATTATCTTTATGTGGACGAAAACGACCTTTTCAGAGACCGATGAAAGAAACTTTTGAACTCGCACGCCGCGCAGCCACAAAGCTGCAGGCCATTCCCGCCGACCGCATCAACAGCACACTCCTTGCGCTGGCCGACAACATAATATCCGCAACCGACACGCTCCTTGCAGCCAACGCTCTCGACCTCGAGGCCATGGACCCCGCCAACCCCAAGCGCGACCGCCTGGCACTGACGCCCGCGCGCATAGCCGACATAGCCGCCGGAGTGCGCGACGTGGCCTCCCTGCCGTCGCCCGTGGGCAAGGTGCTGGCGCAATGGACGCGCCCCAACGGCATGACCATCACCAAGGTGGCCGTGCCCTTCGGCGTCATAGGCGTGATATACGAGGCGCGGCCCAACGTCACCATCGATGTCTTCACCCTGTGCTTCAAGGCCGGAAGCGCCGTGTTGCTCAAGGGCGGCCACGAAGCCTCGCACACCAACCATGCCGCCATCGATATCCTGCGCGCTACCCTCGAGCAGGCTGGCCTGGAGCCCGCCACCGCCACCCTGCTGCCCGACGGCCGCGAGGCCACGGCGCTGCTGCTCAATGCCCGCGGCATGGTGGACCTGATAATACCGCGCGGCAGCCGCGCCCTCATCGACTTCGTGCGCGACAACGCCCGCGTGCCCGTGATAGAGACCGGCGCCGGCGTGTGCCACACCTATTTCCACAGCTCCGGCGACCTGGCCACGGCGCGCGACATCGTGCGCAACGCCAAAACGCGCCGCGTGTCGGTGTGCAACGCCCTCGACTGCCTCATCGTCGACCGCGACCGTCTGTCGGCCCTCCCGGCCCTGTGCTACGAGCTCTCCGACCTGGGCGTGGAAATCTACGCCGACGAAGAGGCCTACAACGCCCTCGACGGCGCCTATCCGCGGCTGCACCATGCCTCGCCCGACGACTTCGGACGCGAGTGGCTCGACTACAAGATGACGGTGGCCACCGTGGGCGGCATCGACGAGGCCCTCGACTTCATAGCCCGCTACGGCTCGCACCACAGCGAGTGCATCGTGGCCGAGAACCGCGACGCCATCGCCCGCTTCCAGCGCGACGTGGACGCCGCCTGCGTCTATGCCAACGTGTCGACGGCGTTCACGGACGGCGGCCAGTTCGGTTTCGGTGCCGAGATAGGCATCAGCACCCAGAAGCTCCACGCCCGCGGCCCCATGGCCCTCCCCGAAATCACCACCTACAAATACCTCGTCACCGGCTCCGGCCAGACCCGCCCCTGACCCCCTCCGTTCCTAAAGCGCAGCAAGCCTCGCGCAGAGTACCCCGATAGGGCATTGCCCTAAATCATAAAGAAAAGAGAACGAGCCGCCCGTCTGATGGCAGGGCCGGAGGCCCTCCCTTTGGTTAACCCCCGGCGGGTCGCCGGGGGACAGCAATATCAACAGATACAGCCCTGGAAGGGCTGTCCTGCCGGCCATTGAGGATGGGACACCCCCTCCGGGGCTGATTATCTTGGTTTTACCTACCCCGTGCGGCCCGCACGGGGTTAACAAGCGGGCGGACCTCCGGCCCGCTCTTCCAGGCGCCACTACATATTTGTTCTATAGTAGCCGCAGAGAAACATATAGGTATCTGCAAATCAGGCATGAACACCCTTCAAAGCGTCCGCCCCAACCAGAGGCAAACACGCCGGGAGGAAGAATGCAATCGGGTTGCACATATATTTATATATATTTGCGGCAAAATTGCATCGCGATGAAAAATCAAGCCCTCATACTCCTGTGCTGTTCGGCCCTGCTGGCCGGCTGCCATAAACACGACTCGGCCGACGACGAGCTGAAACACCATCACCACCACCATCAAGAACACCCCGCGGGCACTCCCCACAGCCATGAGGCCGAGGGAGAGCACGAAGAGGCCGAAGAACATGCCGACGGCGAGATAGTGCTGGCGCCCGCCATGGCCGAGCGCTTCGGGGTGAAGGTGGAGACGATACAGCCCGCGCCCCTGGGCACCACGCTGCGCGCCACAGGCGTGGTGAGCGACGCTGCCGACGGCGCCGCGCTGGTATCGGCCCCCGTGGCCGGCACCGTGCGCTTCGCCTCCGGCATCATGCCCGGCGCGCGGCTCAACGCAGGCGCCACCGTGGCCACCATCAACACTGCCGGAGTGGCCGGCGGCGACAGCAATGCCGCAGCCAAGGCCGCACTCGACGCCGCCAAGCGCGAGCTGGACCGCCTGGAGCCCCTGCATGCCGATAGGCTCGTGACCGACGACGTGTACAACGCCGCCCGCGCGGCCTATGAGAGTGCCCGCGCGGCCTACAGCACGGGAGCCGCCGGCGGTCGTGCCACCGCTCCCATCAGCGGAGCCGTCACGGAGCTGCTCGTGGCCCAGGGCGCCTACGTGGAAGCCGGTGCCGCGGTGGCCCGCATGTCGGCCGCGCGCAACCTCGTGCTGCGCGTCGACGTGCCCGAGCGGCAGCGCAGCCGCGTGGCAGGCGTCACGGGAGTGAACGTGCGCGTGCCAGGCAGCGAGAGCGTTGTGGCCCTGCAGGCCAGAAGAGTGCAGGCAGCCCCGGCCGTGGCCGCATCCATGCCCGGCTACGTGCCTGTCTACTTTGAGATTGTGAACGACGGCACCCTGGCTCCCGGGGCCACCGTAGACGCGTGGCTCACCTCCGATGCTGCCGGCACGCCGGTGCTGAGCGTGCCCCGCACGGCCATAGCCGAGCAGCAGGGCAACTACTACCTGTATCGCCGCCTCGACGAAGACTGCTACATGAAGCTGCCCGTGAGCATCGGCGCCAGCGACGGCCTGCGCGTGGTCATCACCTCCGGCCTCGACGGCGGCGAGGAGATAGTGACGGAAGGCGTCACCGCCGTTCGCCTGGCCGAGACGGCCGGTGTGGTTCCCGAAGGTCACAGCCATAACCATTGATAGCCATGCTGAACAAGATAATTCACTGGTCGCTGCACAACCGCCTGGTGGTGATCGTGCTGGCAATCGCCATCCTGATAGGCGGCACCATCACGCTGCTGCGCACCGAGGTGGACATTTTCCCCGACCTCAACGCCCCCACGGTGGTGGTGATGACCGAAGCCCCCGGCTACGCCCCGGAGGAGGTGGAGATGATGGTGACCTACCCCATCGAGACCGCCGTGAACGGCGCTTCCGGCGTGCGGCGCGTGCGCTCGACGTCCACCACGGGTTTCTCCGTGGTGTGGGTGGAATTTGACTGGGACACCGACGTGTACACCGCCCGCCAGATCGTGACCGAGCGCCTGGGCACCGTGGCCGAAGCCCTGCCCGCTGGCGTGGCCACTCCCGTGCTGGGCCCGCGCTCGTCCATCCTGGGCGAGATGCTCATTGTGGGTCTTACGGCCGACAGCACCTCGCTGCTCGAGCTGCGCAGCCTGGCCGAGAAAGTGATTCGCCCGCGCCTGCTGGCCATGGGCGGCGTGAGCCAGGTGAGCGTCATAGGCGGCGACATGAAAGAGTATCGCCTGCAGCTGCTGCCCGAGCGCATGGGCGCCCTCGACGTCACGCTGGCCGAGGTGCAGGACGCCGTGGAGGCCATGAACGACAACGCCTCCGGCGGCATCGTGAACGATTTCGGCAACGAATACATCATCAAGGGCGAGCTGCGCACCGCCGACGTGGACCAGCTGGCGCTCGCCGTGGTGCGTGCCGACGAGCGCGGCATCGTCACCCTGGGCGACGTGGCGCGCGTGGAAGTGGCGGGCGCCCAGCCGCGCTTCGGAGCCGCGTCCGTAGAGACCCGCCCGGCCGTGATCGTGACCGTGGCCAAGCAGCCCGACGAAGGCACCATCGAGCTCACCCGCCGCATCGAGGCCGAGCTCGAGGCCATGCGCCCCACCCTGCCGGCCGACCTGCACATAGCCACCGACATCTTCCGCCAGGCTGACTTCATATCGCGCTCCATCGGCAACCTGAAGGACGCCCTGCTGGAGGGCGCGCTGTTTGTGGTGATAGTGCTGTTCTTCTTCCTGATGAACCTGCGCACCACCATCGTGAGCCTCGTGGCCCTGCCCCTGTCCATCATCACCTCGGTGGTGATACTCCACTTCATGGGCTTCGGCATCAACACCATGAGCCTGGGCGGCATAGCCATAGCCATCGGTTCGCTGGTGGACGACGCCATAGTCGACGTGGAGAACGTGTACAAGCGGCTGCGCGAGAACCGCGCCCTGCCGCCCGGCGAGCGCCGGCCGGTGGTAGAGGTGGTGTATCACGCCTCGGCCGAGGTGCGCATGCCCATCCTCAACTCCACCCTCATCATCGTGGCCGCCTTCCTGCCGCTGTTCTTCCTGAGCGGCATCGAGGGCCGTATGCTCATCCCCCTGGGCGTGGCCTTCATCGTGGCCCTGGCGGCTTCTACCATCGTGGCCCTGACGCTCACGCCCGTGCTGTGCGCGTGGCTGCTGGGCACCCCGCGGCAGGAAAAAGAGATGGCCGCCGAGCCCCGCACCGCCGCGTGGCTCAAGCGCGTCTACGGCCGCTCGCTCGAGGGCGCCCTGCGCCATCCCCGCGTGGTGCTGGGTGCCACCGGCGCCTTGTTCCTGGTGGCCGCCGGGCTGTTTTTCACCCTGGGACGCAGCTTCCTGCCGGCCTTCAACGAGGGCTCCTTCACCATCAACGTGTCCACGCTGCCCGGCATCTCCCTGGAAGAGAGCGACCGCCTGGGCCGCGAGGCCGAAAAAATCATCATGAGCGTGCCTGAAATCCGCACCGTGGCGCGCAAGACGGGCCGTGCCGAGCTCGACGAGCACTCGCTGGGCGTGAACGTGAGCGAGATAGAGGCACCCTACAGCCTCGAGGGCAGCAGCCGCACACGCGGCCAGGTGGCCCGCGAGCTGCGCGAGAAACTGGGGCAGCTGCCCGGCGTGAACGTGGAGATAGGCCAGCCCATAAGCCACCGCATCGACGCCATGATGAGCGGCACCGAGGCGCAGATAGCCATCAAGATATTCGGCGACGACCTGCAGCGCCTTCACTCGCTGGGCACCTCGCTCAAGAGCCTCGCCGCAGGCGTGCCCGGCATCGTGGACCTGAACGTGGAGCAGCTGGTGGAGCGGCCGGAGCTCGCCATCAAGCCCCGCCGCGAGATGATGGCCCGCATGGGTCTGCGCATGCCCGACCTGCGCCGCGTGGTGGAGGTGGCCCTGGGCGGACGCGCCGTTTCGCAGGTCTACGACGGCGGCGTGCCCTACGACGTGGTGCTCGTCCTCGCCCCGGAATACCGCGGCGACCTCTCGGCCATTGCCGACCTGATGATAGACACACCCGCCGGCCGCGTGCCGCTGAGCGCCGTGGCCGAGATACGCTCCACCACCGGCCCCGGCACCGTGAACCGCGAGAACGTGCAGCGCCGCATCATCGTGAGCGCCAACGTCGAGGGCCGCGACCTGCGCGGCGCCGTCGACGAGCTGCGCGGCCTGGTGGAGCAGAACATCAAGCTGCCGCAGGGCTACGCCATAAGCTATGGCGGACAGTTTGAGAGCGAGGCACGCGCGTCGGCCACCCTGCTGTGGACCTCGCTGCTCGCGCTTGTGATCATCTTCATGCTGCTCTACAGCGAGTTCCACAACGTGCGGCAGTCGCTGGTCATCCTCATCAACATGCCGCTGGCACTGATAGGCGCCGTGTTCATACTGGTACTGACGGGCTCGGAGCTGAACATCCCGGCCATCATCGGATTCATATCGCTTATGGGCATAGCCACACGCAACGGCATGCTGCTCATCAGCCGCTACAACAGCCTCGAGGCCGAGGGCATGGACGTGGCTCGCCGCCTGCGCGCCGGCTCAACCGACCGCCTGCTGCCCATCATCATGACAGCCCTCACCTCCGCCCTGGCCCTCATCCCGCTGGCAGTGAACGCCGATGCTCCCGGCAACGAGATACAGGCCCCGCTGGCCATAGTGATATTGGGCGGCCTGGCATCGTCGACGGTGCTCAACGCCTACGTGGTGCCCGTGCTCTACCAACTCCTTAACCGTAAAAAGAAATGAAGAAGACAATACTGTTTCTCTCGGCGGCCCTGGCCGGAAGCGCAGCGGCGTGGAGCGCCGCCCCGCAGACCCTCGACGAGCTGGCCGCGAGCATCGCGCAGTCCGACCCGGCCTACACCGCAGCCGCCCGCGAGCGCGAGGCAAGCGTGCTGGCCCTGCGCGCGGCCGACATGCTCCCCGCGCCCGAGATAGAGGGCGAATATCTATGGGGACCCGCCGGCGACAACCGCTGGGGCGCAGGCATCAGCCAGTCGTTTGACTGGCCGGGAGTCTACGCATCGCGCGCACGCGCACGCAACGCCGAGGCCGACGCCTTCACGCAGCTCACGGCCGTGGAGCTGCGCGAGCGCACCTTGGCAGCCAAGCAGGCCCTCATCGACCTTGTGGCCGCCCGCCGGCAGGGCGCCCTCATCGGCGAGATATATAATAATGTAAAGGAACTGGCCGAGCGGCTTCAGAACGCCTACGACCACGGCCTGGCCACAGTGCTCGACCTGCGCAAGCTGCAGCTCGAGACTCTCGAGCTCGAAAACCGCATGGAAGAAGTGGAGCAGGCGCGCGCCGAGGCTATCGCCGGGCTCCGGGCCATGGGCTACACCGACTCCGTGCCCGCCCGGCTCGACTACCCCGTGGCGCAGACGGGCCACGCCGCCACAGCCGAGAGCTGGCGCCGGTCGCCGGGCATACTGGCCGCCCGGGCCGCTACTCTCGCCGCCGACGCCCGCGAGCAGGCCGCCGCGCGCGCTGCCCTGCCGGGTTTCTCCCTGGGCTACCGCCACCAGTACGAGGGGGGCACACACTTCAACGGCATCACCGCCGGCATCACCCTGCCGGCATGGGGCAGCGGCGCTGCCCGGCGCGCTGCCCGCGCCGAAGCACAGGCCGCCGCCTTGCAGGCCGAGGCTGCCGAGGCTGCCACCGAGGCCCGCTACTCGCGCGTGGCCGCCCGCGTGCAACGCCTCGAGAGCCGCCGCGACGCCTATAACCGCGTGATGGAATCGTCGGACTACCCCGCGCTGCTCAAAAAGATGCTCGACGGCGGCCAGATGACTATCCTCACCTATATCCAGGAGCTCAACTTCTATATCGAGACCGGCCTCGCCCGCGAAGAAAATGAGCGGCAGTATCAGCTGGCTTTGGCTGAATTTAACATTTGGGATTAGCATAGGTTAAAAAAGCTCTAAAAACGAACTCTACGACTGCGCAGGTGTTTTATTGGTAAACAAACCGATAAAACACCTGACTTATATGAAATACGAACAACCCGCCCTCCCCTATGCCGAAAACGCCCTCGAGCCTGTGATAAGCGCCGAAACCATCCGCTACCACTACGGCAAGCACGAGAAAGCCTATATCGACAACCTCAACCGCCTGATCAAAGGCACCGAATATGAGGACGCCGAGCTCGAAGACATCATCGAGCAGGCTAAAGGCCCGCTGTTCAACAACGCGTCGCAGGCCTGGAACCATATCTTCTACTTCTTCACCTTCTCGCCGGACGGTAGCCGCGAGCCCGGTGGCGAATTGCGCAAGGCCATCGACCGCGATTTCGGTTCGTTCGAGAAATTCAAGGAAGAATTTGTCGAGGCCGGTGCCGGACTCTTCGGTTCGGGCTGGGTGTGGCTCTCGCGCGACGCCGACGGCAAACTGCTCATCACCCAGGGCAGCAACGCACAGAACCCGCTGACCGACGGCCTCACACCGCTGCTCACCTTCGACGTGTGGGAGCATGCCTACTATATCGACTACAAAAACCTGCGTGCCGACTACCTGCGCAACCTCTGGAGCATCGTAGACTGGGACGTGGTTGAATCCCGCTATTAAAAATCAAAGACAACGCCATAGAGTAAACCCATTTGCGGTTTACTGAATGTACTCAAAACTAAGCATAATGTGATGAATGGGAAAGGAGGCACTCGTGAGAGCACCTCTTTTTCTTTTTATCCCCGAACAATCTGAGAAAAGACGCGCCGGCGAGCGCGTTCTTTGTAAATTGTCTGAATAGTTACGCCAAAGCAACAATTCCCCATTATTTTTAAAAAAACTTCAAAAAATATTAGATATTTCAAATTATTTGACATACCTTTGCGCCATGGTCAACTCCGACCACTCTAATCCTAATTCACAATGAACAAAGCGGTTATTTCGGGGTGCCTGATGCTGATGGCGGCTATTGGGGCACAGGCTGAAGAGGCGGCCGACAGCGCTTCACAGAAACGGCAGGAATTGCATGAAATTGTAGTGAAAGCCGATAAGATTATTCATAAGCCCGGCCATGATGTCTTGATTCTTTCTTCGCAGAACCGTGAGTTTGGAGTAAACGCCCTCGAGGCAATTTCATCGCTGAACTATTTTATTTCCGACATTGGACAAACCGAGTTGTTAAGCGCCGATAGACGAAAGGTGTTCATCACAATAAACGGCGTGCCGGCGAGTGGCCCTGAACTTTGCGCATATAGCGCGGATGAGATAAAGAGCGTGGACTACTACGAGTCGACGCCTGCCGAATACATGTCCGTGACCGATGGGCCGGTAATAAATGTGATTACTCGCAAGCCTCCAAAATCATTGGTTTCGGGCTATTTCAACCTGCAAAATGCCGTGAGCACCGCCAACGGCGTGAATTTCGGCACGCTTACATTCGCCGATTCACTGAACCGTGTACAGGCGTTTTACAACATGGGATACACCCACGCAGGAGACGTCGAGCACAACTCGAGATACGAATATCATGCCGACAGAATTTCTGAGTACGCCGAAAAAGGGAGTCTGACGAGCGCATGGCACACCCTCGACCTTTCTTATCAGCGCGACCAGGGCAACCACATGTTTAAAGCCACGCTATCAGGAGTCTATGAGCATTCCATGGAAAACTACGTGGGCCTTGCGGATATCACTGACGCAGAAGTTTCCACCTCCGGCACGAGCGATAGCCGAAGCGATGCAAATGCAAAACAGCTTGGGCTCTCACTGTACTACAGGTTAAAACTCAGCAAAGGAAAGCTCCTGGCCTTTAATTTGATGAATACACTCGGAAAATCTGCCCAAAACGGAGCTCTGATGCGCAGTGTCGAGCCTCCGCATGATGCTCTGAACTACGACATTACCTACGGAAATGACAACAAGACTTATGCGCTGGGCGCAACCACAAGTTATTCCATGCCGGTTAAAAACGGCAATTTCGAGGCATCGTTCCGATACGGCTACAACAGATTGAAACAGATAGGTAGCGCAGCGGAATCCAATCCCGAGTCGCATAGTACAAGCACGAGTGTTCGCTACGCCTGGATGAAGAATGGATTCATGTTAATACCGTCCGTGAGCCTGCGCACGGTTAAGGATGTCACATCGCAGGGTAAAAACACCTATGTATCCCCCGGCTTCAATTTCACGTCGATGTGGAATGCACCTAAGGGGCCGCTGAACGGATGGTCGGCAAAGCTTTCATATACCTTGCGCAATTGCGCCGCCACGCTTGGCAATATGGCCAACAGCATTACATATATTGACAACTGGTTCATATCAGAAGGAAATCCGTCGTTGAAACCCTTCAGGCAGCACAGCGGCCTGCTGTCCATTCGCTACTATTCGCCTGATGGCAGGAACTCAATATATTTGATGATGATGCCTGAATATGCCCACCATCCGTTTGCTCCGGCGCTGACCACCAACGGCGACACGCAGGTGCTACGAAACGAAAACATCGGCTACAGCTACACAAATATGTTTACCGTGTCTGCCTCATGGCACGTGCTCCCCTGGCTGGAGTTACACCCCTATGTCGATTATTCCTATTTCCGTAATTCCACGAGTTCCGGCCGCCATACGCTCGGGCAGTGGCGCGTGGGCGGCGGCATAACGGTGAGCAAAGACAACGTTGAATTTTCAGCATCGTTCAATCCGCCTGTCAAGCAGTATGATGGCGCCCTGTTCAAGCGCAACAGCACCCAGGCCTATGCCGGCTTGCGATATAAAATCAAAGATTTCTCGCTGACGTGCGCCTACCGCTATTACGGACAGGATGAATCAACCGCGGGAGTGAACCGCGATTTCCGATATAAAGAGAGCCGTTCTATCAAGGCATTTGCCCACCTTGTTTCCCTCACGTTGACGTATTCGTTCAGCAAAGGCAAACAAACGCACCACGACGAACCGATGCTTTATGAAGCTCCGGCCGACAACGGCCTCGGCACGTTCAATTCAGTAGTCAAGCCTTGACGATTAAGGTGCCGGTCGCTAATTAGCACCCTATCGGGGCACTCAGAGAGGCGATGTTGTTACACAATGTCGTCTGAGAAAACAGCGCATCTCCGAAGCGCAGCAGCCTTTGCTCCGTGGGGCCTCAGGCCTCGCAGTGCTCGACCTGAGGTTAAGGAACGTCGCGTCTCCGACGCTCACCATTATTGATTCACAGCCACTTATAAAATCCTTTGCGTCTCTGCGCGAGTTTATACACAATCAAATTATCGTGTTCGCAGATTATCCTCCATGTAGTTCCCCAAAGGGGGGCCGTCCGCAAAAATCTGGAAGAGAGAGGAGCTGGTGGTGATATTTTATGGGTGTGGGGGGCGGATGTGTGGAAAAATAGTGTAACTTTGCAGAAAATAAACACTAAAGCGATACGCACCGATGAAGTACGGATATTTCGACGATAAGGCCCGCGAGTATGTGATTACGGAGCCGCGCACGCCGTGGCCCTGGATCAACTACCTGGGCAACAAAGATTTCTTTTCGCTCATAAGCAACACTGCCGGCGGCTACAGTTTCTACAAGGATGCCAAGTTTCGCCGTCTCACCCGCTACCGCTACAACGGTGTGCCCATGGATGCGGGCGGCCGCTATTTCTACATCAACGACGGCGGCACGGTGTGGAGCCCGGGATGGAAGCCCATGAAGACGCCGCTCGATGCCTATGAGTGCCGCCACGGCATGAATTATACCATAGTGAAGGGCGAGAAAAACGGTCTGGAGGCCCGCGCGCTCTTCTTCGTGCCCCTCGACGAGCATTGCGAGATCACGAAGCTCACGCTCACCAACAAGACCGATGCGCCCAAGACCTTCAAACTGTTTTCGTTCATCGAATGGTGTCTGTGGAACGCCGCCACCGACATGGAAAACTTCCAGCGCAACTTCTCCACAGGCGAGGTGGAGGTGGACGGCTCCACAATCTACCACAAAACCGAATACAAGGAGCGCCGCGACCACTACGCATTCTACAGCGTGAACGCTCCCATCGACGGATTCGACACCGACCGCGAGACCTTCATAGGCCTCTACAACGGCTTCGACGAGCCCGACGCCGTGATGGAAGGCAAGCCCCGCAACTCGGTGGCCCACGGCTGGTCGCCCATCGCCTCGCACTACATGGAACTCACGCTGCAGCCCGGCGAGAGCCGCGACCTCATCTTCATGCTGGGCTACGTGGAGAATCCCCAGGACGAGAAGTGGGAGAGCAAGGGCGTGATAAACAAGACGCCCGCGCGCGCCATGATGGAGCGCTTCGACACCCCGGAGAAGGTAGACAAGGCTTTCGACCGCCTGCGCGCCTACTGGGACGAGCTGCTCGACCGCTTCAGCGTCAAGACCGGCGACGAGCGCCTCGACCGCATGGTGAACATCTGGAACCAGTATCAGTGCATGATCACCTTCTGCTTCTCGCGCTCGGCGTCGTTCTTCGAGAGCGGCATAGGCCGCGGCATGGGCTTCCGCGACAGCAACCAGGACCTCGTGGGCTTCGTGCACCAGATTCCGGAGCGCGCCCGCGAGCGCATCATCGACATCGCCTCCACGCAGTTCCCCGACGGTGGCTGCTACCACCAGTATCAACCCCTGACCAAGCGAGGCAACAACGACATAGGCGGCGGCTTCAACGACGACCCCATGTGGCTGATTTTCGGCACCATCGCCTATATCAAGGAGACAGGCGACTTCTCCATCCTCGACGAGCCCGTGCCTTTCGACAACCAGCCCGGCTCGGAGGTGAGCCTCATGGAGCACCTGCGCGTGAGCTTCGACCATGTGATAAACAACCTGGGCCCCCACAAGCTGCCCCTGATAGGCCGCGCCGACTGGAACGACTGCCTCAACCTCAACTGCTTCTCGATGGACCCCAACGAATCGTTCCAGACCACCGAAAACAAGACCGAGGGCAGCCGGGCCGAGTCGCTGATGATAGCCGGCCAGTTTGTGATCTACGGCCGCGAATACGCCGAGCTGTGCCGCCACCTGGGCATGGACGAGGAGGCCGACCGCGCCATGAGCCACGTCGATGCCATGATCGAGGCCGTGAAAGAGCACGGCTGGGACGGCGAGTGGTTCCTGCGCGCCTACGACTTCTACGGCCGCCCCGTGGGCTCCCACACCAACAAGGAGGGCCAGATATTCATCGAAAGCCAGGGCTGGTGCACCATGGCCGGCATCGGCCTTGAAGAAGGCCTCGTGGAGAAGTCGCTCGACAGCGTGAAGGAGCGCCTCGACTGCGAGCACGGCATCGTGCTGAACAACCCCGCCTTCACCGAGTATGTGATGGAATACGGCGAAATCTCCTCCTACCCCGCCGGCTATAAAGAAAATGCCGGCATCTTCGCCCACAACAACCCGTGGGTGATAATCGGCGAAACCGTGCTGGGACGCGGCGACCGCGCCTGGGAATACTACCGCAAGATATGCCCCGCCTACCTCGAAGACCGCAGCGACCTGCACAAGGTGGAGCCCTATGTGTACTGCCAGATGACCGCCGGCAAAGACGCCGCACGCCCCGGCGAGGCCAAGAACTCGTGGCTCACGGGCACTGCCGCCTGGAACTGGTATGCCATCACCCAGTTCATCTTCGGCATCAAGCCGGGCTACACCGGCCTCACGATTGACCCCTGCGTGCCCGCCGAGTGGGACGGCTACGAAGTGCACCGCCGCTTCCGTGGCGCCGACTACATCATCAAGGTCACCAACCCCACCCACGTGAGCAAGGGCGTGAAATCGCTGCTCATCAACGGGGTGCCCTTCCCCGGCAACGTAGTGCCCGCACAGCCCGAAGGCACCACCAACACCGTAGAGGTAGTGATGGGCTGACGGCACACTCTCCGCCACACACCCGGGCGGCGGCAGGTGAGTCCTGCCGCCGCCCCGCTTTTTCCGCTCCGTAGAAAATTTGTGGGGAAAACTCGCGCCGAGGCGCAGAGAAATATGGAAAGAGCTGCATATCGGGGTAAAAGACCGTCGGAGACGCGGTTTATAATCTGAGTTTCAAATTAATAAACAATTACTCTGCGCCTACTATAGAACAAATATATGGTACTGAAGCCACGTGCGCAGCCCCCGCGTAGCGAAAACTCAGCGTAGCGGGGTGCCAAAGTTAGCCTATGGTAAGTGCCGCGTTTAGTGGCACGCAGCCATAGGTTCATGCCAGCCGTGCACCCCAACAAAAAGCTCCGCATAGCGGGGTGTCTTCAGAATCAAGGGTTCAACAGATGGCGCCGAGACGCCCCGCTAAACGCGGAGCTCGTGGTGGTGGGGCGGTGCCGACGCGGCTAACGCCGCTAGCCATGCAGAGGTGGATACTTTTGTTTACCGCCATGTTGGCCGTCAATATAATATGGTGCGCCGCGGGATAACCCGGCCCTCCCGCCCTTACTTCCCGTTCTCTCCCCCTTTATGATTTAGGGCAACGCCCTATCGGGATACTCTGCGCGAGTTTTCTCATAATGCAATGCCAATCCGTTGAGGCGAGGAGCCATAGATAAGGGGCGTGCTCCGGGATGCCTACAGCGGCCCGGGGCCATTGGGCGTGCGGCAGAGGCACTTACAGATTGTAAGTATCGAAATGTACAAAAAAGTGGTCTGAAATGAGTGAATTGTTATGTTTTACAACATAGTTTTTAAATATATCGCAATTTTTGATTATTTTTCCACTTACAAATAGTAATAAAGCGCGTCGAAAAACTTTGAGATTGTAAATTTATTAGTAAAAACTCGGCGATTTTTGAAATTCGTAAGCATTTTTAACTACAAGTTATGATGCCGAGGGCTGAAAGTGTGTGTTCATGCGGTATTGCATGGTATGAAAATTTTATATACCTTTGCAGTGGGAAATAAAAATATTATCAGCAAAAAGATTGCTTTCTTTTCATGAGTAATATGGAATAGACATTTATCAATATCTGCACTATTGTGTACGACGCAAGGGGGATTCGTGAGAACCCCCCTTGCTCGTTTTATATCGTGTCTGACGGCAGCCGCGTCAGAAGGAGAACTGGCACATGGCGCCGATGCGACGGGCGGAGCGGGCGTGGCCGTCGAAGTTGCAGCGGAGGCCCCAGTCGAATTCCACGCCCGTCTGTATGCGGGGGGTGATGTTCCAGAAGACGTTGCCGCAGGCCCAGAGGCCGTATTTGTATTCCGTGCCTGCCACGGGGTGGTCGACATACAGGCGCGACTGGCTGAAGGAGGCGCTCACGAAGAGGTTGGGGCGGAAATTATACTGAAGGCCGATGTGATATCCGAGGGCGGCGGGGGCATACATGGTGCCCGGCGCGTCGCTGTTGTCGATGAGGTCGTAGTTGCCGCAGAGGAGGTCGCCGCCCAGGCTGGCGGTGCCGCGTCCGTAGTTGAGGGTGGCGTAGACGGTTACGGGGTCGGCGGGATGGCCGGTGGCGCTCAGGAGCAGGCCCCAGCCGGCCTGCCGGTGGTTGCGGCCGGTGAGGAGGTCGCGGTAGCCCAGCGAACGCACTGTGCCGCTGAGGCGCACGTGCGAGGTGGGTCCCCAGGCATATTGCAGGAAGGCAGCTCCGTCGGGGCACACATTGTCGAGGGTGCCGGTGTTGGTGCCGTCGGCGCCAATCTGGGGCGACGGTGCCTCGATGGATGCCGCCACGCTGAAACCATGCTTGATATTGCGCATGTAGCGCACCAGCACGGAAGTGTTGGAAATCTTATTGTTGGCACCCTGGGCGTCGAGCACCGGGGCCTGCGCGGCGGGGTCGCCGAAAGTGGAGGCCGCGTAGCCAATGGTGAAGTCGCGCAGCACGGCATAGGCTTTCTTGAGCTGGAATCCCACGCCTTTGTAGCCGTTGAAATTGCCCTCGATATAGAGCTGGTAGTGGCCCAGCACCTTGTTGCGTCCGAGCACCCGGAAGTACAGCGCCGTGCCCGCCGGCGTGCTACCCAGGCGCTTGTCGTTGACGCGGCCCTCGCCCATGGGGATGAGATACGGGGCGAAACCGTTGGCAGGAATCACGTTGCCTATATCGTACCATCCGCGCATACGCACCACGCCGCCGATGCCCATGGCCAGCTGCGCGTCCTTGCTCAGGAAGAGGAAGTAGGGTGCCTCGGGGTCCTGGAAGCTGCGAAACTGGTCGTAGTAGTACTCAGCGATGAGACGGTTGATGCTGTCGACCTGCTCGGGGGTGTATTTTGTGCCCCCGAGTTCAAACATCAGGGTGTTGGCGGCTACGGCCTGCCGCTGCTTGTCGACCTGGCTTTCGGCAAGGGCCGGAAGCACGGCCAGGGCGGCTGCCGCAAGGATGGAAAGAAGTTTTTTCATCTTATATTTAAAAAGGTGTGTGCATTTGATGTTGTGACTTCGGCGGCGGCGTCAGGCGTGACGCCCAGGGCTTCGGCCACGCGCGCGGCTGTGGCCGTGATGAAAGCGCTCTCGTTGCGCTTGCCGCGGTGGGGCACCGGCGCAAGATAGGGCGAATCGGTCTCGAGCAGCAGGCGCGATGCGGTGATGGCCGGAATGGCATCGGCCACGCGGCAGTTCTTGAAGGTGACTATGCCGTTGATGCCGAAGTACCAGTCGTCGCCCAGGGCGCGGCGCACGGCGTCGACATCGGCCTCCGTGCCTCCGAAGCTGTGCATCACGCCGCGTGCGCCGTGCACCCCCGAGAGCACCTCGAGGGTCTCCGGGAGCGCCTCGCGGCAGTGGATAACAAGCGGGAGACCGTGCTCCACGGCATAGCGGGCCTGCATCTCCAGGGCCTGCATCTGCTGCTCGCGGAAAGTCTTGTCCCAGTACAGGTCCATGCCCACCTCGCCAATGGCCACGTCGCCGGGCCGGACAGCCTCGAGCGCCGCGGCCACATCGTCGCGCCACGTCTCCTTCACCTCCGTGGGGTGCAGCCCCATGGCCACATACACGCGCCCCGGGCAGGCCGCCTGCAGCGCGCGCAGCGGGCCGATGGTAGAGAGGTCCACGTTGGGCATGAGCATGGCCTCGACGCCGGCGGCAACAGCCCGCTCCACGGCGGCCGTGCCTCCTCCATCAGGCTCGAATTCGGGCAGATAGAGGTGGGTGTGGGTATCGAAAAGCCTCATATCTTTCGCGAAGCCATGCGGTCGACTGTGTCGACGAAAAACTCCTTGTATTCCGGGCACTTAAGCTCGGCGCGGTCCAGCGCCTCGAGGGCCTTGGCGTGGTGGGCGGCTGCCGCAGCATCGCAGCGCTCGCCAACCTTCAGGCGGTTGAACAGCCTGGTCACCTGCATGATTTTCTCTTCCGGCTCGAGGTCTTCGGCCAGGATAGCGTCGAGCTCGCCATAGCTGTCGAGGCGGGCCGTGATGAGCATCCATGTCTCCTTTTCGTTGAGGATGTCACCGCCGATGGGCTTGCCGAAGGTGGCTGCGTCGCCGAAAGTGTCGAGCCAGTCGTCGCGCAGCTGGAAAGCGAGGCCCAGCTCCATGCCGTAGTCGTAGAGCGCGCGGCAGGTAGCCTCCGGGGCGCCCGCTATCATGGCGCCGATGCGGCAGGCCGAAGCCAGCAGGGCGCCCGTCTTGAGGCTTATCATCTCGAAGTATTCGTCGACGGTCACATCCTTGCGGGTCTCGAACTCGGTGTCGAGCTGCTGGCCCTCGTAGACACGCAGGGCCATCTCGTTGAACTCCCCGGCCACGGCAGCCGCTACCGGCGCCGGCACGCCGGCGATGATACAGGCGGCCAGCGTGAGCATGGCGTCGCCGCTGAGGATGGCCTGGTTGCTGCCGTAGCGGGCGGCCACGCTGGGGCGGCCGCGGCGGGTGTCGCTACCGTCCATGATGTCGTCGTGCACGAGCGTGAAATTGTGGAACATCTCCAGCGCCAGCGCGGCCGGCATGGCTTCGGCGGGGTCGCCTCCGCAAGCCAGGCAGGCCTCGAGGCACAGCAGCGGACGCAGGCGCTTGCCGCCGGCGGCGAGCGCGTAGCGCACGGGTTCGTACAGCCCCGGAGCACGCTCGGGGAGGGGCAGCGAGGCTATCTGCTGCTCTATATCCTGGGAAAGTTGTTTTGTCGACAGCATAATGCGATGTGTTTCAAGTGTCGCACAAAGTTAATGATTTTTTGTGGCGCGGGAGGCGTCATAAGCAAGATTTTTTGTAAATTTGCAATATGAACGAACTACCCAAGGACCCCGCCATGCTTCTGAGCTTTCTGAACATGAAGCTGCGCGACAGCTATGCGTCGCTCGACGAGCTGTGCGACGACCTGGACATCGACCGCGAGGCGCTGGTGCAGCGCATGGCCGATGCCGGATTTGAATATTCCGCCGAAAACAAACGATTCTGGTAAATGACCGACAGCGAGCCCAAGTATCTGCAAGGCCTCAACGACGCGCAACGCGCCGCCGTGCTCTACACCGACGGTCCCGAGCTGGTGATAGCCGGCGCCGGGTCGGGCAAGACGCGCGTGATCACCTGCAAGATAGCCCACCTGCTGGCCCGCGGCGTGGAGCCGTGGCGCATCATGGCGCTGACCTTCACCAACAAGGCCGCGCGCGAGATGCGCGAGCGCATAGGCGCCATGGCCGGCGAGGAGACGGCGTCGAAGCTGTGGATGGGCACCTTCCACAGCATTTTCGCGCGCCTGCTGCGGCGCCACGCCGAGCTGCTGGGCTTCAAGAGCAGCTACACCATCTACGACACCGCCGACTCCCGCGCGCTGGTGAAGAGCATCGTGCGGGCCATGGACCTGGACGAAAAAATCTACAAGCCGGCCACCGTGGCGGCCGACATCTCCACGGCCAAGAACGCGCTGATCTCACCCGAGGCCTACGCCCAGGACCGCGAACTCATGGAGGCCGACCGGCGCGCACGCCGGCCCCGCACGGCCGAGATATACCGTGCCTACCGCGACCGGTGCCACACGGCCGACGCCATGGACTTCGACGACCTGCTATATTATACTAATGTGCTTCTGCGCGACAATCCCGAGGTGCTACGCCACTATCAGGAGTTTTTCAGCTACGTGCTGGTGGATGAGTATCAGGACACCAATTTCGCCCAGCACCTGATAGTGTCGCAGCTCACGTCGCAGACCCAGCGCCTGTGCGTGGTGGGCGACGATGCCCAGAGCATCTACAGCTTCCGCGGCGCCAACATCCGCAACATCCTGAACCTGCGCAACGCCTACCCCACCCTGGAGGTGTTCAAGCTCGAGCAGAACTATCGCTCTACGGGCAACATTTTAGGAGCCGCCAACACCCTGATAGCCAAGAACAGCGAGGGAATACACAAGGAGGTATTCACCACCGGGGGCGACGGCAACCGCATCGAGGTGGTGAGGGCCTACAGCGACTATGAGGAGGGCTTCCTGGTGGCCAACCGCCTGAGCCAGCTGCGCATGAACACCGGCGACAGCTACGAGGAATTTGCCATTCTCTACCGCACCAACGCCCAGAGCCGCATCCTGGAGGAGGCCCTGCGCAAGCGCAACGTGCCCTACCGCATCTTCGGCGGCCTGGCCTTCTACCAGCGCAAGGAAATCAAGGATGCCGTGGCCTACCTGCGCCTGAGCGTCAACCCCGACGACGACGAGGCCCTGCGCCGCATCATCAACACGCCGGCACGCGGCATAGGCGACACCACCGTGAAGAAGCTCACGGCGGCAGCCATGCGCGACGGCTGCAGCATGTGGGACGTGCTGGCGCGGACCGACGAGCACCCGCTGGACGTGAACCGCGGCACGCGCGCCAAGCTCGAGGCGTTTCACGACCTGATACACGACTTCTCCGAACGCGCCGCCACCATGCCCGCCGACGAGCTGGCCGACTACATCATAGAGCGCACGCACCTCATAAGCAACCTGCTGCACGACAAGACGCCCGAGAGCATCTCGCAGATCGAGAACCTGCAGGAACTGCTGAGCGGCGTGCACCAGTTCGTGGCTGAAAAGCGCGAGGAGGAGGGCGACGAAAGCGCCGCCTCGATGGCTGCGTTCCTCACGGAGGTGTCGCTGGCCACCGACCAGGACAACGACGACCCGGACGACGGCGCCCCGCAGCGCGTCACACTCATGACCATCCACGCCGCCAAGGGCCTGGAATTCGGGAATGTGTTCATCGTGGGTGCCGAGGAAGAGCTGCTGCCGTCGCTGATGAGCATGGACACGGCGCGCGGCGTGGAAGAGGAGCGGCGCCTGATGTACGTGGCACTGACACGCGCCAAGCGTTTCTGCATGATCAGCTACGCCGGCTCGCGCTTCATCAACGGCCAGACCAAGATATGCCAGCCTTCGCGCTTCCTGCGCGACATCAATCCGCGCTACCTGCGCATGACCTCCGGCGCCACGATAGCCGGCCCGTCGCGCAGCAGCGACAGCTTCCGCAGCAGCTACCACTCGTCCTCGCAGCCTGCACGGCGCCCCGAACCGCAGCAGCCGCGCCGACCCGCTGCCGACATTCCGGCACGTCCGGCAGCCGCCCCTGCCGCAGCCCCCGACGGCGGCGACTACACGCTGCACAGCTCGGCCGAGCTGGCGCCCGGCACCATCATCGAACACAAGACCTTCGGGCGCGGGACGGTGCTGGAAGTGGACACCACTGCGCTCGACCACCGCATGCGCGTGCAGTTCGACCAGGTGGACCCGCGCGTGCTGCTTCTGAAATTTGCCCGATTCAAGATAATAGAGCCGAAAAAATGACCGAACGCGACAGCATTCCCACCCCCGTGTTTCTGGTGAGAGAGGACGCCCTGCGCCGCAATCTCCAGCTGATTTCCGACGTGCAGCGTCGCGCCGGAGTGAAGATAATCATGGCCTTCAAGGCCAACGCCCTGTGGCGCACCCTGGACATAGTGCGTGAATACGGTTTCAGCTGCACTGCCAGTTCCCTCAACGAGATGCAGCTTGGGCTGGAATTTCTCACGCCGGCCGTGCACACCTATACCCCCGCCTACACCCCGGCCACTATAGGCCGCTTCCTGGCCGGCAGCTCCCACATCACCTTCAACTCGCTGGGCCAGTGGGAGCGCTTCGGGGCCGACGTGGCCGCGTGGAACGCCGCCCACCCCGAAAGGCGCGTGTCGCCCGGGCTGCGGGTGAATCCGCGCTGCTCGGTGGTGGAGACCGACCTCTACAACCCCGCACTGCCCGGGTCGCGTTTCGGCGAGCACGCCGAGGCCCTTGCCGATGGGCTGCCCGAAGGCCTTGAGGGGTTGCATTTTCATGCCCTGTGCGAGAGCTCGGCAGCCGACCTCGCACGGGTGCTCGAGGCATTCGAGAGCCAGTTCGGCCACCTGCTGGACAGCGGGCGCGTGAAGTGGGTGAACATGGGTGGCGGGCATCTGATGACGCGCGAGGGCTACGATGTGGACGGCCTCGTGGAGCTGCTCCGCGCTTTCCGCGAGCGGCATCCCGGCGTAGAAGTGATTTTAGAGCCCGGCAGTGCCTTCACCTGGCGCACCGGCGACCTCATCACCTCCGTAGTGGATGTGGTGGAGAACGACGGCGTGCGCACGGCCATAATCGACGCTTCCTTTGCCTGCCACATGCCCGACACGCTGGAGATGCCCTATCAGCCGGCTGTGACCGAGGCCGTGGAGCCCGGCGAGGGCACGCTGCCCTACCGGCTGGGCGGCAACTCCTGCCTGAGCGGCGACTACATGGGCGACTGGCATTTCTCCCGGCCGCTCCGGGCCGGCGACCGCCTCACCCTGGAAGACATGAACCACTACACCACGGTGAAGACCACCATGTTCAACGGCCTGCAACATCCCGACATAGCCATAGAGCGCCCGGACGGCACTATAGAGCTGCTGCGGCGCTTCACCTACGAAGATTACCGTTCAAGAATGAGCTGAACCATGCCCAGATTTTCAATCATAATCCCCGTCTACAACAGGCCCGACGAGGTGGCCGACCTGCTCGAGAGCCTCGAGGCGCAGACCGTGCGCAACTTCGAGGTGGTGCTCGTGGAAGACGGCTCGACGGTGCCCTGCCGCGAGCAGGCCGAGCGCGCCGCAGCCGCCGGCCTGGACGTAAAATACTTCGCCAAGGACAACGAAGGCCGCTCGATAGCCCGCAACCACGGCATGGAGCGCGCCACGGGCGAGTATTTCGTGTTTTTCGACTCCGACTGCGTGATTCCGCCCACCTATTTCGAGACCCTGGCGAAGGAACTCGACGCGGCCCCCACCGACTGCTTCGGAGGGCCCGACGCGGCCCACGACTCGTTCACCACCACGCAGAAAGCCATCAATTTCGCCATGACGTCGTTCCTCACAACGGGCGGTATTCGCGGCGGAAAGGTGCAGCTGGAGAAATTCGTGCCCCGCACCTTCAACATGGGTTTCTCGCGCCGTGTCTACGACCGCGTGGGAGGCTTCAGGGAGATGTTTTCCGAGGATATCGACATGAGCACGCGCATCCGCCGCGAGGGCTTCTCCATAGCCCTGATACGCAGCGTGCCGGTGTGGCACAAGCGGCGCGGCAACCTGCGTAAGTTCTTCCGCCAGGTCTACGTCTTCGGCATGAGCCGCATCACGCTGCACCTGCTCTACCCCGGTTCGCTCAAGGCCGTGCACACGCTGCCCGCGCTGTTCGTGCTGGGCTGCGTGGCTCTCGTGGCCCTGGGCATCTTAGTGTCGCCCTGGTGGCTGCTGCCCTTGGGCGTGTGGTTTGTGGCCATCTTCGTGGCCGCCCTGGTGCAGAGCCGGAGCCTGGCCGTGGCCCTCAAGGCCGTGCCGGCCAGCTGCATACAGCTGTGGGGCTACGGTCTGGGCTTCATCAAGGCCTTCACCGTGAAGATACTGATGGGTCGCGGGCGCGACATAGACGAGGAGATAAGACTGAGAAAAGGAAAATGAGCACCGACACCACCGACAGCACCCAGGCGCGCCTCATCCGCGACATCGACCCGGAGCTGAGGCCTCGCGAGAAAGCCTTGCGCAACGGCATCGACTCGCTCTCCGACGCCGAACTGATGGCCATAGTCTTTGCCACCGGGCTGCGCGGCAAGAGCGTGATAGAGATGAGCGAAGATATCCTGCGCGACAACCGCGGACACCTCTCTCGTGTGGTGCGCATGTCGCCCAAGGAACTGTGCTCGCGCTACAAGGGCATAGGCGAGGCCAAGGCCCTCACGCTGTTGGCCGCCCTGAAGCTGGGAGAGCGCAGCGCCGCCGATGCCCTGCGCGACAGCGACGAGCCCATCACGTCGTCGGCCGCGGCCTACCGCTACATGGCTACCCGGCTCACCAAGCTGCCCCACGAAGAATTCTGGGTGATGTACCTGAACCGGGCGGCGCGCGTGGTGGGCGAGCGTCGCATCAGCCAGGGAGGCGTCACGGGCACCGTGGTGGATGTGCGCATGATAGTGAAAGGCGCGCTCGAGGAATTGGCATCGGCCATGATAGTGTTTCACAACCACCCTTCGGGCAATGTGAAGCCCAGCCCGCAGGACGAGGCCCTGACACGCAAGATACGCGACGCCGCGGCATTGTTCGACGTGAGGCTCAACGACCATATAATCGTCACGCCCGGCGCATTCTTCTCATTTCACGACGAAGGGTTGATTTAACATTTTTAAACGCAGGTGTGAAACAAAGTGGCCCAAGTGGCGGGATACCTTTGCAGCGTAAACCTCTAAACAATCTACCAGCTATGACCATCAGCTTCGCACCCCGCACCCTCCGTACCCTCCGCAGTCTCCCCCGCCGCGACCGTCGCACCATGGCCTGGGCTCTCGCCGGCCACATCTCCGAATCACACCTCAACCCCCTACAGCTGATGACCCTGGGCGTACTTCGCCGCTACCAGATGCAGGCCATCGGCTGACCCCAAACCAGCAACCCGACTTCAACATGAAAAAAGCACTCGCTCTCATCTTTGCCTTCATAATCGTGGCCGCAGTTCTCGGCCTGGCAGCCTACGGCCTTGGCGCCCTGCTGCACGATTCCACGCTCCACTCGCCGCAGACAGCCGCCATAGTGGGCATATCCGGCGGTCTGGGCGGCGTGCTGGGCCCCATCGTGGCCGCCCTGTTCTCGCAGCCCCGCGCCGGCAAAAAGGATTAGATTCTCTTTTTGATTATGGGAAAGCTCGCGCAAAGTACCCCGATAGGGCGTTGCCCTATATCTTAAATGGTAGAGAACGATCCGCCTATCTGATGAAAGGGCCGGAGGCCCTCCCTTTGGTTAACCGCGGGCGGGTCGCCCGTGGATAGCTGTATCTACGGATGCAGCCCTGGAAGGGCTGTCCTGCAGGCAATTGAGGTGGGGACACCCCCTCCGGGGCTGCCACGCGTTGTGGGCCTACCCCGTGCGACCCGCACGGGGTTAACAAACGGGCGGACCGCCGGCCCGCGCGTCCCGGCGGCTATCTCTCAGGGCGCACTCTCCCGCGCGTTATTGCAAGTTAATTTTATAATTCCCAAATTTGCACCGCAACTAACACTTTTCAACCAATGGCAAAAACTTTAAAAAAATGCTCGCTTTGCGAGCAAGAAAAACCGCTAAAAGAGTTCGGCATTGACCGAATATTCGGGCGGCGCGGCGATGTGTGCCGCGAGTGCTCCAAGAGAGTACGCAAAGAAATCTTCGGCGAGAGCGAGATTGACAAACCCAAGTTCTCCAAAAAACTTGAATTGCTCATTGAGGATATGCGCATACGTATGCAAGAGTATGGGACAAATCCTCATGCGATTGCAATTGCGAGTGAGGGTCGTGTGTCGCAGCGCGCAGCATCTTACGCTCTTACAGACACACTTAACAACGAACCGAGATTTTCTACGCTTGAAATACTTTGCGAACTTCTCGACCTCGACCTCTACATCTACGCCGTGCCCAAAACTGACCAGCGCTACAAGCGCTACTACACACGCAACTATTCCGGCTCGAAAGTATGCGCACGTTGCCACAAGGAAAAACCCTACTGGGATTTTTCCAAAAGCCTGCGCACAGAAGATGGCCTACAGCTCATCTGCAAAGACTGTGAGCGAGCACAGATAACCAACGCATCCATCGAACCTAACACCGACAACTAACACACCATGAGCGAAAAAATCAAAGCATACAAGGGATTGGTGCTTAGCCATGCGTGGGGTGGACGCTTCAAGAAGCGCCCCTGTTGCTTGTTGACTGGTTTACAATCTGTTAAATAATTCTCTACGCCTCTGCGCGAGTTTTCCCGGGCTATTATAGCAATGGCGGAACAGCTGCGGGGCTATAAAAATTATTAACGCGCGCGGGCGGGTGCATTTTTTTTCGTAACTTTGGGGGCTCTTATACCAATCGCAATGACCCCCTTCATACATCTACACGTACACTCGCAATACTCTCTTCTCGACGGACAGGCCTCTGTCGCGGGCATCGTGGACAAGGCCATGGCCGACGGCATGCCCGGCGTGGCCCTGACCGACCACGGCACCATGTACGGCGTGAAGGAGTTCACGAACTACATCAAGAAGAAAAACGGCAAGACAAAAGACGCCATAAAGGAGGCCCGCAAGGAAGCCGAGGAAGCCGCCAAAAACGGCGATGAAGCAGCCGCAGCCGAGGCCACCGCACGCGCCGAGGCGCTGGAGCGCAAGATTTTCAAGCCCATAATAGGCTGCGAAATGTATGTGGCCGAAAAAGACCTGCACGACCATGTGGACAAGCGCGACACCGGCCGCCACCTCATAGTGCTGGCCAAGAACGAGAAAGGCTATCACAACCTGATAAAGCTGGTGAGCCAGGCCTGGACCGAGGGTTTCTACTCCCACCCGCGCACCGACAAGCCCACCATTGCCGCCCACCGCGAGGGCCTCATCATCTGCTCGGCCTGCCTGGGCGGCGAGCTGCCCAAGCTGCTCACCGCCGGCGACGACGAGGGCGCCGACCGCTGCGTGGCATGGTGGAAAGAGACCTTCGGCGACGACTACTACATTGAGCTGCAACGCCACAAGGCCACCGTGCCGCGGGCCAACCACGAGGCCTACGAGCTGCAGAAACGCATAGAGCCCAAGCTGATAGAGCTGGCGCGAAAATACGACATCAAGCTGGTGGCCACCAACGACGTGCACTTCACCAACGAAGAAGACGCCGAGGCCCACGACCGCCTGATATGCCTCAGCACCAATAAGTTTCTCGACGACCCGGACCGAATGCTCTACTCCAAGCAGGAGTGGCTCAAGACCCAGGCCGAGATGAACGACGTGTTTGCCGACATCCCCGAGGCGCTGTCCAACACGCTGGAAATCCTCGATAAAATCGAGGTCTACTCCATCGACCACGCCCCCATCATGCCGAACTTCGCCATACCGGAGAGCTTCGGCACCGAGGAGGAATACCGCAGCCGCATCACCGAGCAGGAGCTCTTCGACGAGTTCACCCGCGACGAAAACGGCAACGTGGTGCTGTCGCAGGAAGCCGCCGAGGCCAAAATCAAGAAATTAGGCGGCTACGACAAGCTGTACCGCATAAAATTCGAGGCCGACTACCTGCGCAAGCTCGCCTACGACGGCGCGGCCAAGCGCTACGGCCTGCCCCTCTCCCACGAGGTGGACGAGCGCATCAATTTCGAGCTCCACATCATGAAGACCATGGGTTTCCCGGGCTACTTCCTGATTGTGGAAGACTTCATCCGCGCCGGCCGCGAGCAGCTGGGCGTGAAGATAGGCCCGGGACGTGGTTCGGCCGCCGGTTCGGTGGTGGCCTACTGCCTGGGCATCACCCAGATCGACCCGCTGAAATACGACCTGCTGTTCGAGCGCTTCCTCAACCCCGACCGTATCTCGCTGCCCGATATCGACATCGACTTCGACGACGACGGCCGCGAAGACGTGCTGCACTACGTGACGCAGAAATACGGCGAGGAAAAGGTGGCCCACATCATCACCTACGGCACCATGGCGGCCAAATCGGCCATCAAGGACGTGGCACGCGTGATACAGCTGCCCCTGCCCGAGAGCAACCGCCTGGCCGGGCTTGTGCCCAAGCGTATGCCCGAGGTGAACGGCAAGGAGCTGAAACCCACGCTCAAGAACTGCTACGAGTACGTCGACGATTTCAAGACCGAGCTGGCACAGGGCTCGACACTCGTTAAGGACACGCTGCGCTACGCCCTGGCGCTGGAAGGCAACGTGCGCAACACCGGCGTGCATGCCTGCGGCGTGATCATCTGCCGCGACGACGTCACCGACTGGGTGCCCGTGAGCACCGCCGTGGACAAGAAAGACGGCAAGGTGCTGGTGACGCAGTACGAAGGCTCCGTGATTGAGGAGACAGGCCTCATCAAGATGGACTTCCTGGGCCTCAAGACCCTCTCCATCATCAAGGAAGCCATTGCCAACATCAAGCAGACCCGCGGCGAAGACGTGGACATCGACAACATCCCGCTCGACGACCCCAAGACCTATGCCCTCTACTGCGCCGGCCGCACGATAGGCACGTTCCAGTTTGAGTCGACGGGCATGCAGCGCTACTTGCGCGAACTGCAGCCCTCCACCTTCGAGGACCTCATAGCCATGAACGCCCTCTACCGTCCGGGCCCCATGCAGTATATCCCCGACTTCATCGCCCGCAAGCACGGCCGCGCACCCATCGTGTACGACATCCCCGAAATGGAGACCTACCTGAAGGACACCTACGGCGTGACGGTGTATCAGGAGCAGGTGATGCTGCTGAGCCGCCTGCTGGCCGGCTTCACCCGCGGCCAGAGCGACACGCTGCGCAAGGCCATGGGTAAGAAGCTCATCTCCAAGATGGAAGAGCTGCGCGAGGTGTTCTTCAAGGGCGGCCAGGAGCGCGGCCACAAGGTGGAGGTGCTCGCCAAGATATGGGAAGACTGGAAGCAGTTTGCCTCCTACGCCTTCAACAAGAGCCACGCCACGTGCTACAGCTGGGTGGCCTTCCAGACGGCCTATCTGAAAGCCAACTACCCCTCCGAATACATGGCTGCGGTGCTCAGCCGCAACCTCAGCGACATCACCAAGCTCGTGGGCTTCATGGACGAGTGCAAGGCCATGAAGATACGCGTGCTGGGGCCGGATATAAACGAGTCGCGCATCAGTTTCAGCGTGAACAGCGCCGGCGACATCCGCTTCGGCCTCATGGCCATCAAGGGCGTGGGCGAAGGCGTGGCCAAGGCCATAATCGACGAACGCGACGCCAATGGCCCCTACCGCGACATCTACGACGTGGTGGAGCGCGTGCCCTCTGGAGCCATCAACCGCAAGGCCCTGGAGAATTTGGCCCTGGCCGGAGCCTTCGACTCTTTCCCGGAAATCGAGCGCGAAGACTTCTTCGCCGAGGGCAACAAAGGCACCCTGGGCGACACCCTGATACGCTACGGCGCCCAGACGCAGACCTCGCGCATGAACTCGCAGGCATCGCTCTTCGGCGACGACGACGAGGTGGTGAACGCCGCCAGCCGTCCGCCCATCGAGCACGCACTGCCCTGGACACCCACGGCGCGCCTGGAAAAGGAGCGCGAACTGGTGGGCATCTACCTTTCGGCCCATCCGCTCGACCCGTATTATATCGAGCTGAACTACGGCGTGAAATGCACGCTGGCGCGCCGCGAGGAGCTGACGCCCACCGACGGCATGGAGGTGAATTTCGGCGGCCTCGTGCTGAGCAACACCGCCAAGACCACACGCAAGGGCGAGCCCATGCAGATAGTGAAGATAGAGGATTTCACCGGCACCACGGAAATTGTGCTCTTCGGACGCAACATATATGAATACGGCCATCTGTGCCAGCCCGGCACGCCCGTGTTTGTGACCGGCACCTACTCCAAGGGACGCTTCGGCGGCGACGAGGTGCGCTTCCGCCTCGACTCCGTGCGCCTGCTCGACGACATCAAGGGCACGATGGTGGACGGCGTGGTGCTGAAGGTGGCCGACGACATGCTCACACCGCAGTTTGCCGGCATCCTCAACGACATCGCGGGCCACTCGCAGGAAAATCCCGGCACGCTGTCGTTCGACATCTTCTCGCCGCGCTACAACCGCCACATCACCATGCGGTCCAACCGCCGCATCCCCCTGACCCGCGCCACCCTGCAGGCCCTGGAAAACAACGACATCGACTACGAAGTGCACCGCATACATTAACAATCAATAAAACCACACACATATATCTACGACAATGGCACAAACATTCACCGACGAGAACATACACGACATCATAGCCACCGGCAAGCCCGTGGTGGTAGACTTCTGGGCCACCTGGTGCGGCCCCTGCATGGCCATGGCCCCCACCATCGACCGCCTGGCCGAGGAATATGCCGGCACCGTGGAGATAGGCAAATACAACATGGACGAGCAGAACGACCTGGCCGTGGAGTGCCGCGTGATGGCCCTCCCCACCATCCTCTTCTTCAAGGACGGCAAGAAGACATCGCTGCGCCTGGCCGGCTCGCAGAGCTACGAGTCGCTCAAAGAGAAGATCGAAGAACTGCTCAAGCTCTGATGCCCATGAAGAGGTTTATCCCGGTGGCCCTGGCCGCGGCAGCCATGTTGCTGCCCGCCGGCGCCGCGGCTCAGACCGCAGCTCAGGGACGCCCCGAGCTGTTTCCCTACCCCACTCCGCCCGAGGGTCTCACGCTGCTGCGCGAGCGCTGCAACTTCCTGGTGTACCACTTCTGGGACCGCGCCGATATGAAAAAGGTGTTCGACCGTCCCGAGGGGCTGCAGGCCGCTTTCGGCGACTGGGTCACCTTCATGCCCTACTGCGCCGCCGACACGGCCAAGCTGGCCATACGCAACCTGCTGCAGACCGTGGGCAAGGACGGCAAGAAACTCGTGAAGGTGGCGCAATTGGCCGAATACTGGACCGACAGCGACAGCGCCGAAATCGTGAGCGAGGAAATCTTCGCACCCTTCGCCGCCGCCGTGGCCACCAGCAAGAAAGTGCCGGAGGCCGACAGGCGCCATTTCGCCCGTCAGCTCCACCGCATCAACAGTTCCGCCATGGGCCAGCTGCTGCCCGCGCTGCCATATATCGGCGCCGACGGCTCGCAGCAGGTGCTGGAGCAGGACACCTTGAACACCATGATAGTGGTGGCCGACCCCGAAGCCACCGAGAGCACCACCGCGTCGATACGCTTCAGCATCGACCCGGCCACCCGCACGCTCATGGACGAAGGCCTGCTGCGCATAGCCTGGTTCTATCCCGGAGAGCTCACGGAGACCGCAAAGGCCTCCCTGGCCAAGCTGCCCGAAAACTGGACCACAGGCGTGCTGCCCGATGTGGAGGAATATTTCCGCCCGCGCATGATGCCCGCCGTGTATCTGCTCGACAACCGCGGCCGGGTGATACTCAAGGACAGGCCCTACACGATGGCCCTGCAGGTGTTCAACGTAATGGCGGCCGGCGAATGAACGTAGCGGTGCTCATATCCGGCGGCGTAGACAGCGCCATAGCCGTGCATCGCCTGCTCGAGCAGGGCCACACGCTGCACCTGTTCTATATCCGCATAGCCAACGACCTGGGCGACTGCTCGGCCGAGGAGGATATAGAGATGTGCACCTACATCGCGCGCAAGTACGGCCTAACGTTCGACGTGGTGTCGCTGCACGAGGAATACTGGGACAACGTGATGCAGTATGCCCTCGAAACGGTGCGCAGCGGCCTGACGCCCAACCCGGACATCATGTGCAACCGCATAATCAAGTTCGGATACTTCGAGAAGCGCTGGGGCCACGAGTTTGACCGCACGGCCACGGGCCACTACGCCACGCGCGTGGAGCGCGACGGCCGCGTGTGGCTGGGCACCGCCGTCGACCCCGTGAAGGACCAGACCGACTTCCTGGCCCGCATCACCTACGACCAGCTGGAGCATCTGCTCTTTCCCATCGGCGACCTGCCCAAGGCGCGCGTGCGCGAGCTGGCCGTGGAGTGCCGCATGCCCAACGCCTTCCGCAAGGACTCGCAGGGCATCTGCTTCTTAGGCAAAATCAACTACAACGACTTCATACGCCGCCACCTGGGCGAGCGCCCCGGCGCCATCGTGGAGCTCGAGACCGGCCGCAAGCTGGGCCAGCATCGGGGCTACTGGTTTCACACCATAGGGCAGCGCAAGGGCCTGGGGCTGAGCGGCGGACCGTGGTACGTGGTGCGCAAGAACATCCACGACAACGTGATATACGTGTCGCAGGGCTACGACACCTCCAAGCAATACGGCGACACGCTGCACCTCTCGGAGATGCACTTCATCACCCTCGACCCGTGGCCCGGGAGCTGCGACGGCGTGGAAGTGACGTTCAAGAACCGCCACACGCCGCATTTCACCCCGGGACGGCTCACGCGGCTCGACAGCCCCGGCGAGTACGTGCTCAAGAGCGCCGAGCCGGTGCAGGGCATAGCCCCGGGACAGTTTGCAGTCATCTACGACAAAGACCACACGGTGTGCCTGGGCTCCGGCATCATCTCCGGCGGCGCCGTGCAATTCTGACACTATGGACAACGAAAACCTCATACCGCTGCGCGTCATGGGCCTGAGCTACAACCAGCTGCAGAACGGCGCCTACGCGCTGCTGCTGGCCCAGGAAGACGGCCCCTACCGCATCCCCGTGGTGATAGGCGCCCCGGAGGCCCAGTCGATAGCCATCGCGCTGGAGCGCATCATCACGCCCCGGCCGCTGACCCACGACCTTTTCGCCACGTTTGCCCACGCTTTCGGCGTGCGGCTCGAGCGGGTCTACATCTACCGCTTCGAAGACGGCATCTTCAGCAGCGAGCTCACCTTTGCCGACGCCACCCGCACCGTGACGCTCGACGCCCGCACCTCCGACGCCATAGCCCTGGCCCTGCGCACCCACGCGCCCATCTTCACAAACCGCGAGGTGCTGGACGAGACCGGGTTCATCATAGAGGAGACCTCCGACATCGCCACCCCCACCCCGGAAGGCGAGGAAGCGCGCCTGACGGATGAAGGCCCCGTGGCCGAGCCCCACGCCGAAACCATCGACGACATGGAGCGCGAGCTGCGCCGCCTCATCGAGGCCGAGGCCTATGAAGAGGCCGCCCTGCTCAAGAAACGCATCGAAGAGCGAAAAGCACGCGGCGACAACGCGGAAATTGAGTAAAAAACATTAACTTTGCAGCAAAACAACAAATCATATACCTGACACCATCATGAAAGCAATTAAAACACGCCTTGCGGCCATGGGATTCCTGGAATTTGCCGTGTGGGGCTCCTATCTCACCTCCATGGGTGCCTATCTGGCAACTAACGGAATGGGCGAAAACATCGGCTGGTTCTATGCCATGCAGGGCATCGTGTCCATCTTCATGCCCGCCCTGGTGGGCATCTGCGCCGACCGCTGGATTCCGGCCCAGAAAATGCTGAGCCTGTGCCACCTCGTGGCAGGCGCCTTCATGCTGGCTGCCGGCGTGTATGGCATGCAAGCCGGCGACGCCGTGGAGTTCGGCCCGCTCTTCGCGCTCTACAGCGTGTCGGTGGCGTTCTTCATGCCCACGATAGGCCTGAGCAACTCCGTGGCCTATACGGCACTGGGCAAGGCCGGTCTCGACATCATCAAGCACTTCCCGCCCATCCGCGTGTTCGGCACCGTGGGCTTCATCTGCGCCATGCTGTTCGTGAACTTCACCGGCTATCAGAACACCTACGCCCAGTTCCTCACCTCCGGCATCATCAGCTTCGTGCTGGCAGCCTACGCCCTGTCGATGCCCGCGTGCCCGCTCAACAAGGCCGCGTCCAAGTCGCTGGCCGATGCGCTGGGCCTGAAGGCATTCCTGCTGTTCAAGGACCCGAAGATGGCCACATTCTTCATCTTCTCGATGCTGCTGGGCGTGTCGCTGCAGATTACCAACGGCTTTGCCAACCCCTTCATCCAGAGCTTCGGCAGCCTGCCTGAATTTGCCGACACCTGGGGCGTGCACAACGCCAACGCCCTGATTTCGCTCTCGCAGATGAGCGAGACGCTTTGCATCCTGTTGATTCCCTTCTTCCTGCGCCGCTTCGGCATCAAGACGGTGATGCTCATGGCCATGATGGCATGGGTGTTCCGCTTCGGCTTCTTCGGCGTGGGCGACCCCGGCTCGGGCGTGTGGCTCTTCGTGCTGTCGATGATTGTCTACGGCATAGCATTCGACTTCTTCAACGTGAGCGGTTCGCTCTACGTAGACCAGCAGACCTCGCCGGACATCCGCTCCTCGGCCCAGGGCCTGTTCATGATCATGACCAACGGCATAGGCGCCACCGTGGGCACCCTGGCCGCCCAGCAGGTGATCAACCACTTTGTGTACAGCCGCCCCGAGGGCACCATCGAGCAGGCCGAAGGCTGGAGCGAGGCATGGATGATATTCGCCGCCTACGCGCTGGTGGTGGCCGTGCTCTTCTACTTCATCTTCAAGAACCCCGCCAAGAACATCGACAAGCGCGACGTGCGCAAGGCCGAAGCCGCCGACCCCGCCGAGCTTGTGTAATCGCAAATGATACAGTTCTACGCTCCCGATATAGCCACACAGCCGGTGCTCCCCGAGGCCGACTCGCAGCACTGCGTGCGCGTGCTGCGGATGCGCGAGGGCGATAGCGTGCAGGTGGTCGACGGCCGTGGCCGGCGCTATCATTGCACGATTGCCCTGGCCCACAGCAAGCACACGGCCCTGAAGGTGGAGAGCGTGGAAGAACAGCCGCGGGTGTGGCCCTGCGACATCAGCGTGGCCGTGGCGCCCACAAAGCATCTCGACCGCATGGAATGGCTGGTGGAGAAGCTGGTGGAGATAGGCGTGGACCGCATCACGCCGCTGCGCTGCGCCCGCTCCGAGCGCAAGGACATCAACTGCGAGCGGCTGCGCAAGATAGCAGTGGCGGCCATGAAGCAGTCGCTCAAGGCCCTGCTGCCGCGCATCGACGACATGACGCCCATCGCCGCCTACCTGGCCGAGGCCGCCGCCCCCGGCGAGCAGCGCTTCGTGGGCTACTGCGATGAAGACGTGGTGGCCCGCCGCCTGCTGGCGCGCAGCTGCCGCCCGGCTTGCCCCACGCGCCTGCTCATAGGCCCGGAGGGCGACTTCACGCCGGCCGAAATCACCGATACCCTGGCCGCCGGCTACACGGCCGTGACCATGGGCGACAACCGCCTGCGCACGGAGACCGCCGCCCTCGTGGCGTGCGACACCGTGCACATAATCAATCAGATAAATCAGCAATGAACACCCTGCAATATCTCCGTTCGTCGGCCACCGGCAATTTCTTCCTGCTTGCCGGCCCCTGCGTGATTGAAGGCGAGAAAATGGCGCTCGACATCGCGCGCACGATAGCCCCGGTGTGCGCCGCGCTGGACATCCCCTATGTGTTCAAGGGCTCCTACCGCAAGGCCAACCGCTCGCGTCGCGACTCCTTCCAGGGCATAGGCGACAGGGAAGCCCTGGAGATTCTGGCGCTGGTGCGCAAGGAAACCGGAGTGCCCGTGGTGACCGACATCCACAGCGCATCCGAGGCCGAAATGGCAGCCGAGTACGTGGACATACTCCAGATTCCGGCCTTCCTGTGCCGGCAGACCGACCTGCTGGAGGCCGCCGCCGCCACCGGTCGCATGGTCAATATCAAGAAAGGCCAGTTCCTGGCACCGGAGGCAATGAAATTTGCCGTGGAAAAGGTGCTGGCCTGCGGCAACGACCAGGTGGCCGTGACTGAGCGAGGCACTACCTTCGGCTACACCGACCTGGTGGTGGACTTCCGCGGCATCCCGGCGATGCAGGCAGGGGGCGTGCCCGTGGTGCTCGACTGCACCCACTCGCTGCAGCAGCCCAACCAGGCATCGGGCGTGACCGGCGGCCGCCCGGCGCTCATCGAGACCATAGCCCGCTGCGGCATAGCCGCCGGGGCCGACGGCCTGTTCATCGAAACGCACCCCACCCCGGCCACGGCCCTGAGCGACGGCGCCAACATGCTGGCGCTGGACCTGCTGCCCGGCCTGCTGGAGCGCCTCTCCCGTTTAAGAAAAACAATAAACTCCATAAATAAGGAATGAACCACACTATCCGCACAATCGTCGCCGCTGCCGTGATTGCAGCCTCGGTCGTGGCTCCGGCCCAAGCCCAGCGCCAGCGCAAGACCATAAACAATCCTGTGACGCAGGCCGTGTTCCGCGTGTATGCCGAGCAGCTGAGCCAGAATCCCAAGAACTACGACACGCTGCTGCGCCGCGCCAACGACTACTATCATTTCGACGAGATGCGCCTGGCCCTCGAGGACGTGAACCGAGCCATCGAGTGCACGCCGGCCAAAGAGGAAGACTATCTCTTCCGCGAATATCTGCTGCGCGCGTCCATCTATGCCAAGACCGGCCGCCGCGAGCTGGCCATCCCCGACCTGCAGAAGGCCTGCGCCCTGCAGCCCTCGTCGCAGCAGGCCCTGACGATGAAAGCCCACGACGAGCTGGAAGTGGGCAAGCTGGCCGAAGCCAAGACCGACTTCCTGCGCCTGCGCCGCATGAACTCCCGCAACCCCGACGCTGCCCTGGGCCTGGCCCGCATAGCCATGCAGGAAAAGAACCTGGGCATGGCCAACGACTATCTGGAAGAAGCCGTGGCCATCGACCCCTCGAACCCTGATATATATGTACGCCGCGCGCGCGTGCGCCAGCAGATGGGCCAGTCGCAGGCTGCCGTGGACGACCTGCTGCTCGCGCTGGGCACGAAGGGCGACACACAGGGCGTGATCGATGCCCTGATGGAGTTCAGCCACACCGACTATCCCGCCACCATCGCCTCGCTGAGCAGCGCCGTGGCACAGGTGCCCGACAACGGCATGTACCGCTACCTGCGCGCCTCCATCGAGAAGGAGCACAACCACTATATCGACGCTCTGAACGACTATCAGTACATCATCGACAACCATCTCGACGACTACCGCGGCATCTACGGCTCGATAGCCGAATGCCAGTATGCGCTGGCCGACCTCGACAACGCGCTTCCCAACGTGGAATACGCCCTGGCTTCGGCCCACGACAACGGCCCGTATCACCTGCTGCGCGCCCGCATCCTGCGCCACAAGGGCAATGTGCCCATGGCCCTCTCGGCCGTGGCCGACGCCCTTGCCGCCATGCCCAACAACGGCGATGCACTGGCCGAAATGGCCCTGTGCTACTCCGAGCAGGGCAACGACCAGGAGGCCATGAACCTGCTGGGCGAAGCCTCGATGAACTACGCCGAAGTGCCTGACTACTACATGCTGCGTGCCGCCCTGCTCGAGCAGAAGATGAAGCAGCCCTCGGCCGCCAAGTCGATGTATCAGCGCGTGGCCGCCCTGGAGGGAGCATCGAAGAGCGTGCTGCGCTCGCAGGCAGCCTTCGCCCGCCTCTTCGCCGGCGAGAACGAGGCCGACATCACGGCCGACGTGGAGAAAGAACTGGCCGCTACGGCCGACACCGACGGCTCGCTCAACTATCTGGCAGCCTGCTACTTCGCTCAGACCGGCGACAACGACCGCGCTCTCAAGGCCGCCGAGGCGTCGCTCAAGGCCGGATATGCCAACTACTTCAACTGGACGGAATACAGCGACGGCCGCGTGAACTGCGCCCCGCTGCGCGACGACCTGCGCTTCCTCAACCTGCTGCACCGCAACAAATCGCTCTTCAGCAACGACTGACCATTTTTGCGCACGTAAATTCCGTGTATTAGCAGAAAAAATAGTAACTTTGCAGGCTGAAAAAATTTCTTAAATAAAAAATGGAAATACTCCGTACAGTCGAGCAGCTGCGCAGCGCCGTGGCCCGGGCGAAGGCCAAGGGCCTCTCCATAGGCCTGGTGCCCACGATGGGCGCCCTCCACAAGGGCCACCTGTCGCTCGTGGAGCGCGCTCGCGCCGAGAACGACGTGGTGGTGGTGAGCGTGTTCGTGAACCCCACTCAGTTCAATAATCCCGACGACCTGCGCACCTATCCGCGCACCGAGCAGGCCGACTGCGACCTGCTGGAAAAGGCCGGCGTGGACTACGCCTTCATCCCCACCGTGGAAGAGATATATCCCGAACCGGACACCCGCGTGTTCGACCTCGGCCCCGTGGCCGAAGTGATGGAGGGCGCCATGCGTCCCGGCCATTTCAACGGCGTGGCCCAGATCGTGAGCAAGCTCTTCGCATGGGCCGAGCCCACGCGCGCCTATTTCGGCCGCAAGGACATACAGCAGATAGCCGTGATACGCCGCATGGCCGAGCTCGAAGGCTTCAAGGGCACCATCGTGCCCTGCCCCATCCTGCGCGAGGACGACGGCCTGGCCATGAGCTCGCGCAACACGCGCCTGACGGCCGAGCAGCGCGCCACGGCTCCCGCCATCTACCGCGCGCTGAAGGCAGCCGTGGAGGCCTGCGCCGCAGGCGCCACCGTGCAGGAGGTGCACGACGCCACGGTGAAGGCCGTGAATGCCGCACCCGGGCTCGAGGTGGAGTACTTCGCCATTGTGCACCCCGCCACCATGCAGCCCGTGGAGAAGTGGGAAGACGCCCCCGAGGGTGCGATAGGCTGCATCACCGTGTACGACGGCGATGTGCGCCTGATTGACAATATCAGCTTTCCTGCACGATCATGACCATCGAAGTACTGAAATCCAAGATACACCGCGTGACGGTGACCGAGGCTCGCCTCGACTATATAGGCAGCATCACCATCGACCGCGACCTCATGGACGCGGCCGGCATCCTGCCCGGCGAGCGCGTCTACATCGTGAACAACAACAACGGCGCGCGCCTCGACACCTACGCCATCGAGGGCGAGCGCGGCAGCGGCGTGATATGCCTCAACGGCGCCGCGGCTCGCCTGGTGCAGCCCGGCGACGTGGTGATAATCATGGCCTACGCCTCCATGACACCCGACGAAGCCCGCGACTTCAAGCCCGCCGTGATATTCCCCGACACCGCTACGAATAAACTCATCGACTAATACTCCCGAATATATATGTTTGAACGACTAAGTGACCGCCTCGAACGCAGTTTCAAGCTGCTCAAGGGCCAAGGCAAAATCACAGAAATCAATGTTGCCGACACTCTCAAGGATGTGCGCCGCGCGCTCATAGACGCCGACGTGAACTTTGCCACCGCCAAGGCGTTCACCGATGCCGTCAAGCAGAAGGCCCTGGGCCAGAACGTGATCAACGCCGTGAAGCCCGAGCAGCTGATGGTGAAGATCGTGAACGACGAGCTGGCCGCCCTGATGGGTGGCGACGTGGCTCCGCTCACGCTCAAGGGCAACCCCGCCATCATCCTGATGTCGGGCCTGCAGGGCTCCGGTAAGACCACCTTCACCGGCAAGCTGGCCAAGAAGCTGAAGGCCGAGAAGAACATGCGCCCGCTGCTCATTGCAGGCGACGTGTATCGCCCTGCCGCCATCGACCAGCTGAAGGTGCTGGCCGAAAGCATCGGCGCCGAGGTCTACACCGAGCCCGACGTGAAGGACCCCGTGGGCATCGCCACCCGCGGCGTGGCCTACGCCAAGGCCCACAACTTCGACCTGGTGATTGTCGACACCGCCGGCCGCCTGGCCGTGGACGAGCAGATGATGGACGAGATAGAGGCCATCAAGAAAGCCGTTAACCCCGGCGAAATCCTCTTCGTGGTCGACTCCATGACCGGCCAGGACGCCGTGAACACGGCCAAGACCTTCAACGAGCGGCTCGACTTTGACGGCGTGGTGCTCACCAAGCTCGACGGCGACACCCGCGGCGGCGCCGCCCTGTCCATCCGCAGCGTGGTGAAGAAGCCCATCAAGTTCATAGGCACCGGCGAGACCCTCGACGGCATCGACACCTTCCACCCCGACCGCATGGCCAACCGCATCCTGGGCATGGGCGACATCGTTTCGCTCGTGGAAAAGGCCCAGCAGCAGTTCGACGAGAAGGAAGCCGAGGAAATGGCCCGCAAGTTCCGCCGCAACCAGTTCACATTCGACGACTTCCTGAAGCAGATTCAGCAGGTGAAAAAGATGGGCAACATCAAGGACCTGGCGGCCATGATTCCCGGCGTGGGCAAAGCCCTGAAAGACATAGACATCGACGACAACGCCTTCAAGAGCGTCGAGGCCATAATCACGTCGATGACGCCCTACGAGCGCGAGCACCCCGAAGTGCTCAACGCCGGCTCGCGCCGCCAGCGCATAGCCCGCGGCTCCGGCACCACGCCCGCCGAGGTGAACCGCCTGCTCAAGCAGTTCGACCAGATGCGCAAGATGATGCAACAGGTCACTTCAATGAAGAATCCCATGGGCATGATGCGCCAGATGCGCGGAATGCGCCGATAAAGACAATATGAAGATACTGGACGGCAAACTGGCTGCCTCGCAGTGGCGGGGCGATATAGCGCGCAGGGTGAAGGAAATCACTTCCGACGGCCGCCCGGCACCGCGGCTTGCCGCCGTGCTGGTGGGCGACGACCCGGCCAGCGCCACCTACGTGCGCCTCAAGGCCAAGGCCTGCGCGGAGTGCGGCCTGCGGTCCAGAATCGTGCACCTCGATGCCTCGACGTCGCAGCAGCAGCTGCACGACGCCGTGCGCCACCTCAACGCCAACAGCGACATCGACGGCATAATCGTGCAGCTGCCCCTGCCCGACGGCCTCGACTACAAGGCCGTGCTGAAAGTGATCAGCCGCAAGAAAGACGTGGACGGGTTCACGCCCGAAAACATCGGCCGCATGGCCCTGGGCATGGAATGCCTGCCCCCGGCCACCCCTGCCGGCATCATCGAGCTGATGCGCCGCAACGGTATCACCACCCGCGGCAAGCGCGTGGCCATCGTGGGCCGCAGCAACGTGGTGGGCCGGCCCATGTCGTCGCTGCTCATGCAGAAATCCGAAATGGGCGACGCCACCGTGACGGTGTGCCACAGCGCCACCGTGGGGCTGGCCGGCATCCTGCGCGAGGCCGACATCATAATAAGCGCCACCGGCAAGCCCGGGCTCGTGACTGCCGACATGGTGAAGGCCGGCGCCGTGGTGATCGACGTGGGCACCTCGCGCATCGACGACCCGAGCCGCCGCAGCGGCTACCGCCTGGCCGGCGACGTAGACTTCGACGCCGTGGCCCCGAAGTGCAGCTTCATCACCCCTGTGCCCGGCGGCGTGGGCCCCATGACCATCGCCTCGCTGCTCAACAACACGCTCACGGCCTATCTGCGCCGTCGCTCCCGCCGCCGTTAGGCCGACGCGTATGGTACTCCTGCCACTGCTCTCCCTGCTGTCGATGCTGCTGGGCCTTAACGAGGCCGAGCTGGTATTTGCCGGCGATGCCATGCAGCATCAGGCGCAGCTCGACGCCGCCCGCCGCGATGGCGGCTGGGACTACTCGGAGTGTTTCGCCGGCGTGGCTCCATGGATAGAGACCGCCGACCTCGCCGTGGTGAATCTCGAGACACCCATAGGCGATGCGCCCCACAGCGGCTATCCCTGCTTCAACGCCCCGGAGGCCTATCTGCACGCCCTGCGCGACGCCGGCTTCGACCTCTTCCTGACGGCCAACAACCACACCCTCGACCGCCGCGACCGGGGCGCCCGCGCCACCATCGACGCCCTCGACCGCAACGCCCTGCCCCACCTTGGCACCTACCACGACGCCGCGGCGCGCGACAGCCTGGTGCCCCACGTGCGCACCGTGGCCGGATTTCGCATAGGCTTCCTCAACTACACCTACGGCACGAACGGCATTGAGCCGCGCGACGGAGTGGCCGTGGACTATATCGACCGCGCCCGCATGGCCGCCGATATAGAAGCCACGCGCGCAGCGGGCGCCGAGATTATCTGCGCATGCGTGCACTGGGGCGACGAGTATCAGCTGCTGCCCAACGCCTCGCAGCGCTCGCTGGCTCAGTGGCTCCAGGAGCAGGGCGTGCAACTGATAATAGGCAGCCACCCCCATGTGGTGCAGCCCATGGAGCTGCGCGAGAACCCTGACGGCACGAAGTGCCTGGTGGTGTATTCGCTGGGCAACTTCATTTCGGCCATGCGCACGCGCGACACCCGCGGGGGCGCCCTGGCCGTGGTGCGCCTCGAGCGCCGGGCCGACGGCCGGGCCGACATAGCATCGGCCGGCTGGCGCCTGCACTTCACCGAACCCGCCACAGGCGACAGCAACTTCCGCGTGGTCGACGCCTACGACAGCCGCGACCCCCGCGCCGCCGCCTTCCGCGCCGCCGCCGAAAAACTCTTCCGCACCCACAACCGCAACGTGCCCGCGGCCAAAAGCCCGTTGCCTTGATTGGCTGCAGCAAGCTTTTTTCCTTGTTGCCCCTGTGTTTTGAGGTGCAGGAGGGGCCGGGTACGGGGAGAAATGAGTAATTTTGCGGGGTAAAATGGAATGTGATGCAGAAGTATAAGAGTCTTGTGCTGCCGGCGGCGCTGCTGC
This sequence comes from uncultured Bacteroides sp., assembly GCA_964447895.1. GTDB lineage: Bacteria > Bacteroidota > Bacteroidia > Bacteroidales > Muribaculaceae > CAG-873. The sequence goes on along the minus strand of CAYUUN010000002.1, from coordinate 35,492 downwards.
TGGGATACTTTTTCAGGGCGACGTGCTCGGCGCTGTCGTTCACGGTGCCGTATGTGATTTTCGGGATTCTGGCGCTGACGTTTTCGGGCGTGCGGCTGTCGGCGCTGCGGCCGGGGCGCCTGGACCTGTGGCTGGCGCTGTTTCAGACGGCGGTGAGCACGGCGCTGTATGCGCTGGTGATGTCGGTGAGCGGCGATGCGGTGCTGGCTCAGGGCACGATGATGTGCGTGCTGTGCCCGGTGGCGTCGTCGGTCACGGTTGTGGCGGTGATGCTGGGGGCTGATGCGCGGCGCACCACCACTTATACCATCACGGGCAATCTGCTGGTGGCCCTGGTGGCGCCGGTGTTCATAGCACTGATAGACGACTCTCAGGCCGGTGCGTCGCTGGCGGAGACGTTTCCACCCATCTTCATGAAAATCGCCACGGTGATAGCGCTGCCGTTCGTGGTGGTGTGGCTGCTGCAGCGCTATCTGCCGGCAGTGAATGCCGGGGTGGCGCGCTACAAGAGCCTGTCGTTCTATCTCTGGGCCTACGCCCTGCTTGTGACCATCGGGCAGACGGCAGACTTCGTGTTCATGCACCTGGGCGACAACCTGCACTATGTGCTGTGGCTGGGCGTGGCGTCGCTGGCGGTGTGCGCCATGCAGTTCGCCACCGGCAAGGCCATAGGGGGGCGCTACGGCGACCGCGTGGCGGGCGGTCAGCTGCTGGGACAGAAGAATTCGGCTATGGGCATCTGGATGCTCAACACCTTCCTCAACCCGGTGGCGTCGGTGGGCATGGCTTTCTATTCAATATGGCAGAACTGCTACAACAGCTGGCAGATATACCGCGCCTCGCGATAGCGATAGTATTGAAGGAAAGGCGCGCAGGGACGAGGAGCTATAATACGCGGCCTTGCAAAAAGCCTAAGTGCCGCGGGCAAGCCCGCGGCACCTGGACAAATGGCTGCAACCACCCGGAGACAAACGGGGCTGGCGCAGGGCTTTGATTAGCGGCCCGTGGCTTGGAGGTAGGCCAGCTTTTTCAGCTGGAACTTGCCGTAGGCGTCGACAAATTCGTCCTGCGAGCGGCGTAAAAGCGTCTGGGCGTCGAGCAGGTCGGTGACGGTGACGGTGCCGGCGTCGTAGAAGTTGCGGTTGAGGCGGAGGTTTTCCTGCGCCTGGTCGATCGACTCGCGCGCTATCTGCATCTGTGTGTAGGAGGTGTTGAGATCGTTCCAGGCGTTGGTCATGGCTATCATGAGCAGCTCCGAGCTGTCTTCAAGCTGCGTGCGTGCCATCTCAGTCTCCAGCTTCTTTTTCTTCATGTTGTGGGAACCGCCCCACCAGTCGGTGAGGGGCACGCTCACGGTCACGTATACGGTGCCGAAAGAGTGGCCCTGGCCGAGAATGTGCTCGTAGTTGTAGCCGGCGCCTGCGGCAACCATGGGCAGGTTGCTGCCCACGGCCATCTTGTGCTCGAGTTCCTTGGCCTTTACGTTCTGGGTGAGGAGACCGTGGCCCACGGTCTGGTCGAGACAATCCTGGGGCGCGCGGTACAGGTCGTGGGGAAACTCCGGCATATCGCCGGGCTCGATGTCGGAGGCTACGTCGACGGAGCCCGTGGTGCCCTTACCCACGCTCTGCGACAGCAGCATCTTTACCACGGAGATGCCGTTGTCGAGCTCGGTGCGCGCCACGAGCATCTCGTTGCGCTTGAGCTTGACCTCGAGCAGGTCGTTGGTGGTGGTGATTCCGGCGTTGACAAAGACCTGCACCTGCGATGCAAGGGTGTCGAGCATTGCGATGGCAGCATCGACGGTAGCGTGCTTGGAGTGGAGCGACACGAGCTGCCAGTAGTACTGCTCGACGTCGCGGCGCACTTCGTCGGCCGCGCGGCGCTTCTCGAGGCGTCCCACTTCCTCGCCCACGTGGGCCAGGCGGTTGCCGTTGACGATGCGGCCGCCCAGAAACACCGGCTGCACGAGGTTCACTCCGGCCAGTGTGCCCTTCTTGAGCATGCTCAGCTCGAAGTCCATATCGGGCAGCTCGGGGTCGAGGGCCGAAAGCGGGATGTTGAAGTCGTGGCGAAGCATGCCGTGGTTGGCTGCAAAGGCGGCTCCGGCCAGACTGATGGAGGGGAAATACTTCGTGAAGGCTTCGCGCGACGTCTCCTGCGAGGCGCGGAAGGAAAACTCGGCCGTGCGCATCCGGGCGTTGTTTTCCAGCGCGAGAGCCACGCACTCGTCGAGCGTGAGCTGCTGGGCCTGCAGCGCCGGGGCGCACAGCAGCGCCGCGGATGCGGCTATGGTGAATATCCTGTTCATTTCGTGGCGGTTTTAACGGTTTTGCTCATTACTTTCCAGTAGAGCACGGGTATTACTGTGACGATGAAGAAGAACGTGATGAGGGTGCCCCAGAAAATCACGGTGCCCATGGGGCGCCACAGGGGCGTGCCGGTGAGCACCATGGGCAACACACCCATAGATGCGGCTGCCGAGGTGAGGAAGATGGGACGCATACGGCGCACGGCGCTGTGGAAGATGGCGTCCTTCACGGTCATGCCCTCGGAGCGCTGCAACTCTTCGGCATAGTCTATCATGATGATGACGTTGCGCACGAGAATACCCATCAGGGAGATGAATCCGAGGGTGCAGGTGAGCGACAGCACTTCGCCCTGAATGGCCAGGCCGATGCCTGCGCCGGGAATGCACAGCACTATGCACAGCAGCAACAGGGCCGAGGTGACCACGTTCTTGTAGTGGGACAGCAGGATGAAGAAGATGATCACCACGGCCATCATGAGGGCCGAGATAATGGGCAGCCCCATCTCGAGCGACTGGCTGTAGTCGCCGCCGTATTCGAGGCTCACCCCTTCGGGCAGCGGCATGCGATCGAGCTTCTCCTGGAGCACGTCGGTGACGGAGAGGGCGAAGGAGCCGCGCTCCACCTCGGAGCTGATGGTGACGCAGGGGATACCGTTGCGGTGCGACAGCTGGCCGTAGTTCCACGCCGGCTTAACCTCGGCCATCTGATGGAGCGGAGCCGTGGCCAGGCCCATCACGGGCAGCATCTCGTCGCGCAGGTCGGCGACGTCGGAGCGGTTGGAAGTGGGGGTGCGGAACACCACGGGCGTGGCATAGGTGCCGTCCCACAGCGTGGCCACGGGGATGCCGGCGTCGGTGTAGCGCATGGCCAGATTTGCCTCGAGCATCATGTCGCTCATGCCCAGGCGCGACATTGTGGTGAAGTCGGGCTCTACGCGCGTGGCCACGAGGGGCGCGTCGAGGCTGCTTCTCACGAGGTTGATTTCGGGGATTGTGCGCATGATGCCGGCCACGGTGTCGGCCACGGCCTGCAGCTTGGTGTAGTCGTCGCCCTTAATGCGCACCTCGATGGGATAGGCCGCGTTGGAGTAGGAGAGCTGCTTGAAGCGGATGCTCGCCTCGGGGAAATAGTCGCGATACTTGGCCGTGTATTCGTTGAGCACTTCGATGGTGGCTTCATTGCCGGTGGTGTTCACGATGAACTGGGCGAAGTTGGGGCCACCCACCTGCGGGGCATAGGTGGTCTGGAAACGCGGCGAAGAGCAGCCATGGAAATTGGCCACCGACACCACGCGGGGGTCCTTGCGGAGTATTTCGGCAAGCGAGTCGGCCACCACGTTGGTGCGGTCGAGCGGCGTGCCGGTGGGGAGATATATCTCCACGGCAAACTGGTTGCGCTCAGCAATGGGCATGAGCTGCATGGGGCGCGAGAGCAGCAGCCATGCGCCGCCCACGGTGAGCACCAGGGAGAGCGCGAGCACCTGCCAGGGATGGTTGAAGCACACGGCTATGAGCTTGTTGTAGCTGTTCTGAAGCACGCGGAGCAGCGAGAAATGCTTCTTGCCCTGAGAGGCGGAGCTGTCGCCGGCCACATCGGCCACTTTGCCGGGCTTGATGAACTTGTACTGCAGGAATGGCACGAGCAGCTCGGCGATGAGCAGCGAGCCCATGAGAATCAGGCTTATGGCCCAGGGGAAATCGGTGAGGAAGTCGCGGAACATTCCCGTCATGGTGATGAGGAACGGGAAGAAGGTGATGGAAATGGCCAGCGTGGCCGAGAAAATAGACTTCAGGAATTCCGAGGCGGAGCGTATGGTAGCTTCCTTGCGGTCCATGCCTTCGCCGATGAGCTCGACGTAGTCGTCGATGATCACCACCGAGTTGTCCACAATCATGCCCAGCGACACGATGAGGCAGGCGAAGGTCACGGTGTTGAGTTCGATGCCGAACACGTAGAACAGACCGAGCGAGATGAAGATAGTGATGGGGATGGTTGCAGCCGCTATCAGCGCCACGCGCATGGGCAGCAGGAACACAATCACGATAATCACGGCAAGCACCGCTATGAGCAGCTCGCGCAGGAAGTCCATCACGCTGCTGTCCACCACCTGGGGCTGGTTGGTGATACGGAAGATGGTGACATCCTCAGGCAGCTCGGCCTGAAATGCATCGAGCTGCTTCTCGACGAGGCGGCCCATCTCCACGATGTTGTTGCCCTGCTTCATTTCCAGCGACAGCAGGATGCACTTGCGGCCGTTGTTGGTGATGAACGAAGTAGGCTCGGGGTATTCGCGCTTCACCTCGGCTATGTCCTTGAGGCGCACCACGGCTCCGTCCGGGGTGGAGAGCACGATCTGGTCGGCGATGTCGGCCACGGAGTTGATGGGGTTGTCAACGTAGATGGGCGAGGTATAGCTGTCGGTGCGTATCTGGCCGCCGGTGGTGCGGAAACCCTTTGCAAACAGCGTGGCGGCCAGAGTCTTTTCCGAGATGGCGTAGTGGGCGAGCTTTTCGGGGTCGATGTTGATGGAAATCTGCTCGTTCTGCTTGCCGTAGACGTTCATGGTGCCCACGCTCTCGACGGTGCGCAGCCTGTCCTGCAGGGCGTCCATATAGTCGCCCAGCTCGCGATAGGTCTTGTCTTCGCTCTCCATGGTGATGAGGAGGGCGGATGTGTAGCCGAAATTGGAGATGACCTCGACGGCCAGCACACCCGGGGGAAGCTGAGCCTTGACACCGCTGAGCTCGCGGCTGAAGGTATTCCAGAACGAATCGGTATCGGTGATCTTGTCGTCGAGCTCCACATAAATCATCACCATGCCGTCGGTGGCATTGGCCGTGGTCTTCACCTTGTTTACCTCCTTGAAAGAGAATACGTAGTTCTCGAGGGGCTTAAGCACCTGCTGCTCCATCTCGAGCGATGAGGCGCCGGGATAGACGGCCACCACCACGCCTTCGCGGATGGTGAAGTTCGGGAACTCGTTTTTGTTCATGACCTGGAGCGCGTAGATGCCGAAAGCCACCAGCACGCACACCATGAGCACGACCACATTGGCGTATTTCACGCCCCAGGCCACCAGGGGCGAGTTCTTGACGGGAGGTAGTTTGGAGAGCAGGCCTCCCTCGGGCTTGTTGTTAGAGGAATCCATGGGACCGTATTAATTGACGGATGTAACCTTTGTGCCGCGCGACACTTTATCCATGCCGGCCACAATCACCTTGTCGCCGTCGCTCAGTCCCGACTCAATCATGATGCCGTCGGGCAGCATGGCGGAAGGCACCACGATGCGTTTCACGGCCACGCCGGCCGAATCGAGCCACACGAAATTGGTGTTGTCGGCGGCCAGCAGCACGGCCGCCACCGGAAGCACCATCCCCTCGGCGGCGGCCGGGGCGGCGGCATTGTCGACGGCCACGTCGCATATCATGCCGGGGAGGAGCTTTCCGGCAGGATTCTCCACGCGGAATTTCACGGTGTAGGAGCGCGACAGCGGGTTGGCCGTTACGGCTTTCTCCACCATGCGGCCTTTGAACACCTCGCCGGGAGCGGCCGAGGCGGTAATCGTTGCGGAAGCTGCGCCGGCAAACTTGGAAATCTCGTTTTCAGGCACTGAAATGCCCACCTTCACGGAGTTGATGTCGACAATCTTTACCACGGGAATACCGGGCGCGGCCGTCTGGCCCACGGCTGCCGACTTTTCCGAGATGACGCCCGACACAGGAGCGTAGAGCTTGGCATCGTTCAGCGCGATGCGGGCAATCTCGGCGGCGCTTTCAGCCTGGCTGAGCTTGCTCTTGACGTCGACCCACTTGATATCCGGGAGCGAATTGGAGTCGTGCAGTATTTTCATGCGGTTGTAGGCATCGCGGGCCTGCGAGAGAGTGGACTGCGCTATGTCGTAGGCGCTGCGCAGGGAGCCGTCGTCGAGGGTGCCTATGAGCTGCCCTTTCTTCACGGTCTGCCCCTCGTTCACGGCCAGGGTGCGGATGGTGCCGGCCGTGGCGAAGCTCACCACCGTGCCGTTTTCCTCCTCTACAGTACCGGAATAGCTGCTGCTATCTTCCACTCCGCTCTGCGCCACGGTCATGGTCTTCACCCGCACGGCAGCGCGTTCTTTATTATTATCTTCGGCATTATGCCCGCAGGCGCAAAACAGCACCAATAAAAAGGCCGGAAGAAGTGCCCGGCTCGCCCTTTGATAGTTCATATGATGAAAATTTCGTTCTTATTCAAGCCGCAAAATTACATCATATCCCCGGAGAAATAAATGTCAAGTTCTTGTATAAAATTGTCAGATTGTTCGATTTTTAAACAAAACGACCTGAAAACTCAAAATAAATCCTTAATTTTGTACTCCTAATCGACATCAGCCCATGCAATCGCTCCTGCGCACCGACTCCCTGCTTCTCGACCCCGCCGATGGCGCCGGCACGGTCTTCGACATGTCGGGCCGCTGCGCTTTCGCCGTGTGCCGGCGCGGAGATTGCACTATCAAGATTCTGAACGAGGAGTACCGCGTGGGAGAGCGCTTTATTTTCGCCTGCATGCCGTTCGTGAACATCCGGGTGGTGGCCGTGAACGCGCCCAGCGAGATAGTTTTCGGCTACATACAGATAGCCGACGTGCCACGCATGATCAACCGCTGGGTGAACACTGCCGACCTGCGCAGCATCCAAAGCCATCCGGTGGTTGAGATTACCCAGCGCCAGTTCGCGATGCTCACAGCCGAGCTGGACGATTTCAGCCTCGGGACCGACGACCCCGCGCCGGGCAGCAACAGCGTGCTGTGCCACAGGCTGCGGCAAGACATCGCCGAGCTGCGCAGCCGTCTCCTGGTGGCGCAAGTGCTGGAGCTGTACTACTCCAACCTGCCGCTGGAGATGGGCGAACATGCCGGCGTGGACGTGGTGTTCCAGAACTTCATGCTGGCGCTATATACCCATTTCAGGGAGCACCGCGACGTGCAGTTCTACGCCTCGCGCTCGGGCGTGAGCCTGAAATACTTCTCCACATCCATAAAAAAGCTGTCGGGCTCGAGCCCCTCGGAGTGGATTGAGACCGTGGTGGCGGGCGAAGCTAAGTCGTTGCTCGGCGACGCCCGCTCCAGCATCAAGGATATTGTCGCCACGCTGAATTTTCCCGACGCTCCCACCTTCACGAAGTACTTCCGGCGCGTGACAGGCCTCACCCCCAAGGCCTACCGCAAGGCAGTGCTGCAATGATCAGTACCAATCGTGTTTCTCTCGCCTCTCGAGGCTGTTGATCCGGGCCATTTCATCGGACGAGAGCTCGAAATCGAAAACTGAGATATTCTCGCGCATGTGGTCGGGGTTGGAGGAGCCGGGTATAACCACTACACCGCGCTGAAGATTCCAGCGCAATATTACTTGCGCCACCGACTTATCGTGGGCAGCGGCGATTTCCTCCAGCACCGGGTCGGAGAAAAGCTCGCGTTGATGGCCGCGGCCGCCCAGCGGATACCATGCCTCCACTACGATACCGATGTCGTGAAGATGCTTCACAACGGCCGCATCCTGATAATAGGGATGTGCTTCGTTCTGCACCAATACAGGCTTGACATCCACGCGGGGCAAAAAATCATCGATTTCGTCGATATAGTAGCACGACACTCCGAGTGAACGGATTTTTCCCGCGGCAACATATTTTTCCATAGCCTTGTAGGCCTTCACGTCGTGGGTGCCCGGATGGTGCAGCAGCATCAGGTCGATATAGCCGAGGTCGAGCTTGCGCAGGCAGTCTTCTATGGCAGATTCAGGATTGCCGAACTGATTGGGGTACAGTTTCGTCGCAACAAAAATTTCATCGCGGGGCACACCCGATTCACGCACACCGCGGCCCACTTCCTCTTCATTGCCGTACATGTGGGCTGTGTCTATTTTTCGGAATCCGGCAGCGATAGCCGCCTTCACCGAGTTGACGCACACATCTCCTTTGAGACTGTAGGTGCCGAGGCCCACGACGGGCATGTCGTAGCCGCTGCTCAACCGGATCACCGGAGCCTGTCCGTTGCGCCCCTCTCCGAGGGGAAGTTTTGCATAGTCGCCTGTCATATTATCTTGTTCTTCCGTATGAATTCCCAAACTGTTGATCCAGGCCTCGAGGTCGGCAACCTTTGTGCCCGCGCCGAAACGGTGACCGGCCTTCCAGGCGGCGTCTTTCGCGAGCGGGTGGAGATTCACGTCGCTGGTGCCGAGGCCGCTGGAGTGCGAGGTGCAGAAGGGCACGATGGTCTTGCCTTTGAAATCTCCGCTTTCAAGAAATGTGCTGATGATGCGCGGAGCCTGGCCCCACCATATCGGGTAGCCGAGGAACACTGTGGTGTAATCACCGAGGGATGCCGGCTTCGCCTTGATGGCCGGGCGTGCCGAGGGGTCTTGCTGCTCGCGGTTGGCCCGGCAATCGTCGTTGTAATCAAGGTCGGCCGCCGAATAGGCTTCGACGGGCTCGATGCGGAAAACATCGCCGCCCGTGATGGCGGCAATCTCTTTGGCAACGCCCCCGGTGGTGCCGGTGCACGAAAAATAGGCCACCAATATCTTGCCGCCGGCCGCCGGCGTGGCGGGCGCGACAGCAGGCCCGGGTTGCTGCCCGTTATTCTCGGGCTCATCGCCCCTGCCTGATTCCGCACACATAGAAAGCACTGCGCCAAGGAGGCAGAGAATGAAAGTAAGTCGCAGCTTCATCATATCGTTTTCAGAATTTTAGCGGGTACGCCACCCACAATGGCGCGGGGCGGCACATCGCGGTTCACGACTGCTCCGGCCGCTATCACGGCGCCGTCGCCTATGGTAACACCCTGAAGAATAGTTACGTTGGCGCCCACCCACACGCGGTTGCCAATCCTGACGGGTGCGGGTATCATGTCGGCGCGGCGGTCGGGGTCCATGACGTGGTTGAGAGTGGCTATCACGCAGTTGTGGCCTATGAGCACGTCGTCGCCTATGGTGATACCGCCCTGGTCCTGGAACTTGCACCCGGAGTTGATGAACACCCGTCGGCCCAGGCGCATGTTCTTGCCGCAGTCGGTGTAGAACGGAGGGAAGAGCCCGAAGCCGTCGGGCACGCTCGTGCCGGTGAGCTCGGACATCAGGACACGTATTTCCTCGTCGGTGTGGAATGCGGTGTTGATGTCCATGGTGATGCGGATGGCCTCGCGGCTGAGCTCGTGCATCTTGGCATGGATGGGAGACCCGGCAGGGATTACCTCGCCGGAGTCCATGATGCGGATAAATTCCTGTGTGGTCATTTCAGATACTCTGTGTAGAAAGCCGATATTTCATCGAAGGGGATGACGTCGAGGCGGTCGTAGAGGTCGCAGTGGCTGGCGCCCTTTATGGTGAGCAACTGCTTGTTGTCGCCTTTGAGCAGCCCGAAGGTGTCCTTGCCGAAGTAGTAGGAGTGGGCCGCGTCGCCATGTACGATGAGCACGGCGCTCTCGAGCTCGCCGGCATAGTCGAAGAAGCGGAAGTTCAGGAAGGGGAGCGCCGAGGTGGCATTCCAGCCGTCGGTGGAATTGCCCGAGCGCGGATGAAAACCGCGCGGCGTCTTGTAGTAGTCGTAATAGTCTTTGACAAACTGCGGAGCATCGAGAGGCAGCGGGTCGACTACGCCGCCGGCGCGCAGATACCGGCCGCTGCGGTAGTCTTCGGTGCGGCGGCGCGCCATGGCCGCACGGGCGGCGTTGCGCTTTTCGGCGGAGTCGTCGGCATCGAAGTAGCCGCGGGCATTCACGCGGGTCATGTCGTACATGGTGGACGCCACGGTGGCCTTGATGCGCGGGTCGTTGATGGCAGCCTGGATGGCTATGCCACCCCAGCCGCACACGCCCAGGATGCCGATGCGCCCGGGGTCGACGCCGGGCTGAACGGACAGAAAATCCACGGCGGCCGAGAAATCCTCGGTGTTGATGTCGGGCGATGCCACGCGGCGGGGCATGCCGCCGCTCTCGCCGGTGAACGACGGGTCGAAGGCTATGGTGAGGAAGCCGCGGAGGGCCAGCTGCTGGGCATAGAGGCCGCTCGACTGCTCCTTCACGGCGCCGAAGGGGCCGCTCACGGCGATGGCCGGCAGCGGGCCCTCGATGTCGCGCGGTATATACATGTCGGCCACGAGGGTGATGCCGTAGCGGTTGACGAATGTGACCTTGCGGTGGTCCACCGCTTCATTTTTCGGGAATACCTTGTCCCACTCTTCTGTGAGGGCGAGCTGCTCGACGGGGGCGAGCGAGAGGTTTGTGTTCGGGTTGTTCATAGCTCGGGAATTTGACGGTAGCACGGCGCCGGCAAGCGCCAGTGCGGCGATTATTTTCTTCACTTATCTGTTGTTTTTAATGTCTGCTGCAAAATTAACCCTATTCCACGCCCCGAGGCCTACCCCGATTGCGGGAATACCTACCCAAATCGCTGAGGCGCGCTGAAAAACACAAAAAAGCGCTATCTTTGCACCATGCAATACGACACAGCCAATACCGTAAAGCTCGATTCGATCGATGCCTACAACAAACTGTACGGCCTCGAGACGCTCCACCCGCTCGTAACGGTGGTGAATCTCAACCGCGCCACGCGCATAGTCAATCATGTGGTGATGGACTACGGCGTCTATGCCCTGTTTCTGAAAAACGGGACGAACTGCGTGATAAAATACGGCCGCCGGCCCTACGACTATCAGGAAGGCACGGTGGTGAGCTTCGCGCCGGGCCAGGTGATAAGCGTCGACACCGAGGAAGACGAGGTGGCACCCGACGTGGTGGGGCTGATGTTCCACCCCGACCTGCTGCACCGCACCCCGCTGGGCCGTAAAATCAAGGACTATAACTTTTTCGGCTACTCGCAGAACGAGGCCGTGCACCTCTCGGCCGACGAGCGCAGGATGTTCAAGGAATGTCTCGACCGTATAAACGCAGAAATCTCGCGACCCGTGGACAAGCACACCGCCGCCATCGTGTCGAGCCACATACAGCTGCTGCTCGACTATCTCGACCGCTTCTACGAGCGCCAGTTCATCACCCGCAGCAAGGCCAATTCCGACATCGTGGCCCGCTTTGAACAAGCCCTGAAGGAATACTACAGCGACGGCCGGGAGGTGGACGGCATCCCCTCGGTCAACTACTTCGCCGAGCTCGTGCACCTCACGCCCGGCTACTTCGGCGACCTCGTGAAGCGGGAAACCGGGAGCACCGCCCAGGACATCATAGCCCGGAGCATAGCCGACCGCGCCAAACACCTCCTCGCCACCAGCGGCGACGACATCAGCCGCGTGGCCTACCGCCTGGGCTTCCAGCACCCCCAGCACTTCTCCAGGATGTTCAAGCGCATGACCGGCACCAGCCCCACCCGCTTCCGCTGCCAGCACGCCTCCTGAACGGAAAGTGGCCCGGCCGCCGGATAGAACCGACTGCAGGGCCACGCCATCAGAGAACAATTTAGTTACCTTAGATACGCTATTCAATCAATGTGAGCACAATCTCGTCCACCAGCACATGGTTGGTGGCGATGTTCATGTTTTCGTCGTAGGGGAGCATGGCGACCGATAGAGTGTGTTCGCCGGGCTCGAGCTCCACGATGAGGGAGTTGGAGCGACCCCAGTCGTTCCAGTTGTTGCGACCGCGCTGGGGCATCACGACAGTGCCGCAGTTCTTGCCGTCTACGTATAGCGTGCGCACGCCGCAACGGTTTTCAGTGTTCACCGGGCCATTGCCGTTGGCATACCGCAAGCTGATGGCATAGCGACCCGGCCGGTCCACCGCCACCTGCACGTCAAGAGCCGGCGATGCCTTGTCGAGCTCTACAAATCCGCTGCCGTTGAAGCCCGCGACGGGGGCTTCGGGCCTGTAGGCGACCTCTTTCGATAACATATCTGTGCCTTCGCCGGGCAGCTGCACGACATGAACCGGGCGCGTGGAGCGCGGCTCGGATGCAAACCCTTCCGTGCCGTCGTCGGCCACACCTATCACCTGATACTCGCCAGGGATGGATGCGTCGAACGTGGTGCACGTGGTTTCAGCCACGCGCCGGCCGTCGCGCAACACTATGTAGCGGTTGATGTATTCAATGGGATTCCAGCACAAGAGGCTACCCTCGAGCCACGCTACGGGCGTGAGAGGCGCCTTGAGGTTAGAGGTGTTATTGACGCGCAGCGGGGGTATTTCGTTGTCGGCCATCACGATGTTCACCTTCATGCGGCCGCGGGCATCCCGGGCAAGGATTTCAGGTTTGGATGGACGGCCATCGACGGTGAACGACTTGATTTCGTTGCCATAGCCCGTCACCGTGATGTCGAGAACGGCGTCGCGATACTTGAAATTGTCGAGGCGAAGATCGCCGGCCAGGGCTCGGGGCACGAAGGGATGAAACAGCAGACGGTCCGTTCCGAATTCTATTCCGAAGAGAATCTTGTGGGTGAGAGCCAGGTTGCCGCTGAGACACCACAGCATGTTCGACGAATTGAGCTCCGTGAAGATGTCGCCATTGTCAAGATTGAAGTTTTCCTTATTGGTGCAGAACAAGGCTGCCGGACGCATCACCGCCCCTATTCCCTGCATCACGCCGTCTTCGTTGCCGGCTTTGGCGTTGGCTATGGCCCACCAGCATCCCACCCATGGCCAGAGGCTATTATTGTGGTAGGAGGGCATGTCGGCTATCTGCGGATAGAAAACCGCCGCGCCGAAGGGGGTTGTGGGGTTGCTCTCAGTGATGGTGCGTGCGCGGGATGCATCGGCCACGTCCCACATGATTGCGAGAGATTCGCCCAAGGTCTCGGCCCTGGGGTTCATTATCAGGTTGTCGCGGCCATAGAGATACATGCCGTAGTAGCCTTTGTGGTCAAGCCATAACTGCTCATTGACCGCCCGGGCAATTTTCCGCGACATAGCGAGAGCATCCTCGGCTTCTTTGTTGTGGCCGAGCAGGGTTGCTATTTCCGACAGCACTTTCCAGGCCCGGGCATGCACGATTGAAGTGGAAAGGGCCTCGGTGTTGTATATGTCGGCACACTGCATCCACTTGGGGTGGCTCTGCTCGCGCCAGTCGATAAAGGAGGTCTCGCCCTTGACCAGACCGGTAGCGGAATCGTAGACGGTGGCGGAGTCGGTGGCGAGCGAACGCTTGATTATGGGATATATGTACTCGAGCCACTGGCGGTCGCCGGTGACCTTGTACACCTCGAAGGCAGCGATGCCCCATATTTCACGGTCGGTCGATACGGGCCACGCGCCGCCGCTGCCGGTGTCCTGCACGATACGCCCCATAGAGTCCACCTTCTTCATCAGAGAGATGCGCGATGCCTCGGGCTGCAGATAGGCCATGGAAAGGAGGATGGAGTAGCTCACGTCGCGAGTCCACACTCCCGACCATTCCTTGCCGGTGCGCAACGTGGTATCGGGCTCTACGGCATTTACCATTTCGTCGAGCGACATATAGTAGACGGCCTCGTGGAGCTTGTTTCCTGACGTAAGCGCAGGATATGAGGACAGATCGTGCCTCTTCTTCCACTCTTTTGCCACGGGCATGAAATAGCCGGGACGGGCCGAATAGGTAGACTGTATCTCATAGGGCGACACGGCCGTGGCCATGAACTCGCCCTGCACGATGGTGTCGCCGGTCCAGCGGTAGGCAGGCGTGGCCACAATGTCTCGGCCGCACAGCGCGACCACGGCAGACGCCCCTGCAAGTATTGAAAGAATCAACTTTTTCATAACTGCTTAAATCTTGACTATTTTGATGGCGCAGCCACCGCTTCGGCCCTGCGGGATATCGAGCACCGTAGCGCTGTCGACATCACGCTGCTCGATGATCACCGGATAGGGATTCGTGTCGAAATGGGCATCGGGACCATCGCGGTAGATTGTGGCGCGGTATCGGGCGCCTTCGTCCAAAAACGACAGCGCGATGTGGGCCACGCGAGCTTCGTCGCCGGTGGCACTTCCCACATACCAGGTGTCTTCGCCCTTGCCTTTACGGGCCGTGGTCACATACTTGCCTATCTCTGCCTCGGGGAAGCATGTACGGTCCCAGTCGGTGGGGCAATCGCACACAAACCGGAAGGGGCCGGGGTTCGCCTCGTAGTTTTCAATCTCGTCGGATGCCATCTGCAGCGGCGAGTAGAGAATCACGAACAGGGCGAGCTGCTTGGCCAGCGTGGTGTGCACGGTGGTCTGGGGCACCACGAGGTTTTCAAACCTGAAGGTCACCGGCGTGAAGTCCATGGGGCCCGCCAGGCCGCGGGTGAAGGGAAGTGTCACTGTGTGGCTCGGGGGGTTGCCACCCTCCGGATCCCACGCGTCGTACTCCTGGCCGCGAACGCCCTCTTGGGTCATCAGGTTGGGATAGGTGCGTTGCAGGCCGGTGGGCATCACGGGTTCGTGGTTGTCGATGGCCAGGCGGTACTTGGCCGCTGTTTCAATCACTTTGCGGTAGTGGCGCACGCCGAACTGGCTGCTGTGCAGCTCCTTGTCGTCGAGCATGTCGCCCACATATCCGGTCTTGACGTAGTGCATGCCATTGTCGGCGTATAGTTTCATGCCCTGCTCCATCTGGCGCTCGTAGTTGGCTATGCGTCCACCGGTCTCGTGGTGGCCTATGAGGGCCACGCCCAGGGAACGCCCGTAGCGGTTGAGCTCCGATATGTCGAAATCATCATAGGGGCGGGTGAAATCGAAGTCCCAGGTGGCCCAGTCAGGGTTCCAGCCTTCCACGAGCACTCCACCGAAATTGTTGCGCGCGGCGAAGTCCATATACCGCTTCACATTTTGGGTGGTGGCACCGTGGCGCGGACCGGCCTCCCAGGTGGCCGTGCGCATGTGGTAGCACCACCACACGCCCAGATAGCGGGCCGGAACGCAGAACTCGGCAGCATCCGCCACGGCGCAGGGCTCGTTGAGGTTGAGCATGATGCGGCTCAGGGCCATGTCGCCGGCGTTGTCGGCGATAATCATGGTGCGCCAGGGCGACACGCGCACATCGGTCACAAACACCCTCTCGCCCGACTGCCAGGGGGTGAGCGACGCCCGCAGCGTGTGGCTGCCGGGGGTGGCCCTGAGGTTAAGGGCGGCATAGTCGGTGAGGTTGGCCTCGTGGAGGGCTATGTGGGTGCCGTCGGCGCAGCGCAGCGTCAGGGGTGTGGAAACCATTCCTATGCTGTCCATGGGCAGCTCGCGGAACACGGCTTCATAGAAGCGGTAGCCCTCGGAGGGGATACTCCATGTGGTGGGACACTCGTCGAAGGCAAATTCCGTGACCTCGTCCATCACCACGAAGTCGCCCAGGGCTTTCTGGCGGGGGAATTCGTAGCGGAACCCAATGCCGTCGTCGAACACTCGGAACACAATGTCGAGGGTGCGCCCCGGGGCCTGCTTTTTCTGCACGAGGGTCACACGCAGCTCGTTGTAGTTGTTTTCGATGCTTGATTCCTCGCCCCAGACGGGTTGCCATGTCTCGGAATGTGCGTCGCGGGTCGTGCGCGCCACCGTGAAGCCGTCCGTGAAGTCCGGGGCGTCCTTGAGCTTCATACCCAGCCGGGACGGGTTCAGGATGGTCTTGCCGCCGCGGTCTACGGCATATTCCGGCACCCCGTCGCGCACGTCGAATGTGAGCCGCACGCGGGAATCGGGCGAGCACACCGTGAGCGGCTTGGCCGCGGCTGCCATCGAAACGGCTGCCAGAACGACCAATGCAGCGATTCTTGCTTTCGTCATGGCCATTAATTGATGTGTGTCACGTGAATCTTGTGCTTGTTTCCGTCGATGACTATCTTATAGACACCACTCTCGGCCACCTGCCACTTGTTGTCGGGGTTGCCGGTGGGCATGAGCGCTATTTCGTCGTTCCCCACCCCGACGACGTTGATGACCGTGCCGGCAATGGCGGGCATGATGAAGGGACCGCCCCAGTTGCCCGGCTCCATAGGGCACTTGAATTCGCCGGTAGAGAGCTCGCCTTCATACTCGAAAGTATTGGCGGCCGTGCGCGTCATGGCCACGGGATTATCTATGTCCCACCCTGCGGAGGTGGCATCGCCCACCATCCAGAGGTTCTCTATTTCATAGGGCGTGACGGGTATTTCCACCTCTATCAGGTCTTTGTCGGAGTCGCAACCGGCGAGAGCAGCGCCCGCGAGGGCCACGGCTGCAAATATATTAAGGAGTTTCATGGGTGTTCAGTTTTTAGTATCCGGGGTTCTGGTTGAGATTGTGATTGGTGTCGATGGCTTTTCTGGGGATGGGGAAGATGGCGGTGTGGCCGTCGGCATCCGGCGTTTTGTCCCACCATGCGCCGCTGTTGAACTTGCCGAAACGCACGAGGTCGGTGCGACGGCGGCTTTCCGCGAAGAATTCACGGCCCCACTCGTCGAGCAGTTCCTGTTCGTCGAGGGATGCGCTCCCCTCGGGGGCGTAGAGGGCCGTGGCGTGGGCCGATGCGGGATAGTTGCGCTTTCTCACACTGTTCAGAAGCTTGGCGGCCCCTGTCGTGTCGCCGCTGCGGAATTTGCACTCGGCCAGAGAGTAGATGATTTCTGCCAGACGAATCTCCACGCAGTCCGGCTCAATCTGGCCGGCGTCGGCATCGGAATAGAAGGGATATTTGGCAAAGTGGTAGCCCGAGTTGTGGTCGCCGGTCTGCAGGTTGCTTGTCTTGTCGGCAGGCCACTCATCGTCGTTGAGACCGCTGAACATGCCCACGGCGTCGCGGATGTTGAGTTCATAGTTGCCATAGGGGTCGGTGATATATTCTTCTCCGTCTTTCAGCGAGGGGAGCTTGCCGAAAATGAAGAGGCCCTCGCGGGTGCTGTTGCCCAGATTGCGGTACAGCTTGAGACGCACGTCGTCGGGGTATTTGCGGAACTTCTGAACGGTGTTGCCCAGGCTGTAGCTGTAGACATTGCCGCTGAGATCGTAGCTGGGAGTGCAGGCATACTTGCAGTTGTGATCGCCGGCCTCGGCCTTTGTGTCGCCCACATAGTAGCGGAACTGCGAGGGGGTGGTCCACCAGTAGGTGTCGCCCTGATAGTGCCAGAAGGTGTAGCCCTGCGATGCGGGGAAGGCAAAGATTATTTCCGGGCAGTTTTCGTTGTCCCAGTCGAAGGGTGCGTCCCAGCGGTCGGCCAGCGAATAGGCGCCGAAGTCGCCGTCGAGAATCCTCTGAGCCCATGCAGCACAGTCGTTGTAGCGGGGCTGTCCGGTCCACACCTCGGCGTTGAGATAGAGGCGCACGAGCAGGGCTGCCGCTCCGGCCTGGTTCCACTGGGCCTGATAGATGCCGTTGCCCTGATTGCCGTTCTTGCGGGAGAGCAGCGACACACACTCCTTGAGTTCCTGTTCGATGAAGTCGAAGAGCTCTTGCGGCGACACCTGGCCCTTTGAGTTGAGGCTCACATCTTTGCTCACCGCCAGAGGCACATTGCGGAAACAGTCGAGCAGGCGGATGTAGAACCACGCACGGAGCACGCGGCACTGGGCCTTGAGGTTGTCGAACTCGTCTTGCGCGAAACCGAAGGCCGAGGCCGAGAGTGTCTGCAGGTCGTCAATCACATAATTGGCCTGCATGATGCCCTGGAAGCATCCGTTCCACTCTGTCTCGATGGTGCCTTCCTCGATAGTCCAGGTGTGATAGTGGTAGCGGCGCCAGAGACCGCCGTCGTCCCACCATCCGTCGCGCGAGGGGGTGATGAGCTGATCGGCGCTCAGCTCGTTGAGCACATGGCGGCTCTGGATGCTCCAGAAACCATGCTCGAAGGGGCGGAACACGGCGCGGATCACGTCGTTTTTGGTGTTGTAGTAGTTGTCGGACGACACCTGGTCGTAGACAGTCTCGTCGAGATCGGTACAGCTCGGGAGGGAAGCGATTGCCAGAGCTGCCGCGGCTATATATGATAATGCTTTCATCGTTTTTTGCTTGTTTAGGTATTAGAAATCCACCTGAACACCCAGGATGAACTGGCGGCACGAGGGGTAGTAGGTGCGCGAGCCGGTGGCGCCGGGGGTGAGGCCGTTGGTCTGGAACGACGACGGGTCCACGCCGCTGTAGGAGGTGATGGTGAAGAGGTTCTTGCCCGTGAACGTGAGGCGCACGCTGTCGAGGAAGCGTTTGTTGAGATTGAAGGTGTAGCCCAGGGTGAGAGCGTCGAGCTTCACATAGTCGCCCTTCTCGAGATAGTAGTCGGTCACCTCCTGGCTGCCCTGCAGGGGAGCATACTTGGTGTAGGCTTTCTCCATCACATTGCCGTTGAACGACTGGTGGCCGTAGTAGAAATCATGGATGTTGAAGATGTCGTAGCCGAACGCACCGCGGAAGAAGAGCGACAGGTCGAGGTTCTTATAGCGGAAGGTGTGGGTCATGGAGGCCGTGAATTTGGGCAGACCGTTGCCCACAATCTGGCGGTCGTCTTAGGTGCCCTCGGAGGCGAGCTTGATGTTGCCGTCCTTGTCGTAAATGGCCCAGTTGCCGTTTTCGTCGATGCCGGCATAGCGATACATGTAGAAGTTGCCCAGGCGCTTGCCCTGCTCGATTCGCTGCAGATTGTGGAATGGATAGGGATCTTCGGTGCCCACCATGTCGTAGTAGTCCTGGCCCACGTATTCCGAGTTGCTGAAGTTTACGAATTTGTTGTCCATAGTGGCACCCACGAAGTCGATCGAGTAGGTGAAATCGCGGTTGGTCACGGCGTTCCAGCGCAGGTCGAATTCAAGACCGGAATTGCGCATGGTGCCCACGTTGACGAATGTGGAGCTGAACAGGAAGGGCGGAACCGACACGTCGTAGTCGCCCAGCAGGTCGTGCTGGTTGCGGGTGTAGTAGTTGATAGAGCCGCTGAGCTTGTTATTGAACAGCGCGAAGTCGACGCCCACGTTCCAGTTCTTGGCTTTCTCCCAGTGCAGGTCGGGGTTCACGTTTTTGCCCGGGCCCCACACCTGGTAGTACTTGCCTTGATAGTAATAGTAGCCGAAACCGCTCATGGTGTTGAGCGACATATAGTTGCCGAAGTCCTGGTTGCCGGTTTCGCCGTAGTCGCCGCGAATCTTCAGTTCGTTGATCCACTCTATTCCGCGCATGAAAGGCTCCTGCGAGATACGCCAGCCCAGCGACACAGCCGGGAAGTTGCCCCACTTGTGATTGGCGCCGAATTTCGAAGAGCCTTCGTGACGCAGCGAGGCGGTGGCAATATAGCGACCGTTCCAGTCGTAGCTTACGCGGCCGAAGAATGCTATGAGCTTGCAATCGTTCTTATAGGAACCCATGCCCACATGGCCTTCTTCCACGGCCCATTGTCCCGAGCCGAGATTATTGGCCCCGAGGCCGTCGTTGGGGAAATCCTTGTTTTCGGCATTGACGCCGGAGTACTGGCTGTACTGGTAGGAATAGCCCAGCATGGCCTTGATGTTGTTGCCGCTGAACGAACCGGAGTAGTTCACGAGCCACTCGAGGCTGCGCTGGAAACCCTTTGAATAGCTGCGGGAGCCCTCGCCGTCGTAGCCGTTGTTCTGGGCCAGCGTGGAGGTGGACGGGCGGAACCAGTAGTTGAAGTTGGAATCCTCGTGGTCGGCCACGGTCACCTGCGTGTTAAGGGTCTGCGAGGGCCACGAATCCTTGGCGAAGAGGGGGAGGAGATTGAGTTTCACCGTTGCATCGGTTTCGAGCAACTTGGTGGTGGCCTTATTGTCCTCGAGGGCCATCATTTCCACGGGGTTGTAGCCCGCGGTCTGGCCGGTGAAGTTTGTGTACTGGCCACGTGCTTCGTCCCAGATGGGCGTGGTGGGATTGGCTTCCAGCGCATTGCGGAACACGTCCCACGAAGCCACTTTTCGTTCGATGATGCGAGGGGCAATATTTAGCGAGAAGGTGAACAAGCCACCCTTGGTGGTGTGGTTGATGGAGGCTCGTCCGCCGAATTCTTCGCGGTTTGAGTAGCGGTCAACGCCGTTCTGTGTCCGGTAGTCTACGGTGGCACGGTAGTTGGTCTTCTCGTTGCCGCCGCTGATGCTCACGGTGTGGGACGTGCCCCAGCCGGTGCGGGTCACGGCATCGAGCCAGTTGTCGTTGCCGCCAAGGTCCACACCGTTCACGGCTCCTGCCCGCAGCTCGCGGTAGGAGGCCGCGTCGAGCATCTTGAGCTCGTGGTTTGCCACATTGGCCGTGACGCTTCCTATATAAGTTGTGTGCACCGCACCGTCGCGGGCACCTTTCTTCGTAGTCACAACAATTACGCCATTAGAGCCTCGTGTGCCATAGATGGCAGCTGCGGCGCCGTCCTTAAGAATGTCGAAGCTGGCAATATCGTTGGGATTGAGGTTCGTGAGGTTGCCGCCGGGCACGCCGTCGATCACGATGAGTGGACCAAGACCTGCCGCGCGCGACGACACGCCGCGAATCTGGATGGAGGCCTGGTTGTTGGGGTCGCCCACGCCTGTATTGGTGATGGACACGCCCGGAACCTTGCCTTGAATCATCATGGTGGGGTCCAGCGAGCTCGATGCGAGAAAATCTTCGGAGCTGATATGGGCCACGGTAGATGTTACTTCTTTTTTATCCATTGTTCCATAGCCCACCACCACGACTTCCTGAAGCATCTCGGTGTCTTCGTGAAGCACCACGGTGATTTCCGTGCGGCCGCCAACGGCTATTTCCTGCGTCTTGTAGCCGATGTAGCTCACGACGATGGTGGCCTTGGGGTTGACACCCGGGATGTAGAAATTGCCGTCAATATTTGTGGCGGCCCCTTGGGCTGAATCCTTTACTTTAACGGAAGCGCCTATCAGCGGCTCTTCGTTTTCGTCGATGACGGTACCCGTCAGATTGATCTGCGCGCCCATGGACATCGGCAACAGGATAAGGCCGACTACTGCCATGAAAAGCCTTCGGGTGAAGGCGGTCTTGCAGAGATAGCTTTGTGTTCTCTTTTTCATTATGATGGTATTAATTAGTGTTTTCCGGTATTTATTCCAGCACCGCAAAATTATCACCTCTTGCAACCAGCCACAATGATTTTAAACTAAATTAAACAGATATAAAAGGATATAAGGCTGTTTTACAGCTTATTTCCACCGAAACGCCGCGCTATAAATTAAACCATTTAAGACTTAAATTAAACTCGTCAGGGCTTGGGTATCGCCATGATGCGCTGCTCGAAAACGTCATTGTCGACAATCGACTTCGATTTGAGCTTTGTCTTGTAGACGTAGATGGTCTTGGTGGACAGGTTGAGATATCGGGCCACATCGGCCGGCTCCGACACGCCGAGGCGCAGGAGAGCAAATATCCTGACGTCCATAGGCAGCTCGGCATTCTCGCCAAGACGTATCATGTCCCGGTCGTTGAACAGCTTGTTGAACTCATCTATAAAGTTGGGAAACAGCTGGAGGAAAGCATTGTCAAAGGAGCGGAATATACGCTGCCGCTCCTCTTTTATACCCATACGTAAGGGCAGGAATTTCAATTCACTATAGTTTTTCTCCTTCAGAAGCTTCAGGGCATTCTTGCAACGGTCTTCCACCTGGTTCACAAACTCGGTGTTCAGATACAGCGATTGCGTGATATACTGGTCCTTGATTTCAGAAAGTTCTTTGAGTTGCTGAATGGTGGCTTCAAGCTCTTTATTTACGGTCTCGACCTCCATTCGGGCCGTACCCAGAGCCTCACTCTTTTCTTTAAGCTCGCTGTTCACGGCTTCAATCTGTCTGTTGCGGCGCTTGACCTTGGCAAAGAGTGCGAAGATGATACCGCACAACAGGAAGAAGCCTATGAGCACGCTTCCCACCAGCCACAACTGATTGCTGCGCCAGCGGAAACGGGCCGAATCAATAAGCTGCATCGTGCGGCTGAGCTCGTCGCGGCGCAGATGCGAGTTGTAGAACGATGCGTCGTCGAATGCCCTATGCACGAGCCTGTGGGCAAGATTAAGGTCGTCTTCATCTTCGAAAATTATCTCGGCCAGCATCTTTGCCGCAGTGGTTTCATGGACTGTGCCGCGTATATCGTGGATGGCCGATAGGGCCAGGTTGTACTTGGCCGCCTCCCTGTCGCCCAAGGCAAGGTGGGCATGGCCCAGTAAGGAGTATTGAATGGCCTTTTCGTGGTCGTCGAGATTGTAGCGGCGCATGAGCTGCGAACGCGCAGCTATCTCCTTCTCGGGCGAGGGATTCTCCACCAGCGACAGCGTTATTTCATTCTGGCGCCAGATGTAGGAGTTGGTGTCGGCAAGCGCCGAAAGCTCGTGGGCGTAGCCGAGGCGCTTCTCCCTGTAGATTTTACCGAGGTCGGTACCGGCGCCCCCTGCGTAAGACTCCAGGTTCTGATAGAATGTGGCGCATGTGCGGAGATAGTCAAGCGTGTCGTCGCGCGAAAGCAGCGACGGGTCTATTATTCGGTTCATATCTCCGGCTTCCTTGAAAAAGCCGTTCGACGAAAAACACTTCATAAAGGCCAGATAGGCCTGAGACATGCGCGCCCTGTCCTGCATCTTGTCGGCTATCGACGCCATGCGCACGGCGTATTCATAGGCCGAGTCGGACTGATAATAAATGTATTCGTCAAACAATTCGCGGGCTGTGGAAAAAGCACGGGCGTGGCGGCTCTCATCGTAAGACCTGCGAAGGGCTTCGATACGTTCTTCCTTTGCAGCGGTATAGCGCGGGAGATTGTCGATTTCCTCCGCGAGTACTGTCATCACCGAGTCGAGCGGTGCACGTGCCACCGCTACCTGGCAGGCGCCCAGCACGGAGGCAGCAATCATTGCCACCCTGGCCGGCCACAGTCGGATAATCGTATGTACTAAACGTCCCACAACGCAAAGTTAGTAAAATATTCTTAGAGTAACTATTCAGCGTATTAGCTTTGTATATGGGAAAAATCGCGCAAAGGCGCAGAGAATTTTATAAAGAGCTGAAAATCGGGGTTAAAGAGCGTCGGAGACGCGACGTTTCTCAACCTCAGGTCGAGCCCGGCGAGGCCTGAGGAACCAGCCCAAAAGGCTCCCGCGCTTCGGAGATGCGCTGTTTTCTCACACGACTTTTTAAAATAATATCGCCTCCGAGGCTCCGCCATAGATGCCGACATTCCTCAGCCCTTGCGACGCTCCACCGGAAATCGCGGGCAGGAGCTCCGCCCCCTCAAAAACGGAATACAAGCGACGCGCCGGAGAGCGCGTTCTTTCTCAATTGGCTGAATAGTTACTCTAAGACATTCTTCAAGGAGCCCCGCCTTTTCCTTTCGGCCCGGCCGCAGGTGGCCTCGTGTCAGCCCACAGGGAGGCGCAGCACGCGGTCGAAATATGGCAGGACTGCGTTGCTGTGGGTGACCATCAGAATGGTGTGGGCGCCTTTTTTCTCCGACAGGCGCTGCATCAGCAGCGCTTCGGTGGCCTCGTCGAGCGATGCACTGATTTCGTCGAGCAGCAGGATGGAGCCGGGCCTGAGAAGGCCGCGGGCGATGGCTATGCGCCGCGCCTGACCTTCGCTGAGCCCGTCGCCATGCTCTCCGCAGGGTGTGAGCAGGCCGTGCTTCAGGTCGAATACAAAATCGGCGGCGGCCGCGTGCAGCGCCTCCTTCATCTCCTGCTCCGTGGCATCGGGCTTGCCTATCCTGAGGTTGCTGCTGATGGTGCCGCTGAGAAGGCTGTTTCCCTGTGGGACATATATGATGGAGTCGAGCGTCGAGGACGACACGGCCACCTCGCCGGCGTGGGAAGTGAGGACGACCTCGCCGCAGCGGGGGCTGAGAATACCGAGCACGAGGCGCAGAAGTGTGCTCTTCCCCACCCCCGTGGCTCCCACGATGGCGGTGGCGGTTCCGGCTTCAAAAACGTGGTTGAATCCGTCAAGGATATTTTCGCCGGAATCCGGGTAGGAGAACGAGACGTTTCTGAATGCCACACTCGGAGGAGACCCTGCCCGGAGCGGTGTGCCCGGTTCCGGCAGCGGTTGTGCGGGCAGCGACGAGAGCTCGGCAAGGCGGGCGAACGCTTCATGAGAGCGGGAAACACCGGGTAGCAGACGCGCCAGCTCGGCCATGGGGCGCTGTATCTGCCCGGCGAGCTGCAGATAGGCGGTCATAAGGCCGAAGGACACGGAGCCATTGCGCAAGCCCCTGATTCCCCACAGGAACGCCGCAAGATAACCGGCTTCAAACCCGGTGAAAACAGCCGTGCGTGAAAACACCGAGATATCTGAGCGCTTTCTGACAATCGTGCGTTTCTGCTTCAGAAGGGCAGCTACGACATCGATGGTGGCGGCCACATGCCTGCAAGTGATGAGCAGGAGGCGGTGCTGAAGGCTTTCCTGCATCGTCGCGTGCAGGCGGCTTTCGATGTCGCGCAGCCGGCGGGTGAGCGAGCGCGACCTGCGGAAAAACATCTTGCCGCAAACGATGAACAGCGGCAGGATGCACGCCAAAAGCACCGCCAGCAGGGGGCTGTAGAGACACAGAAACAGGAAGGCGCCGGCAAACTGGGCCAGCGCCGTGATGAGCGCGGGCACCGTGCGGGCAAGATACTCGGCGGCCACGCGGCAGTCTTCCGTGAGCCGCGACATCACATCGCCGGAGTGGTAGACCTCCCGGCCGCTCCATCCGGCGGAGAGGGCGGTGGAGAAGAGTTTCTGCTGCAACCGGCTCTGCAACCCGGCCTCGGCCAACTCCGAGCTGCGTGTCGACACGGCCGAACACACGAGCTCGACCACAACAGCGGCCACAAGGAGGGCGATGCACACAGGCATGTGGCCCTGCACGGCGCCTGTGGCTATATCGACGGCTCGCTTGCTGAACGCCACGAAGCCCAGCCCGGCAAGCACGCGCATGATGCCGGCGTATGCGTTCATGGCTATGCGCAGACGAAATCCGCGCGCGAAATCGAGGATGTGGCCGGTCATATCTTGCCTGAAATCTGCCTGGCGGCGCGTCGCGCACCTTTAACTACATATTCGGCGTAGGCGCGGGCAGCCTGCCCGGGGCCGAAAGGAAATTTTGAGCAATACAGGGAAGTGGAATGCAGGAAAAACGATGCCTTGCGCAGCAGGAAATTCCTGCGGTAGGCCGGCCGGCGTTGCCTGGCTTTTCCGAAATTTCCCTCGGCGAGGATGTGCGACATTATCCTGCGGGCCACACGGCGATATCGCGGCGAATATAGCGGACATTCGTCCGGCGGCAGCCCCAGGAAGTCTACGGCGACAGGCGCGAAGGAGCGCCACCCGCGCAGCAGCTTGAATTTGTGGAGCAGCGCCACGAGCTCGGCCGCGTCGATGTCGCTGTGCCGGGCGTGGAGCAGCATGGCCCAGTCGCATAGGTGCCTAAGGCCTATGCCCTGCGTGAGGAAATGGATATAGAGGTGCATGAACACGAACACCACATCGAACATCGGCCCCGGGACGTCGACGCTGCTACCGCCGACGTCGATACAGCACGCGGTAGATTCCAGCTGCTGCCGGCTCCATTGCTGAAAGAGACGGTCGGCCGACGGGCTGTATATTTTCCCCGCGATGCGGTGCAGCTCCACACTCACGCCTCTGAAAGCGCATTCATAGTGCTTTGCCTCAGGGTCGAACTTCCGCATGCACTCCCACCCTTGCTCCGCAGCCACCCGGCACGCCTTTGCATAATCGTGCGCCCCCACGTAGAAGTCGATATCGCCGCACTGCCGCAGCAAGGGCTCGGGATAGACCTGCGCATAGGCCTGACCTTTGAGAAGCACGGGCTTTATTCCGGCGGCACGCAGCACGTCGGCCACCCGTGCCACACATTCATCCATAAGCGCGTGGGTGCGTCGGTTACGCTCCAATAATGAGTAGGCCTTGAGCATCCATGCTTTCGGCGGGCGCAGATGGGCGGGCAAGCGCAGGGCTGCGTCGGCCACGAGGGCTCCCACTGTCTGCTCCGCGGCTATTGTCCCGATCTCATCCCACCCGGCCGGAGAAACCTCAGATGGCAGGCCCCCGTCGGGAGTCTGCCATAACGAAGCCTTCAGCAGTGCGAGCATGTGCTCGACAGCCGGCGATGTCACGGACGCTTTCTTCACGGACGGGGTATTGAATAGCGCAGACCTGTCAGTCCTGATTGCCCAGAGTGCGCGTCAGCACCAGCTTGGGCTCGCCATTTTCGTCGTCCATGGCCGTGAGATTGAACCAGTAGCGCAGGCCGGCTTCCACGGGACGGTCGAAATGGTCGAGCGTGATGGAGTATTTCTTCACGTTGTCATACACGCCGTAGCCCGACTTGACACCGGTATAGAGCTCGATCGTGAACGCGTCGCCCACAGGTTCGTGTCCCAGGTAGGGGTAGACCACGGCGTAAAATTCGTAATCCTCGCCGTCTTCGAGCGGTTCCCCGCCAATGGAATTAACGAAATGCGACACCTCGTTTGTGACAAATCCCTCTTCCCTGAGAAAATTCTGCACCAGGGAGTAGCCCTGTGTGTCGTCGCCCACAACCGACAGCCTGTTGAAGCCATAGATGAACGCGTTTCCGTCGGTCTTGGGGTGCAGGATGAATGTAAACTCCGTGTTGCCCGTGAACAACGGCCTTCCGGTGCGGTTTCGCAGCGAGACGCGGAACATCGCGCTCAGGTGCTTGAAATACAGTTCCGGGAGCTCACCATCGTCGTCCACTTTCACGATGTCGTACATGCGCATCATCTTGTGAACGTGCCGCAACGCCGTCGCGGTGGTGGGGTTCTTTACTATCTTCTGGTCGTAAAGCGAGCTCTGGGCAGAAAATGAAATAAGATTGGGCAAGCCCTGCGCGTCGGAGATATTGACAGACGAGGCCGTGCCGAGAACAGCAAGAATCACATCGCCGGGCTGCATCAAGGCGCGGAATTTGTCCCACGCTTCCTGCTCGGCGTCAGTTTCGGGGTCGAACACGAATTGGGCCTTCAGCCCGTCCACCTTGTCGAGCCACAGCATCGGCGCCGTCTCTTGCTGGTGATAGTCGGTGAATCGGGTGATGTTGAACAGGGTGATGTTGTCGCCGTCGTAGCTGTTGCCGTCGAGCCATGTGAATATTTCGCGGTCGTCGTCCTGACAACCGTATTCGACCACTGCGCGCGACTCCGAGGGGCCGGGCAGCGTGGCCTTCACGGTGATGCCGGGATAATGAGTCTTTTCCACCTGCGGAGCTTCCGACTGGCATGCACCGAGAGCTGCCAGCAACGGCAGCATTAGGAGTATTTGCTTTATCTTCATGGGAATGTGCTTGTTAAATACCTGGCGGGAGAAATCACCATTTGCCTCCGTTGCCATAGTCATAGCCGCCGCTTTGCGTGAGTATCGGCTGCTCGAGCTCGAGCTCCACGATCTCCGATTCGGGTTTCACATAGGGTTGCTTGCTTTCTTTCTCGTTTTCGTTCATAATATCCATGATTAGTTTGATTTCACTTATGTTTGTTTCAGTGGTTTTGGCCGTTCTCGACTATGCCGGCTTCCAGCCACACGTCGAGAAGGCGGCGGGCATCGGTCCGCGCTACCGTCTCGTCCACATCGTAGCGCGCAGCGATAATCGCCACCACATCGTCTATGTCGAAGCCGGCCGCAGGCAGGGCCTGCCATATATAGGCGGCGGAGTCGTTGAGCGTGACTAATCGGTTGAAGTCAATCAGGTCTTTGCTCTCCGCCACGAGTATCTTGTCGTCGCCGAGAGTTCTCAGCGCCAGTCCGTCTATCTTTCTCATATCGAAATACTGTTATTGAGTTTTCTGCTTTTGATTATACCATAAAATCTCCAACGGGCGCGCCGCAGCGGTAGCAGGCACCTCCAGGCCCGGGCCAGGAGCCGCGCACGGGGCGACGTGAGATTGCGCCACCTGCCGTCGCGGATGGTGCCCCGGACGTGGCCGACAACCCTGTCGCGGCTACATCGCTCGCGGCCGAAGAGATTCCCGTCGCCCATCATCTCGACTTCGTCGCCGGCAATCGCCGTTATGCGGTGGGCGACATACCTTCCGCCGTCCATCTTGGCCAGGACAACATCGCCTTTGCGCAACACACCGGGCGGAGAAACCACTATCGTGTCCCTGCCTTCTTGAATGAAAGGACGCATACTGCGGCCCTTGGCTGGGATTCTCACGGTCTTCTGCCGGGAAAGCATTGATACCACCTCCCGGAAAAACACCTCGTTGCACACTGAAACCGTCTTATCCATGCGTAGCGGTGATAGTGTCACAACATAAACGGGCGGCCTCGAGGTCGGGACGGCACTCAAGAGCATACACCCCTGTTTTCTCAATCACAGCGGATACCGTGCGATGAACGGCGGCGGCCATGGCGGGGTCGCACCTCAGGCAGGAGCACGAGGGCAGCAGCGCGGCGTAGGCCTTTACGCCGCGGAGCTGCGCGATGCCGTTTTGGGGCGCCTGACTGAGGCGCACGATGCCGCCGAGCGGCAGCCGGCGGTCGATGTAGCACGGAGTTTTCCCGCTCCAGGGCGAGCCGTAGACGTGTACTTCTCCGCCAGAAATCCTTACCACAGGATTGTCGTCGTTCAGCAAGCGCGCGCCCTCTATGCCTTCCAGCCAGCGACGGCTGTGGGTGCTTTTTCCCGTGCCGCTTTTCCCCAGAAAGAGATACCCCTTGCCGCGATATTCAATGGCCGAGGCGTGCAGCAGCAAGGTGTCGTGCCGGGCGGTGCTGAACGTGTACAGCAACATCAGGGCCGTGTGGAGCGCGCTGGCATCGCCGGAGAGGTGGGCCAGGGCTTTGCTGTAGTCGCCGGACAGGGCCATCCGGCAACACTCGCTGCCGGCGGGTGTGCGCAGCTGTATTGACATATCACCCCCGGGAGCCGCCGAAATGGCAATGCTGCCGTTTTCGTCGGTAAAATCGGCAACCGGCGTAGCACAGAGGTTTACCGCATCCCGGCTTTCGCAGAGCTCCAGCGTAAACAATGGCTCGGCCGACGCGCCGCACGCCGCCTGAAACGGCTCGTATTGCGCGAGGTCCGTCTCACACAGCATTGCCGGAGGAATAATGACGGCGAACGTGTGTCCGCCCACTGTGTAGGTTCTGCGGTTGCTCATTCAACTGTTATACACCCAGTAATAAATACCATTGCGCGGGCCACAGGCTCCTTGCACTGACGCCCGGAAAAATCGCTTTCGCTTTATAGCGCCGGAGGGGAAAAGTAATAATGATTTACGTTAAAACTAAATGAGTTACAAAATTAGTCAATATTCCTCGAATGGCCAAACAAAAGGAAATTAATAAATGTATTTTTCTTTTATTTTGGTATTTTTTACAAGCGCCGCAGCTCTTCAGCAAACCCGGTTATGTGTTTATGGGAAATTTCGCGCAGAGTACCCCGACAGAATCTATTTCAGGAGGTCGTATTGGGCTGCGGTGACGGGCTCGAGCCATTCGTTGGAGGTGTCGGTGCCGTCGAGCTCAAAGGCCAGGTGGGCAAACCAGCTGTCGGCAGCCGCGCCGTGCCAGTGCTTCACGTTGGCCGGGATGTGAATGACAGTGCCGGGCAAAATCTCTACTGCCGGCTTGCCTTCTTCCTGATACCAGCCACGGCCGGCCACGCCCACCAGCATCTGGCCGCCGCCCTTTGTGGCGCGGTGGATGTGCCAGTTGTTGCGGCATCCGGGCTCGAAGGTGACGTTGAATATCCTGACCTGCTCGGTGGACACCGGCGCCAGGTAGCTCTGGCCGATAAAGTATTGCGAGTATGCGGTGTTGGGCTCGCCTATCGGGAAAATCATCTGCTTCTGAAAGCTGGCTTTGGCGTCGTCGCCTTTGATGTCGTCGTTCCACACGTCTTTGGCCAGGCGGAAGGCGGCCCAGGCCTTGGGCCATCCGGCGTAGAATGCTATGTGGGTGATGATTTCAGCAGCTTCGGTGCGGGTGATGCCGTTTTTCTTAGCTTCCTGAAGATGGTACGTGAGCGACGAATCGGTCAGGCCCTGCGAGATAAGGGCGGTGATGGTCACGAGGCTGCGGTCGCGCAGCGACAGGAGATCGTTGCGGCTCCACACTTCGCCGAATAGAACGTCGTCGTTAAGCCGTGCAAACTCGGGCGCGAACTCTCCGAGCTGCGTGCGGCCGGCTGTCTGTATAATTTTCTGCTGTGCCATGATGCTTGATGTTGTTGTCATTAGTAACGCAAATATAACGTATCTTATCATATCTTATTCTATATTAACATGCAAATATAATAAATATAAGTTACTACATTTGCAGCGTTCGCGGAAAAATGATAAATTTGCCGCAAATAACGAAGTTATGAGTAATTATTGGGAAGGTCGCGAGGAAATTAATGAGCTTTTCGATGCACCGCAGCATCGGAAGCTGAAAGTCGCGTCATTAATCGTGATCGGCGTGGTAATCGTTGCCCAGTTTGCCATGTT
Source organism: uncultured Bacteroides sp. (assembly GCA_964447895.1). Taxonomy (GTDB): domain Bacteria; phylum Bacteroidota; class Bacteroidia; order Bacteroidales; family Muribaculaceae; genus CAG-873. The sequence continues at coordinate 4,842 of CAYUUN010000002.1, read as the reverse complement.
GATATGGCGCGATGAAATTTCCGGCCGCACAAAATTGCTCATACAGGGCTTCTCGGGCGCGGACGCGATTTTGTTTGCGGTTTTGATGGCCATCTGGGCCTATCGTGTTTACTCCGAGTATTTGAGGCGCAAATCCGGCGACGGTCAGCGCGGTTAAATCATATTTTCCAACAATCCACTATCTTCCAAATGGTTATGCGGCTTATCCTTTCGTTGTGTGCGTTTGCAGCCTCTTTTACGGCGTTCTGCCAGGAAGAGACGACCGATACTTTGCAGTTATCGCGCCCCGGTGGCATCAACGAAGCGGATTCCCTGCTGCGGCCGGACGCCGCAAGCCTTTTGGAAACGACGCCCGGCGAATACGTCTACGCAGGCGATGAAGCGCTTTTTCACCCTGCCCCGGCGACCAACAGCTCTATTTTTGTTCCTGACCTTTCTTTCTACAACGGGAGTGTTCCGATTTATGCCTGGCGGTCGGGCTCCGTTCTGGCCAGCGGCGGCAGCGTCCAATATCCGGGACTGATGCAGGTGGACAGCGGTTCGCTCGGCATTCAGCAATCGGCCGGTCCGTTTTCATTCTATTTTGGAGCCACAGCCAATAAATACGGCTGGTACAACGGGCTCAACACCCAGTATGGCATCAACGGCAGCATAGACTATAGGGCTACGCCCTGGATGTCTGTCACATTGTACGGCACATATTATTGGGGCCACGCTCCCGGAATGGCCAACATGATGCCTATGCCGCCTTCGATGCTGGGATATTACGGCTACAACAAATTTGGCGGTTTTGTGGACCTGCACAACGAAAATGTGGGCATACAATTAGGCGGCCAGATGGTGAAGCGCACCGGCAGCTCCCGCTATGAGGCGGAACCCATTGCGACACCTTACGTAAAAGTGGGACGCGGCAAAAAGAAAATAGGCATAGGGCTGCCTGTGGGGCAAATAATCCACGGCCTGCTCAGCCGATAGCGACTTCCTTACGGCGCGGAGGCCGGATTCAACTTTCTGATTTCTTACGTGTTCTATTTATATAAACAGACGCATTATGAATACAGAGGAATTACGCAACTACTGCCTGTCGCTGCCCGGGGCAGAAGAGAATCAGCCGTGGACCGAGCCGCAATACCAAATGCTGGCGACCTACAAAGTGGGTGGCAAATGGTTTTGCCTGTTCAACCCCGACGAGAAATTCATCGACATAAAGTGCTCGCCCGACGCTATCGTGGAGATGCAGTCGAGATACCGTGCCGCCTTTCCTGCGTGGCACATGAACAAGGAGCACTGGCTTGGAATCAAACTCGATTCCGACATGCCGGACAGCCAAATCAAAGACTTGGTGCGCAGCGGGTATCAGCTGATTGTAGATAGTCTCAGCGCCAAGGCACGCAAGGAGCTGGGGCTGTAGCGCAGCTACCGCCGTTAATGAATGTGCCTCACATGTAGGGATTGTATAACAATCGCCGGCTTACGCCTGAATGTGTGAACAAGTTTATTGCGTTCAACATTTAATATATGAAAGAACAACATCACATGAATAAAAGAACAATCTACAGCCGCTTTCAGGAAATCGCCGGCAAGTATCCTGAAAATCCGGCCATAATCGAAGATAACCGCACAATAAGCTTCTCTGAGCTTGACTCCATGGTCGACTCCATTCTTGCCAAGTTTTACGACCGCAAAGACGAGTTTGTGGGCATCGTGATGCACCACGGCGCCGAGCAGATAGCCGCCATGCTGGCCGTGCTGAAGAGCGGAGCGGCCTACGTGCCTGCCGAACCATTCCTCCCAAAAGACCGCATCGACTACATGATGAAGACCGCCGGCGTACGGCTGGTGATCACCGACGATTTCTGCGAGAATCTGGCCCCGGCCACAGAAACCTTCGCCGACCGCTCCACGCCCCACGGCATTGCATACATACTCTATACATCCGGCACCACCGGAAAGCCCAAGGGCGTGATTCAGGAAAACCACTCGGTGGTGAACTATTGCGAGGCTTTCGAGGCCGAGATGCACACCGGGCCCGGCGACGTGATGCTGCAGTACTCGGTGTGCTCCTTCGACATCTTCGTAGAAGAGGTGTTCACCACCCTGCTCAACGGCGCCACGCTCGCCATCCCCACCCTCGAGGTGCACAACGGCCCACTCAGCGGCCTGATGGAGTTCTGCAAGCGCCACGGCGTTACCATCTTCGACGGCTTCCCCTACCTCATCGCCGACCTGAACAAGAAGCCCGAGCTGCTGCCCGAGTCGGTGAACCTGATTATCAGCGGCGGCGATGTGATTCGCGCGAGCTACATCACCAACCTGCGCGACAAAGGGATAAGGATATACAATACCTACGGCCCCTCGGAGACATGCGTGTGCTCCAACTACTACCGCGTGGACTATGCCCAGCCCCTCGCCGACGGCACATTCTCCATCGGCAAAGCCATCAAAGGCGTTGAAGTGAAGATACTCGACAAGAATCTCAGGGAAGTGCCCAAGGGCGAAGTGGGAGAGATATGCATCTTCGGCGAAGGTGTGAACCGGGGCTACCTCGGGAATCCGCCCGAGCAGGACAATTTCGTGACGCTGCCCGACGGCACCCGCCTGTACCGCAGCGGCGACATGGGCTACCTGCTGCCCGACGGCAACATGGCTTTCCTCCATCGCCGCGACGAGCAGGTGATGATTCTGGGCAAGCGCGTCGAGCCTGAAGAGGTGGAAAACGTGTTGAACGAGTATCCGGAAGTGGAGCGCGGCATCGTGCGCGCCTTCCTCGACGAAGGCGGCCTGCACTACCTCGTGGCCTACATCATCCCCCGCAAGGGATTCTCTCTCCACGACGTGCGCGAATACCTGAAATCGAAGCTCACGGATTTCATGGTGCCCGAGTTTTTCGTCGAAGTCAACGAACTGCCGCTCACCCACCGCGGCAAAATCGACATGAAGGCACTGCCCAAGGTGCTGAAAGAAGGGACCTACAAGTAACCGGCCCGCATGCATTGTGTTATGATATCGCTCAAAGAAATAAAAGACGTGCCGGCGCTGATGGGCTGGCGCCGCGAAGTGATAGCCCACGTTTTCGGCCTTGAGGCCGACGAAGCCCTGCTTGAAGCCAACCGCCGCTACTACGAGCGGCATATCGCCGATGGCACCCACTATGCACTCGTGGCAGAGCGCGACGGGGTGGAATGCGGATGCGGCGCCGTGTGCCTCACCGAAGAGCTGCCGTCGCCCGACAATCCCTCGGGCCTGTGCGCCTATCTGATGAACATCTACGTGCGCAAGCCATTCAGAAAACTCGGCATAGGCCACAAGATTGTATCGCGCCTCATAGACGAGGCGCGCCTGCGAGGCTGCGGCAAGATATACCTCGAGACCACCCGCGACGGCGAACCCGTCTATTCATCACTCGGCTTCAAGCCTATGCCCGACATGATGAAATACCTGCAATAGTCCTTTCTGTGCTGAAAAAAATATCGTCCGGTATCGGTTATGGCACAAGACGGCCGTTTCTCAATTCCGACAACAGAATGTCATAGACATATGCCGGACTTTCAATATACAGCCCAGTGGAAAAGTCCTCCAATTTGGAAAACGTCTCTGAATTGTGGAAAGTAGAGATTGCTTCCGGCAATTCCATTCCGTTTCTTTCCACGAGATAGCGCACCACATCGGCAGATATGCCCTCGAATAGATAACGTGCGGTTTTGTCATTCATAATTTCTTCAGCATTTTGATTGCCGCCTCCGTATGAAAAAAGTATTGTGATGTTACTTGTGAGAATGTAAGTTCCTTTACAAGCTGTTCCTCTGAGATGAAACTTTCCGTAAACATACGGAGCAGACGGGCAATAGTGTCATCAGCTACCGGGCCTATCACAATATCGTAATCATGGCAGGGCTGAGGCACATTTATATCGCGGTTCGACATCACGAACCTCGCCCACTCCTCGTCGGGCGATTTGAAAATTTTAATCTTCAAATCTTCATTGACCGCTCGCTCCAAATCAAACTCATAGATTGTCAAAGCCGGCTCTCCCTTGAACATTTTCACTGTTCTTGCCGCCATCCGTTCAGCCTGGTGCCGTAAATCGGTAAGGTAAAATCCTTTCCCGAAATCTTTGTAAGGACGACACTTCCCGAGGTCAATCCGGTCAATCATTGTGTTTGAACCATGATATAGTATCATACTATTTCCCCTCCGTTATTTCGGCATATGACCGTCAGGTCATCCACACAATCATTGAACGACAATGTATGCTCCACATCATAAAATTCCATTAGGAAATCTATTCCCTTGAAGCGATTGAGATAATTGCTGGCCTCACGGATTGTAAGGCGGTGTTTTTTTGAAAACTCGATTATTGCTGTCATTATATAATCTATGACTTCCTTATCGGCTTTTTTTATCGGTTTTAGCTCAACAATAGGTTCGACCTCAAGTGCATCGGCAATACGGCTGATTGTGTTGAAGTTCACGCACAACCCGTTTTCAACTTTAGACACCATCGCTTTCTGCACACCAATCATGGCCCCTACTTCATCCTGGGTAAGGCCCTTGCTTTTACGTCGCTGATACAGCAACTCTCCTATTTTAATTAAATTAGTATTCATGGTGCAAATATAATAAAAAGTTTCCTATTCAGGAAACTTCAGCGCAATATATTTATGCCAGATAAGTACTAAACACAAAAAAGGAACCGCGAATGCGATTCCTTTTTTGTGACCCCGGAGAGATTTATCCCTAAGGGTGTTAAGTTATTTGTTTATCAATACTTTAGAATTCTTGAAAAACATGGATGTTCCCTTTTTGCACACCCGGACATTTCAATGTTCTTCGTATATCTAC
>CAYUUN010000001.1:0-116097 GCA_964447895.1 uncultured Bacteroides sp. | reverse complement strand
GCAATGAGCTTGTAGCCCTTGCCGTGGATGTTGATGATTTCGATGGAGGGATCGTCCTTGAGATGCTTACGCAGCTTGGTGATGTACACGTCCATGCTGCGGGCGTTGAAATAGTTGTCGTCTATCCAGATAGTCTTCAGGGCGAAGTTGCGTTCGAGAATCTCGTTCACATGGGCGCAGAGCAGGCTCAGGAGTTCGCTCTCCTTTGTGGTGAGCTTCGTCACCTTGTCGCCTATCATCAGCACCTGCTTCTGAGTGTCGAAAGTAAACTTGCCGATCTTGTACAGGGTGATTTCCTTGCCTTTCTTTCCCTTTACACGGCGGAGAATAGCCTCGATACGGAACACGAGCTCTTCCATGGAGAAAGGTTTTGTGATATAGTCGTCGGCTCCTATCTTGAAGCCTTCGAGAATGTCTTCTTTCAGCGATTTGGCCGTAAGGAAAATAATAGGCACCTCCGAGTTGACGGTGCGGATTTCCTGCGCTACGGCAAATCCATCTTTCTTAGGCATCATTACGTCGAGGACGCAGATGTCGTACTTGCCTTTCTGAAAGGCCTTGAAACCACTCTCGCCATCGGCATACAGGTCGGCGTTAAAGCCTTTGGCCTGGAGATATTCGCGCAGAAGCATGCCGAGATTCTCGTCGTCTTCGCACAGCAGAATATGCATTCGGTCTTCCATAATTCTGTAGTTTAATTTGTTAGTGGTAATATAATTTTAAATTTTGTTCCTACGTTTACTTCGCTCTCGGCGGTGATTTCACCTCCGAGGTCGTTTATCATCTTTTTCACATAAGCGAGTCCCAGTCCGAAACCTTTCACGTCGTGGCGGTTGCCGGTGCTCACGCGGTAGAATTTTTCAAATATTTTCTTGAGGTCGTCGCGACGGATGCCTATGCCGTTGTCTTCCACAACAATCTCAAGACTGTTGTTGCCCAGATTCCGTGTGCTCACGGTCAGCTGCAGGGGCTCTTCCTCGCGGCGGTATTTTACTGCGTTGTCGAGCAGATTGAATATCACGTTGGTGAAGTGCATTTCGTCCACGTTCACTATCGCATCTTCGGCATTCAGCCGCGCGTTGATGCGGCCGCCGTATTTTTCCACCTTGAGTTTGAAAGTGTTCACGATATTGTTTATGGCGCTGTTTGCATCAATCTCCCGGAGTTTCAGGCTCGCCTTCTGCTTGTCGAACATCGACATCAGGAGCACTTTCTCCACCTGGAAGCGCAGGCGCTTGGTCTCATCGTTTATGACCGTGCTGATCTGCTGCATCATGGCCGGCGATTTACGCACGCTCGCGTCGTTGAGCATCTGGGCGGCGAGGGAGATCGACGATATGGGCGTCTTGAACTCATGGGTCATGTTGTTGATGAAGTCGTTTTTCATCTCTGTGAGTTTCTTCTGCCTGAAAGCCACGATGATGGTGAACACGAACACAATCAGCAGAATGAAGGTGAACGCAAAAGCGGGCACCATATACGAGATGGAGGAGAATATGAAGTCTTTTTTCGTGGGGAAATAGACTTTCAGATAGTTGAGACGGCCGGTATTGTCGTTGGGGAAAAGTGCCTGCACGAACATGTTGTCGCGGTCGGCCGCGGAGGCCTGGAATCCGGCCGATTTATAGAGCACGGTGCCGGCATAGTTGGCCACGGCAAACTCAAACGGCATCCTCAGCCCCAGCGTGTCGAGCTCCTCGCGCAGATACCTCGCCACAACGGCCGAGTCGGCTCTCTCCGATATAGGCCGGTTGCTGGCCGAAGACACTATGTTCAGAATCACATCGTCGATCATTCCTTTCTGGTAGAGATAACGGTTGTGATACGTGTCCTGCAGGTTGCGGTAATGGTCGGTGCCGGTATGGCTTCCGGTCTGCAGCTTCGATATCTCCTGCACGTCGCCCTTGATGGTAAGGTCGGCCTCCAGACCGGTAGATGTGGTGAACGAGTACTTCACCCCGCTCAGATTCGGCACATTGTTGCCTAAATACTGTGCGAAAATCGAGGAACTGCGGATACTGTTGACGTCTTCTTCAAGGAAATGACGGGCTTCGTCCTGCTCCAGATGCTGCGCCACCGACACGAGGCTCTGCCGCACGCCCTGGGAGAACTGCTCGTAGCGAATCCTCACGATGTTCTTCATGTAGAACACCTGAATGAGCAACAGACCTACAAAGGTTATCGCCATTAATATCGTCAGAATCCAGATGGTTTGTTTTTTCATATCCGAAGTAGAACAGGCTCTTCTTTCACTACGATGTGTTAAGAATTAACCTTTATTTTGTTAACAATTAATTGCTCTTATTGTTTTTTAAGTTTCCGGGAATTTTGAGTTTACGCCGGACGAGTTTTAACAATTCAGCTCAAAATTAACTTAAAAATGTGAATTTAACAAACGAATCTTCTCCTCTCACCGCTATTTACGTTTTTTTAAACAACGAGCCGCCTCCCGGCGGTCGGGAAGCGGCTCGTTATGCGGGGCTTGTATAGACCTCAGCGCCTGCGCACCTTGATAAAGCGGCGCGGCGTGATCACGTAGTCGACGCTCACATCGTGGGCCTCCGTGTCGATATCATCGTTCACGAGCTGGAAATCGAAGGCCACGCCCACCTTCACGGCACGCGCGGTAGCGAGCAGGCGGTCGTAGTAGCCCTTGCCGCGCCCCACCCTGCGGCCCGACGAATCATAGGCCACCGCCGGCACCACTATCAGATCTATCTCGGAAACATCCGTGACGTCGTCGCCGTCGGGTTCCTCGATGCGGAACGCACCGAGGTGGGTGCGTGTGCGTTCGTAAGGTAGAATGTCCAGGTCTATACCGTTCACTCTGGGCAGATACATTCTCTTGCGTCCCTGCCATTTGTCAAGAAACTCGCGGGTCGAAAGCTCGTCGGGGAGAGAGTTGTACATCAGCACCCGGTCGGCCATCATGAATGCCGCCATCTTTTCGAGCAACGCGAAGACATCGTCGGCAGCCTGCCGGCGTTCGGCATCGTTCATCAATGATTTATGCGCGCGGATGCGCATGCGGATATCTTCTTTGTTCATTACTTTAGTCTTTAACCGAAACGCTTGCGGCGGCTCCGGAGTTGATTTGCCGGATAGCCTCCTGCACGGCGGGGTCGTCGGTAAGATCTATTTCGTAATATGCCTGTACACCGAGGACATCGCGCGCAATGAGGGCTTTCAGTTGTCTAACAATCAAGCGGCGCGAATTGTTGAGGTAATAATAGCGCATACGCACCCCCTTGTCCTTGGCATAGGCGGCGAACGCCGAGAGCAATACCGCATCCGAAGGCAGTTTATCGAGCAACTCTGCAGTATTTTCGGCTGTAGAAAGATCGGCCCTGTTGAGGTCCACATATTCAAAGGCGAAACTGTTGAGCAGCCCGGCATTGGCCAGCTCGAGGTAGAACTTGTTGACGCCGGCTGTGTCGCTGGGCACAAACACGTCGGGCATGATACCGCCGCCACCGTACACCTCGCGACCGCTCACGGTGTGATATACCTCCGCGGTGTTCAGCCGCGCGCTGTCGGCACTGAAGTTTTCGCCATGGCTGTAGCGCTCGAAAATCTCCGATTCGTAGCCCTCAACATCTCCGCGGGTGAAATCTTTCTGGATGCACCGGCCGGAGGGTGTGTAGTATCGCTGAACGGTGAGTCTGAGCTCGCTGCTGTCGGGCAGCTCGAATGACCGTTGCACAAGGCCCTTGCCGAACGAGCGGCGACCCACGATGACACCGCGGTCGTTGTCCTGGATGGCGCCCGAGAATATTTCGCTGCTGCTGGCTGAGAATTCGTCGATGAGCACTACCATGGGCACGTCGGCGAAATTGCCCGTGCCGTCGCTCACGATAATGGAGTTTTCCTTTTCATTGCGGCCGCGTGTGGTCACGATGGTCTGGTGCGGTGCAAGGAACTCGTTCACCATCATAATGGCCGGGTCCATGTATCCGCCGGTATTGCCGCGCAGGTCTATGATGAACGAACTGGCGCCCTCGCGGTGCAGCGAATACAGGACCTGAAGAAAACGGGGATAGGTATTGCGCCCGAAGGTATTCACCTTTATATATCCGATGTTGTCGGCAATCATGTAGGATGCATCTATGCTTTCGATGGGCACGTCGTTGCGCACTATTTTGAACTTCAGCACATCGGGCATATCACGCCGCACAACTCCCACTTCCACAACGGAGCCGCGCGGACCGCGGAGCAGGTTTCTTACATCGTCGGCAGAAATATCACTGCCCACCAGCGTGGAATCATTGGCCCAGATTATACGGTCGCCGGGCTGGAGGCCCACTCTTTCCGACGGACCACCCTCAATCACTTCCACAACCACGACGGAGTCGTTAAGCTGCTGGAACTGAATACCTATGCCGCTGAACGAACCGTCCAGGCGCTGGTTGGCGGCCGCGCGGTCGGCAACCGAGATATACACCGAATGCGGGTCGAGATTTTCAAGCATCAGCGGCAGTGACTTCTCTATCACGCTGTCTATGTCAATCACGTCGACATACTCGCTGTCGATGATATCAAACACCCGTGCGAGCTTGCGTTGGGTGTCGGTAGCTTTGTCGCCGTCGGCCAGGCAGTAGCCCAGCCATATACCGCCGGCAAGTATCAATGCTCCTATAAGCGGCAGAAAGCGACCGCTCTTTTTATTATCTGACATCTTGTACGATTTCTGGAATATGAACACACTCCACGCCCGAGTGGCGCAGCAGGTCTATGCCGTCGGCCAGACGGTATAGCTCGTTGAAAACCACCCGTTTTATTCCGGCCTGAATTATCAGCTTGGCACACTCCATGCAGGGCGATGCCGTCACATACAGCGTGGCACCCTCGCTGCTGTTGTTGCTGCGCGCCACCTTGGTAATGGCATTTGCCTCGGCATGAAGCACATACGGCTTGGTGTGGCCGCTATCATCCTCACACACATTTTCAAAGCCGGCGGGTGTGCCGTTGTATCCGTCGGATATTATCATTCTGTCCTTGACGATAATGGCTCCTACTTTACGACGCACGCAATAGGAATTCTCAGCCCATATCGCGGCCATGCGCAGATAGCGGCAGTCGAGCAGTAATTGTTTGTCGGTGTGTTCGTTCATTGGAATTGCAAAGTTAAGAATATTTCCTAAATTATCCAAACTCAGAACAGCAATGCGAGGCGATATACAGCGAACGCCACAAGCCATGCCACCAGAGTGTTGTAGGCCATGCTGAACAGGGCCCACCGCCATGTGCCGCACTCGCGGGCGATGGCTGTGACGGTGGCTATGCACGGACAATACAGCAAGATGAATATCATGAAGCTCAACGCCTGGGGCGCACTGAAATCGGGTTTGCCGGTGGCCGGGTTTATGCTCTCAAGTCGCTCGCCCAGTTTTGCCGGCTCCGCACTTTCGTCGTTGGTGTAAAGCACACCCAGCGTGGACACAACGATTTCTTTGGCCGGGACTCCTGCCAACGCCGCCACGCTCCCCCGCCATCCGATACCCAGGGGTTCCATCACGGGCTCAACCATTTTACCCATACTCTCGAGGTAGCTGTCCTGCTTCGGGTCTGATGCATTTCCCAGCGGGAAATAGTTGAGCGCCCACACCACGATGCTGGCGACGAGAATGATGCCGCCCATTTTTTTCAGGTACTCCTTGCCTTTACCCCATGTGTGCCTCAGGCTGGAGCGCAATGTGGGTACGCGGTAGGGCGGCAGTTCCATGACAAACGGAGTTTCCTCTTTCTTGAAATAAAAACGCCTTAGCATCCTTGCCGTGAACACAGCCACCACAATGCCCATCAGGTAAACGCCCATGAACACCAGGGCGGCATGAGCCTCGAAGAAGGTGCCGATGAGCAACACATAGATAGGCACCCTGGCCGAGCACGACATGAAGGGATTGATAAGTATGGTGATGATGCGGCTGGAGTGGCTCTCGATAGCCCTCGTGGCCATTACTGCAGGCACATTGCATCCGAAACCCATTACCAGGGGAATAAACGATTTGCCGTGAAGCCCTATCCTGTGCATCACCTTGTCCATAATGAAAGCTGCGCGCGCCATATAGCCCGAATCCTCCATGAAGGAGATGCAGAAATAGAGAATCAGGATATTGGGCAGAAACACGATCACACCGCCCACACCTCCTATGATTCCGTCGGCTACCAGATCTTTCAGCGGCCCGGAGGGCATGATGCGGTTTACAAATCCGCTCAGGAATGAAACCGCGCTTTCTATCCAGTCCATCGGATACTGTCCTAAAAAGAAAGTGGCCCAGAAAATCAGGAACATTATCGCGAAGAAGATGGGAAATCCGAGGAGTTTGTTTGTCACGATGCTGTCCACCACCCTCGTGGTCTCACGGCCGTCGCGTGCCTCGTGGCGCATTGTCTCGGCCAGCGCGCCGGCGATAAAACCGTATTTGGCCGATGCCACCTGCGACTGCACGTCTTCTCCGTGCATCTCCGTGAGCCGCGTCCTGAGCTCGTCGCGCAGCTCCATTATCTCGGAGCAGCCCTCGCAATGCGACACCAGCGACTCGGCCTCTGAATCGCCCTCGAGCAGCTTGATGGCAAGATAGCGGGGAGAGAAGCTGCGAACCACCCCGTGGGTCTGTTTCAGCCTGTCTATGAGCTGGCGCACGGCACCCTCGGTGTCGGCACCCAGACTCACATGCACGTGTCGCACATGCGGCTGCACATCGTTGTACACCTCGATCACCGTCTGCAAGAGTTTGCTCACTCCCTCACCCGTTCGGGCCACGACGGGCACCATGGGCACACCTATCATGCCGCCCAGTATTTCATAATCCAGTTCGCCCCCGGCCCCTCGCAACTCGTCGAACATGTTGAGTGCGATCACCAGGCGCCGGTCCATATCTATAAGCTCGGTGGAGAGATATAAGTTGCGCTCGAGATTCGTGCTGTCCACAACGTTTACTATCACGTCGGGCGTGTATTCGTGGAGATAGCGGCGCACATACAGTTCTTCGGGCGAATAAGTCGACAGCGAGTAGGTGCCGGGCAGGTCTACGAGCCGGAACGTATATCCTTCGTGCTCAAACACGCGCATCTTTGCATCGACGGTCACGCCTGAGTAGTTTCCCACATGCTCGGTGGCGCCGGAAAGGATATTGAATAGCGTGGTCTTTCCGCAATTAGGATTTCCTATCAGGGCCACATTGATAGTACGGTGCTCCTCCCTGATAATGCGCTCTACCTCTTCGAGAGTCTCGAGCGTGCCCTCGCTTGCAAGCTTCTTTATCTGCTCGGGATTGTCGATCTTCACCACCTCGATCATGCTTGCCTCAGATGCGCGCAAACTCACCTCGTAGTTCATCACTCCGTACTTGATGGGGTCGCGCAGCGGCGCGTGGAGCAGAACGGTCACCGGCCTGCCTTTCACAAAACCCATCTCCATGACGCGTTTTCTGAACGCTCCATGACCCAGGATTTTGACCACTACGCCTATTTCGCCTGTCTTGAGTTCGGATAGTTTCATATCAGTATTGCAGATAGATGAATGGAACAAGATCGCTCTGGCGCGTCTGGATCACGAGGAACAGAACGGCACTAAGCAGAATGGCCTGAAGCACGAGCGGCATCTCGGTGTACACACGTGCCACGCCTTCGCTCCAGCCCCGGGGGGTGAAGTGCATCACGTAACCGGCGCCGACGGCCAGGACAATCAGCAGATAGGCCTCGGCAAACTGTGCGGCTATGCCCGGGCGGAAGTCGTGGAAAATCTGCACGGCCATGTCGCGCAGCGTTTCGGGGCCGCCGGCGCGGAAGAATGCGAAACCTATCACTACGAGCGTGAACGTGATGGCGATGTTGCCCGCCCGCACGAGGCGGCTGCCCCGCAATGCCTCAGGCAGATGCCACAACCTGGAGATGGCCTTGTGGAGCACAAGCAGCACGCCATGATAGGCTCCCCACAATATATACATCCACGAGGCGCCATGCCACAGACCGCCTATGAGCATAGTGGTCACGAGGTTGACGCGCTGGCGCCACTTTCCCTTGCGGTTGCCGCCTAAGGGAATGTAAATGTAGTCGCGCAGCCATGTGCTCAGCGATATGTGCCAGCGTCGCCAGAATTCGGTGGGATTCTGCGACTTGAACGGAGCATCGAAGTTGGGCTTGAATCTGTAGCCCAGCAGCAGTGCTATGCCTATGGCCATGTCGCTGTAGCCGCTGAAGTCGCAGTAGAGCTGCAGGGTGAAACCGAGGCAGCCCATCAGGTTTTCAAAACCCGAATATAGCGATGGATTGTCGAAAATTCTGTCTACGAAATTCCCGCTTATATAGTCGGCTATTATTACCTTTTTTATCAGGCCGGACATAATCAGAAACAGCCCCTCGCCCACCATCTCGGGCGTGGCATGGGGGTCGCGGGCTATCTGCGGCAACATATCCTTTGCCCTCACCACCGGGCCGGCAAGCAGCGGCGGGAAGAATGTGAGAAAGAAGGTGTAGTCTAGGAAGTTCCTCGCGGGTTCCATCTGCCGGCGGTAGATGTCTACTATGTAGCTGATGCTCCTGAACGTGAAGAACGAGATTCCGGCAGGCAAGATGATGTCGAGCACATCGAATTTCCCTCCCCAAAGTCCCGATAACGACTGGAGTATCATATTGGTGTACTTGAAGTAGACCAGCATTCCCACATTTGCGCACACATTTATGGCCACTATGAGCCGGCGCACCCACGATGCTTGGGCGCGTCCCATCCACAATCCCAACAGATAGTCGGAAACGCACACGCCAAGAAGGATAAAGCAGCATTCGGCGCTCGATTTGTAATAGAAATACAGCGAGAACAGAATAACGAACACCTTCTTGAACCGCGGGAACATGCGCAACGCCCTGTAAAGACAGAGGAAAGCCACGAACAGCACCAGGAACAGACCAGTGTTGAACAGCAGCGGTTGCGCAGGGTCGTAGAGCAGCAGGTGCTGCAATTTTTCTATATTGATTTTGTCTAAAAAGCTCATTTGCAACTAATTTTCATTGAGGGGAGAGGATATGGCGCGGTCCAGCGCCTGAAAAAAGAGATCGCCGTTGAGATGATAACCGTCCCACGTGAGGTGGATGTGGTCGGTGTTCATCAGATGTCGGTCAAGCCATTTGGAGGCTGAACCTTCGCCGCCGGCCACTGTGTACCAGTCGTAGACGGGCACTTCATGAGTCACACCATAGTTTTTGATTATCTCTCGGGCGCGCGCGACATTCTCGTTTATTACGAAGCGGCGGGTGGTGCGACGTTTGCGACGCTTGCCGCTGCGGCTCACGATACGCTTGTAGCATTCCTGGGGCGTGGTGAGCACCAGCTTTGCCTCGGGGCATTCTGCGCGCAGGTCGCTCACAAGGCGGTGTATCTGCGATGCCATTTCCTGCGCGTCGAGCTTTCCGAAGGCTTCGTTCGTGCCGAGGCTGAGGATGATGATGTCGGGCTGTAGCCTGGCTGCGTCGCGGGCAAACCCGGGAAGGGCGTTGTAGGTGGAAAACGTAGCGCCGTTATTGCCTATCGCGCTGTACTCCACACCGCTGGCGCCGCAAAGCAGTTCCACGGCCGTGATGGCCGACTTGCATTTAAGGTCTAAACTCAGTTCTGTCGTCGGGCGCGAGAGCAGCAGTTCCGTCACTCCCGTGGCCGGAGAAAAGCACGCTATCGAACAATCCGGCTCCACGGATGTAACATCTATCGGAGCGTCGCCCACGCTGTAGATGCGCAGCTTGTCGAACGCTTGGCCACATCTCAGACTGATATTGAACGTTTCCGTGCCGGCCACTACGGCCACTCCGCTGAACCCCATAGGTGTGGGCCATGGCGTTTTGAGCAGACGCGAACCGGTGAATTTGGAGTCACTTTTGTAGGAATAGTCGAGCGGCGCATTTGTCCCGGCCAACCTGAAGGGCGCGGTAAGGCCGCGGCCGGCGCTTCCGTATTTTCGCTGCAGCAGAGAGCGCGTACGCGATGTCGAACCCTCGGCCTGAATGTGACTGTCGCCTATGTGAAGAATCCTGACGATGCTGCTGTCGCTCTTGGCAAACTTCTCGGCGAGCGCTGTCCACTCGGCACCGTTCATCTCTATGACATTAGCCTGCGTGTTGACAAAAGGATATACCGAAAGTTCGGAGTTTTCACTCCCGGACTCGTCACCCAATTCGGGATTAAGACGTATATCCGTCTGCTCCTGCGCGCCTGCGGCAAACGAAATCAGACCTATAAGTATGATAGATATGTACTTATTCATTCAAGGCGCGTTTTAGAGATTCCACAAACAGGCGTCCCATTTCTTCACCGCCTTTATGATTCAGGTGTATATAATCGGCATTGACCAGTCCTCTTTTGCGCCAGTCCACGATGGCGTTTTCGCCGCCCATTGCCTCTCTGGTGTCCCAGAACATCACCCCGGCCTCCCGTGCGGCGCGCCGCTGCGCATCAACTATCGCTGCGGCTGTGCGCAGCGATGCAACTTCGCCGCCTTGCTTCTGTCCGCGGTCGCCCACCCCAAGCATTAGAATCCGGGCATTGGGATAGGCCGCTTTCAGGCGCAACAGCACTTTCTTCATTATGTTGCCGTAGGTGGAATAGTCGCTTTGCTGCGATGACAGGGCATTCATGCCGTATTCTACGACAATAAGGTCGTAGTCGGTCCACTGAGCCATCTCTCTGGCGGTTGCAATGCTCAGGCTTCTATGCGATATACCGCTGTAGCCGCGCAGACTCATACTGTCGAATGTCACTCCGTCTTTGCCTTCAAGCCATGCACCGAACACAATCAGCCCCGGAACGTTGCACCGCACATCGAAGCGCGATGTAGCAGCATCTACCGAAATGCATTGTACGGCAGGAGATGCCTCCACCGGGTGCTCCGTCCATTCGGTGCCGTCGAGGCTCGTGCTTATCACTCCGGATGCGGGAGCAAGGAAAACGAGTTTCGACGAACTCCAGGCTGCCGTGTGCGCGCCGTTCTTCTCCCCTTTGAACGAGGCGTGCGCACCGTTCTCAGCCCTGAAATACTCGCCGGGGAGGGTGTGGAGTGAATCCAGGCGGTCGTTGCGGATGTCACAGGCCTTGAATCCCTCGGAGCTCATCCTTACGGTGCGCCGGAATCCGGCAACGGCCGATTTCATGGGCACGTAGCCCACGCCTTCGCCACCGTACTCGTCTTGCAAGAGCTTGCGCACCGAGCCTGAAAAAATATCGCCTTCGATATAGCTGTCGCCTATCATTGCGCAGCGGAAACGCGAGGAGCCGACGGCTGATCTAAGGTCCGCGAGCGCGCTTCCGCCGCTGTAGTCTTCAATAGCCATGGCTCCGTTTACTCGTGAGGGTAGCGGAGCGGGGGTAGCCGGGGCGGCTTGCAGCACGCTGTCATTCGCCGTCGCTTCGGCGCCGAGTGCTGTCGCGGGGGCTTCCCGGCCCTGATTGTGTTCGTTTTCTTCGACTTGCTCCGCGGATCTGGTCAGGGCTTCCGCCAGCGCCGGGTCGATGATTTCTTCCGTCACGTATTCGGCGGGCGCGCTGTGCATGATGTCGGCAAACAGATTGAAGTCTTTCAACTTGTTGCCTGACAGTTCGCCCCATGGAAAACCCGACAGGATACCCAGCGTACACACCGCGGCGAGCACCACAAAGAACGGACTTCCTTGCGTTGAGCGTTTGTCGTTGTTTTGTTGTGAATTATGCATCAGGAGAGAGAGTGTTATTTTCCAATATTTCGAGCCACACAGATGCCTTCGCTGCGGTTTCCATCCATTCAGCCGAAGCATCGCTGCGGGGAGTGATTCCACCGCCGGCATAGACACACCAGGCATCGGTCCACAACTGGGCGCAGCGCAGATTCACGAATGCACGCACCCTATCGTCGCGGTCGCGCACCATAACATAGCCGCCGTAGCAGCGTCGCGGGGCATCTTCGTATTCAGCTATTTCATTTACAGAGGCTGCCAGAGGATAACCGGCTACTGCCGGCGTGGGGCTCAACGCGTCCAGCAATGCCTCGACACCCCGGCCGGTCATCTGCGCCGAAATAGGCGTGCATATATGCTCTATGCAGCCGTATCGCAGGGTTTCTGTCGGGCCGGCTTCGGGCTCCAGACCGCAATCGCGCATGGCATCGCATATAAACTGGGTCACAAGCTGCTGTTCTTCAATGTTTTTTATGTCCCATGGCTCATCTGTTCCGGCCCGGCGCGTTCCGGCAAGCGACATCGTGGCTACGCTCGCGCCACAAGCATCCAGGAGTAGTTCAGGAGTGGCGCCGGCCCAAAGGCCGGTGGCGGGAGTGTAGTAGCAATGACAGAAGGCATCGGGGTATCGTTCAAACAGCTCGGACACAGCTCCGTCGACATCCAGCCTTACGCCGCTCGCACACAGCACGCGGCTGCGCACGCACTTGCCCCCGCGTTGCCGCAGTTTCCCGATCAGAGCGCCGGTCGATGCCATGTAGCTGTCGTAGCCCGTGGAGATGCTCCATGGACGCACTTGCGCAGTGCCCGGCGCAACATCGGATACGTCGATATTACCATCGGAAGCGGTGTTCCAGCGATTGATATAGAAACGGCAGTCGGGGCCGGCCATGCGTATCGCCTTTTCGCCCGGGAAGCGAAAAATCGCGAAAGGATGGCCCGCAGCTATACATGCGGCTATATCAACTGGCAACTGCATCACACAGCTTTGGCTATCAGCTCAAACGGAAGGGCGTCGACAATCTCGACATCATAGAACTCACCGGGCGTCAGCGCCTTCTTGCAGCTGCGTTTCTGCACGAGCACTTCGGGGTCTACCTCGGGAGAGTCAAATTCGCTGCGCCCCACATAATAGTCGTCGGTCTCGCTCTCAATCAGCACTTTGAGTCTGGCGCCAATCTTGCCGGCGTTATGCTCGGCGGAGATAGCCTCCTGGGCTTTCATGAGACGTGCGAGGCGCTCTTGCTTCACATCGTCGGGCACATCGTCGCCATAATGCTCTGCAGCATAGGTGTCGTCTTCCTCGCAATAGGCAAACGCACCCATGCGCTCGAAGCGCTGTTCGGCGACGAATTTCATCAGGTCGTCGAAATCCTCTTCCGTTTCGCCAGGGAAACCCACCATCAGCGTGGTGCGGATGTGAATACCGGGCACCTCGTGCCTGATGCGCCGCAGCAACTCGCGTGTTTCATCGCCGGTGATGTGGCGGCGCATACGGTCGAGCACACCATCGGCAGAATGCTGAAGGGCTATGTCAAGATATTTGCACACGTTCGGGTGACGGGCCATCACGGGCAGGAGATCATACGGAAAATCAGCCGGATAGGCATAATGAAGACGTATCCATTCCACTCCGGGCACTCCGGCCATAGCCTCGACAAGCTCGGCAATGGCCATGCGGCCGTATATATCTCTGCCGTAATAGGAGAGGTCCTGCGCGATAACGTTAAACTCTTTCACACCGCGCGCAGCGAGTTCAGTAACTTCGGCTACGATTTCATCAATCGGGCGCGATTTATATCGTCCTGTGATCAGAGGGATGGCACAGAAAGCACAGAACCGGTTGCAACCTTCGGCAATTTTCAGATATGCCGACCACGGCGGCGTGGTGAGTGTGCGGTCCCAGAGATGTTTCGTCTTGCCGGGAGCGGGACAAAGGCGTGCGGCCAGGTCCTCGAAATCAAACTTTCCGTACCAGCCGTCCACTTCGGGTATCTCGGCCGGCAACTGCTTGGCATATCGTTCAGAAAGACAGCCCATAACGTAGACTTCGCCCACAAGCCCCTCTTTCTTGGCCTCGCAGGCTCTGAGAATCATGTCTATGCTTTCTTCCTTCGCATCGCCGATGAATCCGCAGGTATTTATCACCACGGCATCGCCTTCAAAGTCGTCGGCATCGTGCACTGCCTCGATGCGTCCGTCGCTCAAACGTTTCAGTAGTTTCTCACTGTCCACGAGATTCTTGGAGCATCCCATGGTCACAACGTTCACACGCTTCATTCTCATTCAGCTTCTTTACGTCCGAAAAGCGATTGCACGAAGGCCTGTTTGTCAAACACCTGCAGGTCGGTGATTTTTTCACCGAGTCCTATGTATTTCACGGGAATCTGCAGCATGTCGCTGATTCCTATCACGACACCGCCTTTGGCTGTGCCGTCGAGCTTTGTGATGGCCAGGTCGGTCACCTGGGTGGCTGCGGAGAACTGCCGGGCCTGCTCGAAAGCGTTCTGACCGGTCGAACCGTCGAGCACCAGCAGAACCTCGTGAGGCGCACCGGGCACCACACGTTGCATCACGCGCTTGATCTTGGACAGCTCGTCCATCAGTCCCTTCTTATTGTGCAGACGGCCGGCGGTGTCGATAATCACCACATCGCAGCCCTGCGCTACGGCGCTCGACAGGGTGTCGAACGCCACTGCTGCCGCATCGCTGCCCAACTGCTGCTTTACGATGGGCACATCGGCACGACGGGCCCATTCGTCGAGCTGCTCGATGGCAGCCGCACGGAATGTGTCGGCGGCTCCGAGCATCACTTTGTGGCCGGCAGCCTTGTATTGATAGGCAAGTTTGCCTATAGTGGTGGTCTTCCCCACTCCGTTCACACCCACCACCATGATTACATAAGGTTTTTCGCCTTCAGGAATCGCGAAGTCCTGGAGGGCGGTGGTGCTTGCCTTGTTTTCTACAAGCAACGAGGATATTTCCTCGCAGAGCATGTCGTTCAGCTCGTCTTCACCTACATACTTGTCGCGCTGGGCTCGCGCCTGTATCCGGTCAATGATTTTCAATGTGGTCTCTGCGCCCACATCGCCGGTGATGAAGATCTCTTCGAGTTCGTCGAGAAAATCGTCGTCGATGGTACGACGCCCCACGAACGCTCTCTTGAGCTTTCCGAAGAAACCTTCCTTCGTTTTTTCGAGACCCTGGTCCAGGGTTTCCTGCTTCTTTTTGCGGGAAAAAATATCAAAAAATGCCATCTGCGTTCTTTCTTGTTTTAGTATGCAAAATTACGAAAAATCTTTGGCATTTACGTGCCTTATTGTTACTTTTGTGCTACGATGAAGATGAATATTTTATCACCGTATATTCGCCCTGCGCGCGGCATGGTAAAGCCATGTTGCCGCAACATGCTTCACCGTCATGCCACAACTGCGCCCAAGGAGTTGATTTCTATACATTTATACCGGCGCAACCACACCATTTATAAAGAAATACCGGCACCCTATGAAAAGATATATTCTCGCGCCTGATGCCCCCGATTCAGCAGGCACTCTCGCAGCTGCGTTGCTCGAAGGTGGATTGCCTGCCGAGGCAAAGATAATCTATGATGCCAGAAACCGCCTGGCGTCTTTCGATGCAGGCGACGGCAATGTGTACAATATCAAGGCTTTCCGCGTGCCCCACATCGTCAACCGCATGGCCTACGGATGGTTGCGCGGCAGCAAAGCCCGCCGCGCGTTCAACAACGCCTGCCGCCTCTGCTCGCTGGGCGTCCCCACCCCTCAACCTTTTGCATATATCGAGGAATACGACCGGTTGCATTGGTTACACAAATCTTATTTCGTAAGTCGCCAACTAACAGAGGATTTCAAAGAGATTCGCTTTGTTGAGAAAAACGAAGATTTCGAGAATATTATCCGCGACGTGGCTCTTTTCATTGCCGATTTTCACCGTAAGGGGGTGTGGATGATAGATCTCACGCCCGGTAATATTATGATGCGGCGCAACGGCGGGCACTACGAATTTGCTCTCGTAGATGTAAACCGCATGAAATTCAACGTGAAGGACAGCGACACCCTCGTGGCCTCATGCGGCAGGCTTTTTGAACATGCCTCAACCAGGCGTCTATTTGCGCATCACTATGCCGAGGCCATGAAACTGCCTGAAGATTACGTGCTTCGGCTGATGGAAAAGCAAGTGACGGCCGATATATTGCGCCGCAAACGAAAAAAAGCGCTATTCCACCCCAAGCAGTTCTTCAATCCGGGGTAACAGGGGGTGAAAGTCGTCGTTCAGTATTGTGTGATAAGGTAGCTCCCGCAGAGCATTCTCTTCGGCTTGCTGCGCCTTGATACGGTCGAGCACCTGACTCTCTGTCAGACCGTTGCGACGACACACCCGTTTAATCCGCACATTCGCGGGAGCATCCACGAGCCACACGGTGTCTACATATCGAGCCAGACCGCTTTCACACAATATCGCGCATTCTATAAACAGCCGCCCTGCAGACTGATGCCTCTCGCACCATTGCACAAAGTCTTCGCGCACGGCTCCGTGCACCGCCCGGTTCAGCAACAGCCTCTTGCTTTCGTCGACGAACACCACCGAGGCTACGCGCTGTCTGTCGATATTGCCACCGACATCAACAGCCTCGGCATGAATCTCTTCTACAAGAAACTTCTTGATTGCTTCGCTCGAATCCATCACGGCACGGGCACGCATGTCGCTGTCGTACACGTCGTGACCCATTGCACGGAGCACCTTGCACACAACGCTTTTACCGGCTCCGATTCCGCCTGCGACGGCTATTATTTCACTCATAGCTTTTCTATGATATACTCCGCGCTGTCGGTAGAAAGATAAACGTTCTGAAGGCGGCTATCCACGTCCACCAGCCGGAGGCGTATGTTGCGACTGCGGGCGCTCCGGTCCAGTTCGTGATAGTCGGCTACAACCCTGAATTGCGGCGTGGAGTTTTTGTAGACGCTGGCAGGCAGCATGTAATGGACTTCGACCTGGGGCGGGAAAGTAATGAGTTTAAGTCCGGCCGGGACATTGACCGGCTCCACCACCACGCTGCGTGTCTTCACAATCAGGGGCTCGACGGTGAATGTAACATCCACGCTGTCGGGCTGCGGACGTGTACGCGCCGGGCTTAACACCTTAACCCTCAGGGTGGTGGTGCGGTCAAGATCTGATATACGCACCGGTTCGGTATTCAGCGAGGTAAGCGCATTGGCTGCCGGACCTATAGAGTAAAGCGACACGGAATCCGGTTCTACGCGGGGGCGCCCCACGAGCGAGACCTGCGGACCTGCGGTCACCTCGTAGTCGAGATGCACGGGCAGGCGTTTTCCCCGCTTGGTGGTAAAAAGCAGGTGAAGGGAGTCGGGCATCACCGACATCACCGTGGCACCGTCAACGGCTGCGCGGGCCAGCGTCTTGATTTCGGCCGAACTCAGGTCCAGGGCGTTCTTTCCGCGATAGCTGCGCCAATCGACACGAAGCGCGGGCTGACGCCCGAGACGGCTTTTCAGGAAATCGGTACCACGCGCGCGCAAACTCACATTTACATATTCCGGGGGTACCGAAACTATCATGACCGAGTCCGGCACACGCTCGAGCACTAGTGGCATGCGCATGTCTACCTGGTCTTCTTCATTAAGCGACAGCACCACCCACAGCACGGCGGAGATAAGAACAAAAACACCATAGGTGAGGATGTTCCTACCCCGCTGCGTGCGGGCAGCCCTGCTCAGGCGCGCAAGTGTCGCTTTCAATACATGTTTCACGCCTGACTGTCGAAGGATTTATTTCTTGTCGCCCTGCTCGGCTGCGGCCTGGGAGGCCTCTGCAGCAGAGGGATATACGGAGCCCTTGTCGATGCGGATGCGCACGCCCTGGGCAATTTCCAGGAGGAAATAGTTTTCGTTGTCGTTAACGTCCACGATCTTACCATGGATGCCGCCGGCGGTAACCACTGCGCTTCCCTTGGTGAGGCTTTCGCGGAATTTGCGGATTTCTTTCTGGCGCTTCTGCTGGGGACGGATCATGAAGAAGTAGAACACCACAAAGAGAATGATGATAAGGCCCCAGCTCGTGAAGAAGTTGCCCTGGGGGGCTTCCTGAAGGAGGATGTAGTTAGAGAGCATTGTATTAAATATTACTTGTTGATTTTACCTTGGGAACGGAGATATTCGCACACTGCATATAGTACACCGTTGACAAACTGGCCGCTGCGCTGTGTGCTGTAGCTGTTGGCTATCTCCACGTATTCGTTCATGGTGACTGGCACGGGAATGGATGGATAGTGAATGAGCTCGGCGATGGCACATGTCATTATCACCACGTCCATGAATGCTATGCGATCGGCATCCCAGTGCTCGGCGTTGATGAAACGATTGATATACGACTGATACTCTTCACGGTTTTCAACGGCGAGAGTGAAAAGTTCGCCACCGAATGCGGCATCCTCGACATCCTTGAACTGGGGCAGGAAAGGCAGGGGCTCTCCCTCCTTTGCGGCTGCCATCTGTCTGAGGCTCTTGAGCACGAAGGTGCCCATCACCTGCATGTCGTCGTTCCAGAACACCGACCGGCTCTCCATGGCCTCGGCCAGGTCGTCGCCGGGGAGGATGATGTTCTTGCACACATCGCGCCAGAACTCGCAATCCGTGGCATAGTCGGTGCCGGGAGCCTCCATGTATTTCTTGTACAGGTCCGACGACAGTATGGTGGTGAGCAACCTGGGCACGAGCACGAGGTCGTCGCTCCATAGCGAAGGCTGTTTCTCCATGCGCTCCTTGAAGGCCTCATCTGCTTCGAGACGCGCGATGAAGGCGTTGTCCACAAAGCGGGTCTGCGGATTCAGGTCGTCGGCCGTGGGTACATACTTTTCTTTAGCTGCTTCAAGACGCTTGCGTTGCTCACGGGTGAGTTCCACAAGCAGCTCGAATATGCCGAAATACAGGTCGTAGGCCTTGTCGAGCGAACGCTGAAGGTCGGTCTTGGCCGAAAGATAGGCTTGGCGGGAATCGCCGAAAGAGGCAAGCGAGGCCTTCGCCATATCGAGGCCCATGTCGAGACCCCGGCCGGTAAATTCAGGCATAGCCCTGAATGCTGCTGCAACAGCCGCATTCTTCAGAACCACCGTCTCCAGCACGACGCTCCAAAAACGGGCATCGTCGGCAGGCGTGGGATTCTTTATCTTCTTGTAATCTTTGTATATTTCAGAGGTTGCAACAGCATCTGCCACATCCTGAAGGAGCGGCCTCAGCTGCGCGATGTGCGATGTGCCGCGCGAGAGCACCGTTTTCAGCTCGTCGGTAGCGGCAAGAGCACCTCCCACCTTGTTGTGGCGCAGCAGCTTGTCGGCTGCGACACTCTGGCGACCGTGTGGCCCCGCGGTGTTGATACCGGACAGCTCTACGATAGCGAGCAGAAGGTCGAGATACACCTCGTGGGCAAAACGGCGGTCGGCCGAGGCCGATTCCGGAGCCGGTTCGATATGAAATTCGCTCTGTGTGAGCAGATAGGAATAAAGCATCTGCACCACTTTCACACGAATCAATATTCGATTAATCATCTCTATGAATATTCTATGGGTTATTGCTACTGCAAAATTAGCGAAAAAAATCCAATATAAAGCAATTCCCGCGCAAAAGCACGGGAATTGCGAATCTTTTATTGGTTTTCTTCGGCCAGCGGGTTCCAGCCCTGGGCTTTCAGGGGTATCTCCGACTCGCCGTCGCGGGTCACCAGCGCGCAACCCTTGTCTTCATCCGTTATGTAACCTATTTCGCGCACGCCGGGAATCTGGGCGATCTTGTCGTGCATGGAAAGGGGCACTGTGAACAGCAGCTCATAGTCTTCGCCGCCGTTGAGGGCCGCGGTCACGAGGTTCATGTTCAGTTCCTCGGCCATCAGTGCGGTTTGGTAATCGATGGGAATACGGTCTTCATAGACCCTGCACCCCACCTTGCTGTCCTTGCAGATATGCATCAGTTCGGACGACAGACCGTCGCTCACATCCATCATGGCGGTGGGCACGATGCCGGCTTTGTCGAGGGCTGCAATCACGTCTTTCCGGGCCTCGGGTTTGAGCTGGCGCTCCACTATGTACTCCTTACCGGCAAAGTCGGGCTGGAAATCGGGGCGCCCGGCCGATGCCACCTTCTCTCTCTCGAGCAGCTGCAGACCCATGTAGGCCGCCCCGAGGTCGCCGCTCACACAAATGATATCCGTGGGTTTCGCACCGCTGCGGCGCACGGCTTTGCCGGCCGGGGCATCTCCTATGCATGTGATGGAGATTACCAGGCCCTGATGCGAAGCGCAGGTATCGCCGCCCACGATGTCCACGCCGTAGATCTCGCAGGCGAGGCGGATGCCGGAGTAAAGCGCGTCTATGTGCTCAACCGTGAAACGCTTCGAGATGCCGAGGCTCACCGTGATCTGCCGGGGGGTGCCGTTCATTGCATAGATGTCGGAAAAATTCACCACGGCCGCTTTATAGCCTAAGTGTTTAAGAGGCACGTAGGTGAGGTCGAAGTGAACGTTCTCGAGCAGCATATCGGTGGTCACGAGCACCTCCGTGTCGGGATAACGGAGCACGGCCGCATCGTCGCCCACCCCCAGCACGGTAGATTCGTGGTGCTTGGGCAGAGAGTCGGTGAGACGGTCTATCAGACCGAACTCACCTAATGTTGAAATTTCTGTCTGGCTCATAATCGGAGAGGTAATGCCGGAGGTTAGGAACGGGCCACCATCTCACGCATCAGCGTGACTACAGTTGGCTGGGCCTTTATGGCGGCCTGCTGCACTTCTTCGTGGCTGGGCACATCGTGGATGTCTTTGCCGCCGAGGTCGGTGATCACACTGATGCCGAACACGCGCATTCCGCCGTGCTTGGCCACGATTACTTCAGGCACGGTGCTCATGCCCACGGCGTCGCCGCCGATAACACGGAAGTACTCGTATTCGGCAGGAGTCTCGAAGGTGGGACCGGTGGTGCCCACATACACGCCGTGCATGATGCGGACGCCCTTTTCGTCGGCAATCTTGTCGGCGAGGGCGATGAGCGCGTGGTCGTAGGGTTCGGTCATGGCGGGGAAACGGTCGCCCAGCTCCTTGTAGTTCTTACCGCGGAGGGGATTCTCGGGGAAGAGGTTGATGTGGTCGGTGATTACCATCACGTCGCCCACACGGAACTCCTTGTTCATGCCGCCGGCAGCGTTGCTCACGAAGAGGGTGTCTACGCCGAGAGCACGCATGACGCGCACGGGGAATGTCACCTGCTTCATGTCGTAGCCTTCGTAGTAGTGGAAACGGCCCTGCATGGCAATCACGCGCTTGCCACCGAGGGTGCCGAATATGAGGTTGCCGCTGTGACCTTCCACGGTGCTGATGGGGAAGTTGGGAATTTCGGCATAGGGTATATACTGCTTGTCTTCCATGAAGTCGACGAGTGTGCCGAGGCCGGTGCCGAGGATGATGGCAGTCTTGGGCATTTCGTTCACTTTGCCGGCGAGGAAGGCGGCTGTTTCTTTGATTTTTTCAAGCATAGTTTTTATGGTTATGATTGTGATTTTTCAGTTTAACATCGCAATGGCAACGGGTGTTCACTGCATGTTGGCTTTTATCACCTGACGCAGCGTTTCCGCAAAGGCATCCGTACCGCCGGCGCCGGGCACAAACTCCACCTCGATGGGCAGGTAGAACGTCACTGCCTTGAGCTCATGGGGGAAGTAAGGATTGCAGCTCATGCGCACGGCGTCTTTCTCGGTGGTGACGATTATCTTGTTTTCGCCGCGCATCTTTTCAAATCTGTTGCGCAGCATCTCCATGTCTTTACGCGAATAATTGTGGTGGTCGGCGAAGACGTTGACCTTTACCTTGAAGCTGAAACCTTTGAGATACCTCACAAACGGTTTGGGGTTGCCTATGCCGGCCACCGCGAGAACCGTGTCGGCTGGTCCCAGCCAGTCGAGGTAAGGAATACGGGCCACAGCATCCGGGAAGAGCGGTTGCAGGGGTTTGTAGGCCAGCCTGGAGAAAAACAGCGTCTGATACGGAAACAGGTTGATATTGTTGCTGAAGATGCGGTAGTCCATCGGTTTCAGACGTGCCGGGCACTTGCTCACGACCACAAGATCGGCGCGGTTAATTGCCCGCACACTCTCGCGCAGCCGGCCGTAGGGCAGCAGTTTATCTTCGTATACGGGCCTGTTATATTCGGTCACTACCACGGCGGCCGTGGGGCGCACGTAGCGGTGCTGGAATGCATCGTCGAGCACCACCATATTGATGCCGGGGTCGATATTCAGCAGTTCGCGTATTCCGGCCACGCGGTCCTCACACACAGCAACAACGACGTCGCCACCGAACTTGTGGTACACCTGATAGGCCTCGTCGCCGATATCGCGCGGCGTGGACTTCATCGTGGCCATCACGAAACCCTTGGTGCGACGCTTGTAGCCCCGGCTCAGATAGGCCACATGATTGGTATTGCGCATGGCATTCAGAATGAATTCCACGTGCGGGGTCTTGCCGGTGCCCCCGACAGCTATATTTCCCACCACTACGATGGGCACGCCGAAGGTGTGCGACCTCAATATTTTCCAGTCAAACAGTTTATTGCGCATATACACCACTGCCCCGTACAGTTTCGAGCACGGGAGCAGCACGGTGTGGCGAAAAAACGATTTGAATGTCAAGGTTATGAGGAATAAATGCGATTAATCAACGAATTACCGTCAAAGGCATCCTTGCCTGCATGGGGTTCTGACCCGCGAGGTTGCGGGCAATCTCGATGGCCTTGCGCTCGAGGGGCGAGTAGCCGGCGAGAGCCTGCATTTCTTCAAGAGCTTTGCTCTCGCGCAGGACGGCGAGCCACTTGTTCTCGTCGTTGCGGGGATAGGCCACAACTTTCGAGGGCAGGTCGTAATCGGAAATAATGGCGTCGATTGCTTCCTTCACGCCACCGATGGTGTCGACAAGACCGAGGCGTAGCGCCGAGGTTCCTACCCACACGCGACCTTCGGCAATGCTGCGAACGCTGTCCACGGGGAGCTCACGGCCGTCGGCCACGCGCTGGGTGAAGATGGAGTAGATATTCTCTACGCCACTCTGCATCGCAGCCTGCTGGGCCGGAGTCATGGGGTTGAATATCACGGGGAAAGACGCGTTGGGGTTGCTCTGAACAGTGGTGAAGTGCACGCCCAGTTTATCGTTGAAAAGCGTTGAGGCCTCGGGAATCATTCCGAATACTCCTATCGAACCGGTGAGTGTCGTGGCATCGGCATAAATGCGGTCGGCACCGCAGGAGATGTAGTAGCCGCCGCTCGCTGCATAGTCGCCCATCGAAACGTAGAAAGGCTTGCCTTTTCCCTTAAAATACTCGAGGGCTTCCCAAATCTGCTCGGAGGCGAAGGCGCTGCCGCCACCGCTGTTCACTCGCATCACGAGACCCTCTACGTTGTCGTCGTCGGCCAGCGCAATAATCTCGGGTACCATCTCCTCGCCCACGATTCCGCCTTTGCCGCTATCCACGATATCGCCCACGGCATAGAGGAGCGCCACATGTGGTTTATCGGCATTCTCAACGGCATCGAAAGGATTGGCACCGGAAGCAAGATACTCGGCGGGCGAAACCAGGCGAAGGTCTTCATCATCGTCGCGGTCGGTGAGACGGCGCAGGCGCTGCTCCATGAGGCGGCGATAGAGGGCGCCGTCGGCCAGCCCATCGGCCAGCGTGCGGTCGATTTTCCAGGTGGAGCACATGCTGTCGGCCCACATTTTCACGGTGCCGACTTCTTTATTGCGACCAAGGGCGATGTTCTCGGCCATGTATTTCCAGATGCTGTCGATGTATTCCTGCTGCTGACGGCGGGCCGGCTCGCTCATCTCATTGAGAATGAAGGGCTCGACAGCACTCTTGTAGGTACCCACCTTGATAATCTGCATTTTCACGCCCACCTTGTCGAGAAGGTCTTTGAAGAAGGGCGTAAGGGAGGCCGCGCCGTGCACGTCCACCTCGCCCATCGGGTTGACGTAGACACTGTCGGCAGTCGTTGCCACCATATAGGCACCCTGCGAGTAGCTGTCGGCATAGGCATAAACCCACTTCCCCGACTTTTCCTTGAACTCGCGGATATACGACATCAGTTCTTCACATCCGGCCACACCTCCTGCAAAACTGCCGCAGTCGATGTAAACACCCTCGATCTTGTTGTCGTCGGCAGCTCTTTCGAGGGCCGAACGAAGCTCGTCGAGCGCGATGGTGCCATCGATATTGCCCTGCATGATATCCATTAACGAGGGCGTGGTCATGCGTTCGGTGAGTTCACCGTCAAGTTTAAGGTGCAGGATGGAGTTTTTCTCCAGTCCGCTACTGCTGCTCAGCGACTTGCCGG
Organism: uncultured Bacteroides sp.; assembly: GCA_964447895.1. GTDB lineage: Bacteria > Bacteroidota > Bacteroidia > Bacteroidales > Muribaculaceae > CAG-873. The sequence continues at coordinate 91,990 of CAYUUN010000001.1, read as the reverse complement.
CTATCACACCGATCACGCCGAGAATCACGAAGAACGCGAGCACACCGCTCAGGAACACGCCGGCCACTGTGCCGAGCATGGATATGAAGAATCTTTTAAGCATTTGCCTGTATTTTTGCTACAAAGATAAATATAATTTGTGAATTTTATAAAATTTAACCATTAAAATTCCGAACTGAAATGGAATCTTATCTTCGGGAAGTCGTTCTGGGCCATCTGAAGCACGTAGTTTGAATCGGCCAGGAATACATCCCTACCCTCGCGATCCACGGCCATGAACTGGTGCTTGCGTTTCTTGAAGGCTTCGAGAGCGGCCTCGTCGTCGCTTTCTATCCAGCATGCCTTGTAGAGCGAGATGGGCTCCCAGCGGCACTGCGCGCCGTACTCGTGCAGGAGGCGGTATTGTATCACCTCAAACTGCAGCTGGCCCACCGTACCTATGATCTTGCGACCGTTGAACTGATTCACAAACAGCTGTGCCACACCCTCGTCCATAAGTTGCTGAATGCCCTTTTCGAGCTGCTTGCTCTTCATGGGGTCGGTGTTCTCGATATATTTGAACATCTCCGGCGAGAAGCTGGGCAGACCCTTGAAATGTATGTCTTCGCCTTCCGTGAGGGTGTCGCCGATCTTGAAATTGCCTGTATCGGGCAGACCCACGATATCTCCGGGATAGGCTTCGTCCACAATACTCTTCTTCTGCGCCATGAAAGCTGTGGGCGCGGAGAATTTCATCACTTTGCCTGTACGCACCTGTTTATAGGGGCTGTTGCGCTCGAATTTTCCGGAGCACACTTTCACGAAGGCGATACAACTGCGGTGGTTGGGGTCCATATTCGCATGAATCTTGAATACGAAACCCGAGAATTTCTCTTCTTCGGGGCTCACAGTGCGCTCCTCCGTGTCCACAGCTTTAGGAGCGGGCGCTATCTTCACGAAGCAGTCGAGCAGCTCCTTGACTCCGAAAGTGTTGAGGGCCGAGCCGAAGAATACGGGAGCCAAACGACCTTCGAGATAGGGCTGAACGTCAAATTCGGGATATACGCCTTCTATGAGCTCCAGATCGTCGCGCAACTGAGCCGCTTCCTTTTCTCCCACGGCTTTGTCTACGCGCGGGTCGTTCACGTCGTCAATCTCAACGCGTTCGCTCACCTTCTGCTTGTCGGGCGTGAACAGGTCGAGAGAGTTTTCGTAGATATTGTAAACGCCTTTGAACTTGGCACCTATACCGATGGGCCACGAAAGCGGACGCACGGCAATCTTGAGTTCGGCTTCAAGCTCGTCGAGAATCTCGAACGGGTCGCGGCCCTCGCGGTCGAGCTTATTCACGAAGATAATCACCGGCGTATTGCGCATGCGGCACACCTCCATGAGTTTGCGCGTCTGCTGCTCTACGCCTTTGGCCACGTCCACCACTATGATTACGCTGTCCACGGCCGTAAGTGTGCGGTACGTATCTTCCGCGAAATCCTGGTGGCCGGGCGTGTCGAGAATGTTAATCTTGTAGTCTCCGTAGTTGAAACCCATTACCGAAGTAGCCACGGAGATACCGCGCTGCTTCTCAATCTCCATCCAGTCGCTCGTGGCTGTCTTTTTTATCTTGTTGCTCTTTACGGCGCCGGCGATATGGATAGCGCCGCCGAACAGCAGGAGTTTTTCCGTGAGCGTGGTTTTACCGGCATCGGGGTGCGATATGATGGCGAAGGTGCGCCGGCGTTCTATTTCTTGACTTAGTGTGGACATACTTTATTGCATTTGCTGCAGGCAACGCAGCAGGGATTCATGCCAGTGAGGAATAGTGATACCGTAAGTGGCTTTTATTTTACTTTTGTCGAGCACCGAATAATATGGGCGCGTAACCGCCGAGGGATAGTCGGCGCTGGAAATGGGGGCGACCTTGCATTTGCTACCGGAAGCATTCATTATGGCCACGGCAAAGTCGTACCACGAGCAGGCGCCTTCGTTGCTGAAATTAAAAATCCCGCTCACCCATTGCGAAGACAGCACCATCGTGGCTATGGCCTCGGCGAGGTCGGGGGCGTAGGTGGGCGTACCTATCTGGTCGCACACGACGTTTACGGTGCTGCGCTCTGCTCCCAGGCGCAACATCGTGCGCACGAAATTGCGGCCGCCGGTCGAATAGAGCCAGCTTGTGCGCACGATAGCGCTTTCCGGAGCGAGAGCCAGCAACGCCGTCTCGCCTTTTCTCTTGGTGGCACCGTATTGCGACGCCGGATTCACCTTATCACTCTCTTTATAAGGGCGATAGGATTTCCCATCGAATACATAGTCGGTGCTCACATGCAGAATTCTGATGCCCAGTTCGTCGGCGAAGCGGGCCAGGTTTGCCACTCCGTCGATATTGATAGCGGCGCATTCGAGTTTTTCCTCCTCGGCCTTCTCCACATTGGTATAAGCCGCGCAGTTGATTATTCTTGAGAAGTCGCCTTCTCGCAGGAATCGCTCTACGGCTGTGGCATCGCATATATCCAGCTCGTCGCGGTCGACATACGTTGTGCATCCCGGACAGCGCCGCTCGAGTACTTCGCGAAGCGCCGTGCCCAACTGACCACGACAACCGGTAACTAAAATTTTCATCGTTTAATAATCGACTCTTTATGTCATTAGCAAATGCAAAGGTACATAAAATGTGGCAAAGCACCAAAACCGCATCGGGCTCAGCGCAAGAATGGCCGCGAAGCCAGAGCTTCGCGGCCATTCGTTATGGTAGTTGAGGATGTATTAATCAATCTGAACCACGAGGTAGTTGCTCAGGCTCCAGAACGATGCGGGATTGGTGATTCGGAGCACTTTCTGGCCACCCTCTGTCTCAATCGTGTACGACGATTCAGGCTGATTGGTGAGCACCTTGGCCTTGTCGCTGTGGAGAGGTATCACCGTGAGTGTGCGCTTGTCGGCCGTGGTGAAGAAGTTGCGGTCGAAGTCGCCTTCCATTATCTTGGTCTTGCGCAGGAAGCCGGTTTCAATCACGGCCTTCTCCTTGAGTTCCTTTTTGCTGCCCACTGCGTAGTAGCATGTGTTCAGTTCGTTGGCCAGGTCCACGCTCTCCTGCTCGGCAGCATCCTTCTGTTCCGTAACGGTGGCCACGGTGGTGTTGAGAGAATCGACGGTGGTGTTGAGCTGTCCGATACGTGCAGTGGCCTCGGTGAGGCTGTTCTTGAGGGCAGCTATTTCGTTGGTCTGCGTGTCAATCTGGTTGCGCAGCGTTGCGATGGTGTTGCGCAGGTTGTTGTTGGTGAGGTTTGAGCTGTTCAGTTTCTTCTCCAGCTCTGCCAGTTTCTCGCGACGGTCCTGGAGGGCTTTCTGAATGGCTGCGATATCGGCCTGAATCTGTTCGCGCTGACTGGGTGTTTCGCCATTGGTGGTGGCGTTCACCGTGAGGATGTTTTCAAGGGCTTTAATCTGGTCCATGCCCTGTGAGATCTCGTTTACGAGCAGGAAAAGCTGGTCGCGGTCGGCCACGGCATTCTGCAGTTCAACTTTCGAGGCGTCGGCCAGCGCTTGCTTCTGAGCCTCGTCTGTCTCGTTCTTCTGGTTACAGGCGCCCAGCACGAGCAATGCTCCGAGAGCGGCAAAAATAGTCTTTTTCATTCTTTCAAAATTAATGGTTATGAATTCAGGGCCGGTACTTGTTGCGGTGTACCTTTGACCGCTCCCGGTCTTTACCCTCTACGATGATAACAATCTCACCTTTGGCTTGGTTCGCCTGGAAAAAGTCGCGCAGCGCTCCGAGAGTGTCGCGATGAACGGTCTCGTGTATCTTGGAAATCTCACGGGCGACGGCAGCCTGCCGCTCATCTCCGCAAGCGGCGGCCAGCTCGGCAAGCGTGCGTGCCACCCGCAGCGGCGACTCATATATTATAAATGTGCGCTCGCTTTCTGCCAGTTCGGCTATCCGTGTGGCACGGCCCTTCTTCTGCGGCAGAAATCCCTCGAATACGAACCGGTCGCAGGGCAAGCCGCTGCTCACAAGCGCCGGCACAAATGCCGTGGCTCCCGGAAGCGTCACCACGTCTATACCACGGCGCCTGCATTCGCGCGACAGCAGAAAACCGGGGTCGCTGATGCCGGGCGTTCCGGCATCGCTCACCAGAGCGATATCTTCCCCACCCTCGAGACGCATCATCAACGGCTCGAGGCTTTCATGCTCGTTGAATTTGTGATGGCTGCTCATGGGGGTGGAAATATCGAAATGACGCATCAGCACCGAAGAGGTGCGCGTGTCTTCGGCCAAGACGAGCGACACGCTTTTCAGCACCTCGATGGCGCGCGGTGTCATGTCGGACAGGTTTCCCACCGGCGTGGGCACTATGTATAGTCGGCCGCTCACTGCTTTACTCCGAAATGCGCGTTAATGATGGTCATGAAATCAGCGCCGTCTTCGCTGTCCATGTCTATTATTCCGCTCAGGTATGCAGTAGCTTCACGCGGGTCGGTCATGCCTTCGAGACGGTCGAGCACCTCGACAAAGCGCTCGTTGCTGCCCTCGAACAGCGTGCGTCTGAACCGGAATTTATCGTTGAGTGTGAACGCTTTGCGCAGGTCGGCCGACTCCCTGCGAGCAATCATTTCATCAAGCTTAAGCACTTCGTGCTCTACTGCCGGCACAGGCTCGGGGCGAGACTCATCCTCAACCTCAATCACGACCTCCGGGAGAGGTTCCTGAACTGCCTCCTCCGGCTTTTCCTCCGTGGCATCATCTTCCTCCGGCTCCGGAGCGGCGCAGACGGCGACGGGTGCCACGGGCCACACGGATTCAAAAATCTTCTTGTACAGTTCAAAGGCTTCCTGAATCTGAGGGGCTACTTCGCCCTCGGCCTCGGGTCGCTCAATGGCCACACGCAGCAATCCCTCCATCCTTATTCCGGCGGCGAGGAGGGCGCACATAGCCCCTTTTCTCTGATCCTGCTCCATTATTGCTCTGTCTCGATATTAAAAGTTGACAATAGATAGTTACTGATGGCTTCCCTCACCTTTGCACGCGGGCAGTAGAAAGAGTTGACCATCACTACAACCACATGCGACGGCACACCCTCTTCGTCAAGAAGATAGCCCGCGTAGCACTGCACGGCGCTGACACTTCCTGTCTTGAGAGCCAGGCGTCCCTTGAGCGGCGTTTTTGCCATAAACGATTTCATGGTGCCGTTCACGCCCGCGCGGGGAAACAGCGACGGATACAGCTCGCCATAGGGGCTTCGGGCCATCCATTCGAGCACGTAGCCGAGCGTGCGGGCCGAGAGCTTGTTGCCCAGCGAGAGGCCGCTGCCATCCAGAATACCGCAGTATCTGAGGCTGATACCCCTGGCATCCCACAGCTCCTTCTCTTTCTTTATCACGTCTTCGCGGCTGTCGGCCGGCGATATTGCCCGCAGCATGCCCTCGGCCATCATGTTGTCGCTGCGCACAAGCAAGCTCTTCAATATGTCGGAAGCGGCAGGCGATTTGTGGGAATATACAGTTTCGTTGTCGGCCTTTGTTTTCGCTGCCGATTTCTGGCCCCCTACAGTTATGCCGGCGCCGCGCAGCCGCTCCGTCAATTCATAGGCAAGAACTTTTGCCGGCGATGGCATGGTGGATGTGACACACCACTTGGCATTGTTGATGTCTCGGCCCCACACCTCGAGGGTATTAGAACCGGCGCCGCGCAGCAGTTCCGTGCCATCGGCATCGCGTCGGAGCTCCATTTTCAGGTCGGGCACATGAGGCTTGGTGCGACCGCTGGCAGGCCAGAGACGGAACACATTGTCGCGCCAGTTGGCGCCGTACAGCGCCGCTCCGTAGCTCCATGCCACATCCTCTATCTCCCATTGCGGCACGGGGCCCGCATCCTTAAGCGTTTCCGTGACCAGCACCCGTCCGCTGATACTGCGCACGCCCATAGCCCGGAGATGAGAGACCACGCTGTCGCAGAAACCCATATTTTTATCAAAATATTCACTCTCGAGTGTCGGGTCGGCAGCCCCCTTCACTATCAGATTGCCATGCCATGCCGTTCCCTGTCGCGTGCCTTCGAGCACCACATCAGTGGTGAAACGATGGTCGGGGCCCAGCACGGAAAGGGCTGTAGCCGCCGTGAGCGCCTTCATGGTAGACGCGGGAGTAATGCCCATCAAGGCATTATGCTCGGCAATCACCTTATCGGCCTGCAGGTCCTTGATGTAAATGCCCACGGTGGCCGTTTCCTCGCCGTCGAAACCGAGAACAGCCTCGGCCCGGGCCGCAAACGACACTCCAGCCCACAGGAGCACTCCCGCCAGTCGATAAATCCTCTTCATCAGAAGACGGGAAATGTGGATGGATTCTGAATGAACTTACGCTCGAATTCACTGTTCGTGATGCAGAAGAAATATATCCCCTGCACCAGAGTCAGGCACGACCACAGGCCGCATGTGACGACACACAGCAGGATTGTCAGAAGTCCACCACCCACTTTATTCATATAGAAGTAGTGCACGCCCAGATAGCCAAGGAATATGGCCAGCAGTGCGGCTATTCCGCGGCATTTACCCTCGGGACCGCTGCTGTTGAACGGGTTGTTTGCATCGTAGTAGGGCTGCTGACCGCTGTACTGCGGTCCATTATATTGCGGTGGTTCCTGATAGGCTGCTCGGGAACTCATATCATACCCGCAATGCGAGCAATAATTTGACTGATCGGGCACCATGGTGCCACATTTGGGACATAGCTTGTTCATAGGGGCAAATTTACAAAAAACTTTAATAACAAACAATACGCGGCCGCCACAATGGCGACCGCGCAATTATTTTTGTCTGCTCCGGGTGGAGGGAGAGCGTTCTATCAATCCTCGGTGTTCTTCTCGGCGTATTCCTTCAGGAGCTTGTCCTGAACATCGCCGGGCACGAGTTCGTAGGATGCGAACTGCATCGTGAAGCTGGAGCGTCCGCCGGTGATCGAGCTCAGTGCCGTGGAATAGTTGGCCATCTCTTTCAGGGGCACCTTGGCAGAGATCACCTCGAAACCATTCTCGCTGCGCATGCCCATGATGATGGCGCGGCGTCCCTGCAGGTCGCTCATCACATCGCCCATCACATCGGCTGGCACCATCACCTCCACGTCGTAGACGGGCTCGAGCACCTTCGGACCGGCGTTGCGGAAGGCTTCGCTGAATGCGTTGCGGCCGGCCAGACGGAAGGATATTTCATTGCTGTCCACGGGATGCATCTTGCCGTCGTAGATGATGACGCGCACGTCGCGGGCATAGCTGCCCGTGAGGGGTCCCTGCTCCATGCGGTCCATGAGGCCCTTGATGATGGCGGGGATGAAACGGGCGTCGATGGCGCCGCCCACGATGCTGTTGCACACCACGAGCTTACCGCCCCATGCAAGAGGAATCTCCTGGGTGTCGCGCACGTTCATCTTGAATTCCTGATTGCCGAATTTGTAGGTGTCGGGGGCAGGCATGCCTTCGTAGTAAGGCTCTACGACCAGGTGCACTTCGCCGAACTGACCGGCACCGCCGCTCTGCTTCTTATGGCGGTAGTCGGCGCGGGCAGCCTTGGTGATGGTCTCGCGATAGGGTATCTTGGGTTCTTCAAAGACGATGGGCAGCTTGTCGTTGTTTTCCACGCGCCACTTGAGGGTGCGGAGGTGGAACTCGCCCTGACCGGAGAGGATAGTCTGCTTCAGCTCCTTGCTCTGTTCGATCTGCCAGGTGGGATCCTCTTCGTGCATACGCGTGAGGATGGCGTTGAGCTTTTCAGCATCGCTCTCGGTCACGGGGCGTACGGCGCGCTGATACTTGGGCGCGGGATATTTGATGAAGTCAAATTCGTAGTCGCAACCCTTCTCGTCGAGGGTGTTGCCTGTGCGGGCGTCCTTCAGTTTCACGGCGGCGCCTATATCGCCGGCCTCGAGGGTGTCGACGGGCGTCTTGATTTGGCCGCACACGCAGAATATCTGTGCCAGGCGTTCCTTGCTGCCGCGGGTCACGTTGTCGAGGTCGGCACCTGCACGCAGCGTGCCGCTCATAACCTTGAAGTAGCTCACCTCACCGATGTGGGGCTCTACGGTGGTCTTGAACATGAACAGGCTCACCGGACCTGCGGCATCGGGCTTAACCTCCTGGCCGGCAGTGTCGACGGGCGCGGGCATATCCTCAACGAAGGGCACCACGTTGCCCAGGAACTCCATCATGCGGCGCACGCCCATGTCTTTGGCGGCGCTCACGCAGAACACGGGATAGATCGAACGGTCGATGAGACCCTTGCGGATGCCCATGCGCATTTCGTCTTCCGTGAGGTGCTCGGTCTCGAAGAATTTCTCCATGAGGCTTTCGTCGTTCTCGGCGGCAGCTTCCACCAGGGCTTTGTGCAGTTCCATGGCACGGTCCATCTCCTCGGCGGGAATCTCTTCGATGACGGGCACACCGCCTTCGGGACCCCACGAGTATTTCTTCATCAGCAGCACGTCGATCATGGCGTTGAAGCCGGGACCGCACTGCAGGGGATACTGGATGGGAACAACCTTGGAACCGAAAATTTCTTTCATCTGCTCGATCACGTTTTCGTAATCGGCTTTTTCGCCGTCAAGCTGGTTGATGGCGAAGATTATTGGTTTCTTGATGGAGGATGCGGTGCGGAATATGTTCTGTGTGCCCACTTCCACGCCATACTGGCCGTTGACCACGATCACACCGGTATCGGTCACGTTCAGGGCCGTGATGGCATTGCCCACGAAGTCGTCGGCTCCCGGACAGTCTATCACGTTGAGCTTCTTGTTGAGGAACTCTGCATAGAACACAGTGGAGAACACCGAATAGCCGTATTCTTTCTCTACAGGGAAATAGTCGCACACGGTGTTGCCGGCTTCGATTGTGCCGCGACGTTTTATCACTCCACACTCGTAGAGCATCGACTCGGCGAGTGTGGTTTTACCCGAGCCCTTACTTCCAAGAAGGGCTATGTTTTTGATTTCGTTGGTTTTATAGGTTTTCATAGCTTAGTTTTTGGTATCTGAAGCCAGATGATTTAAGTTTTCGCTTGCAATTTATTAATAAATTCCCAAAAAATGCAATAATTTTTCTATGTTACGCAACACATTTTTAGTTATTTCACAACTGTGCAGGGTTTTCGCCCTCTATGTCGTGAAAAATTCGTAACTTTGGCATCGTATTTGCATATGATGCATTGTATGGAAAATAAGGACGAACACAATAATATAATAGTGAATGTCCAGAGCCTCTCCGACGAGCCCTGGACCATAGATTCTGCTGTCAACCCCTCCTGCCTGCCCATTCTGCCCACGCGCGACTCGGTGATCTTCCCCATGAGCACTGTGCCTCTGTCGCTTGGGCGCGAGAAGGCGCTGGAGATAGCCCGCGCAGCCTCCGAAAAGGATGTCGCGATAGGCATTGTGTGCCAGAAAAATCCCGCCGAGGAGAATCCCACGATTGCCAAGCTCCACCGCTACGGTGTTGTGGCCGAGGTCATGCGCGTGATCGACTTGCCCGACGGCACACACACGGCTATCGTACGCACTACCGACCGTTTCCGCATCATCGGAAAAGCCCGGGCGGCGGATAGCCTTCTCGATGTTGCGCCCATCCAGGCCCGCGTGAGCATTTTGCCGGAGCAGGCCCCCGCCGACGCTTATTTCGCCACGGCCATGGGGATGCTGATAGCGGCATCGAAGAAGTTTGCTGGCGACACACTTGAACCCGCCGAACCTTTCATCCAGAATATCGAGGCGCTTGAAAACAATCCCTCGATGCTGCTCAACTTCCTGTGCACCAACCTGCCCTTCACCAGCGAGGAAAAAATCAAGCTTATTTCCATGGATTCGCTCACCGAAAGGGCCGAAATGGCGCTGTCGCTGGTAAATGCCCACCTCGAGAAAGTGAATCTGCTCCACGAAATCAGCGAGCGCACCAAATCGTCGCTTTCCGACAATCAGCGCCAGTCATTCCTGCAGGCCCAGATAGAAAGCATCCGCCAGGAGCTGTATGGCGACAGCGGCGACGATGGCGCCGACCTGCTGGCACGAGCAGCTGAAAACGAGCTGCCCGAAGAGGTGATGGCCAAGGTGAACAGCGAGATAGAGCGGCTGCGTCGCTACAATCCGCAGAGCCCCGACTATGCCATCCAGTATTCTTATATAGAGACACTCATAGCTCTGCCCTGGAGCAAACACACACCCATGCCTGCCAATAGCAAGACAGCATTTTCAAAGGCTGCCGGCATTCTGGACAGCGAGCACTACGGCCTGGAAAAAGTGAAGGAGCGCATCCTCGAACAGCTGGCCATGATTTTCCGCAACCCGGAAGGGCATCAGCCTATTCTGTGCCTGGTGGGCCCTCCCGGTGTGGGTAAGACCAGCCTCGGCAAAAGCATTGCCGAGGTTCTGGGCAAGAAGTATCAGCGCGTGGCTCTGGGCGGTCTGCACGACGAGGCAGAGATACGCGGCCACCGTCGCACCTACATCGGTGCCATGCCGGGCCGTATCATTGACGCCATCAAGCGTGCCGGCACCAACAATCCTGTTCTGCTGCTCGATGAAATAGACAAGTTGGGTCACGATTTCAAGGGCGACCCGTCGTCGGCCCTGCTCGAGGTGCTCGACCCCGAGCAGAACGTGAAGTTCCACGACAACTATGTGGACATCGACTTCGACCTCTCGAACGTGCTGTTCATAGCCACGGCCAATTCCCTCTCCTCCATCCCTGCCCCGCTGCTCGACCGCATGGAGATTATCGAAATAAGCGGCTACCTGCCGGAAGAGAAGCAGGCAATTGCCGAGAAGCACCTGATGAAACGCGTGCTCGAAAAAGCTGCAATGGAAGGCGAGGTAAAGGTTTCGCCCAAAGCCATAAGGGCCGTCATAGACAACTACACTGCCGAGAGCGGTGTGCGCCAGTTGCAGAAATGCCTCGAGAAAATCGTGCGCAAGGCCGCCATGGCTCAGATGAGCGGAAAGGATTTTCCCAGACCGGTGAAGCCTGCCCATCTCAAAGATATGTTAGGTCTGCCGGTGCATCGGCCGGAACAATACGAGGGCAATGACTTTGCCGGCGTAGTCACGGGCCTCGCATGGACTTCCGTGGGCGGCGAGATTCTTCTTGCCGAAGCCTCGCTATCGGAGGGCAAAGGAGAAAAGGTGTCGCTCACGGGCAACTTGGGCGACGTGATGAAAGAATCGGCGGCTATCGCACTCCAGTGGGTGCGCGCCCACGCTCCTCTGCTTGGAATCAACCCGGAGCTTTTCGGAAAATACAATCTGCATGTCCACTTCCCCGAGGGCGCCATTCCCAAGGATGGCCCGTCGGCCGGAATCACCATAGCCACAGCCATCGTTTCGGCCTTCCGCCAGACGCGTGTGGCTCCGCGCGTGGCCATGACCGGAGAAATCACGCTCCGCGGACGTGTGCTTCCCGTGGGAGGCATCAAGGAGAAGATTCTTGCTGCCAAACGCGCGGGTATTACCGACATTATCCTATCGGCGGAAAACCGCCGCGATGTCGAGGACATTGCCGAGAAATACCGCGAGGGGCTCCGTTTCCACTATGTGAGCACGGTGATGGAGGTGATCAAACTCGCCGTGACCGACCAACCGGCCGTCGACGCTATCTCGCTTGAGTAGATAAGAGCCGCTTCACTTCTTTATAGACGGCGTGGAGCGGAAGCCCCATCACGTTGTAGAAACTACCCTGAATGGCCTTGATTCCTATGCCGCCTATCCATTCCTGGATGCCGTAGGCTCCGGCCTTGTCCAACGGCTTGTAGGTTGACACGTAGGCCTCTATCTCCTCGGGCGATAGGGGCTCCATCTCCACGTCCGTGGTGTCGGAAAAGCTGGTCATGCGGCCGCGCGCATCGGACAGCGTCACACCTGTAACCACGGTGTGCACCCTGCCGGCCAGCGTGCCGAGCATCCGGCACGCATCGGCTTCGTTGGACGGTTTGCCTAAAATCTCACCATCGACAATCACTACCGTATCGGCCGTCAGCAATATCTCTCCGGGCTCCACCACGTCGTGGTGTGCTTCGGCCTTGAGACGCGACAGCCATCCCGGCACTTCGTGGGCGGGTAAATCGGCCGGATAGTTTTCTTCAACTTCTTTTATCGGAGCTATTCTGACATGTGGAAAAATCATAGCAAGGAGTTCGCGTCTGCGCGGCGACTTGCTCGCCAGGGCAATACGCACATCCTGCAATCCGGGAGGTGTTATCATATTCCGTATGCTTTGGCGCTCGCCGGCCACAGGCCTTGGGCGAGCATCGTTTCCTGAATAAGTTCGCGCGCCACTCCATACCCGCCGTTGCGGGTGCTTACAAATACTGCCATGTCGCACACTTCCGCATCGGCATCGGCCGGAGCCACAGAAAGACCCACGTGCCTCATGCATTCTATGTCGGGAACGTCGTCGCCGGCATAGGCCACTTCTTCGGGCCTAAGGCCTTGAGCGGCCATCCATTCTTTGAGGATAGGCAGTTTGTCTCCGGCAGCAAGGAAAACATCCTTTATTCCAATGATTTCCATGCGGCGTGACACGGAGGGCGTATCGGCGCCGGAAATGACGGCTATACGGTAGCCTGCATTCACTGCCTGCTTCAGGGCGAAACCGTCTTTGACGTTGGCCATGCGCCGGGGCTTGCCGTCTTCTCCCACGGGCACCACCGATGGCGACAGCACACCATCCACATCGAAGACAAAGGCTCTGATTTTCGACAGGTCGTAGGGTATCTTACTCATTGCTGTTATATTTATTCATAATAGCCTCGGAGATAGCGCCATAAATGGCGGCCTGCTCGGGCGGCAGGAGAGCCATGTGCTGCTCGATGGTGCCGATGTTGCCGCGACGTGCCGGACCGGTCTGCGCCGCCTCCGGACCCATCTGAAAACTTTTGCTAATAGTCTCCGCTACCAGCGGCTGTATCACCTCCAGGCCATAACCGCCTCGTGCGAGCACCCGGGCCGCGCACCCCAGCAGATAGTTGGGGAAATTGCAGGCCAGAACTCCGGCCACGTGCAGAAATTTGCGGGCCTCGCTGTCGGCATGAAGGGCGTTGCCGCCGATGGCAGCCGCAAGGCGGTCTATCTCCTTGAGCGCTTCGGCGTCTGATGCTTCTGTAAAAAACGGCACTTCGCCGAGATTGAGCTCGCGGTCGCGGGAGAATGTCTGCAGGGGGTACAGCACCCCTACTCTTTCAGCGCAGGGGCGCAACACTTCCATCGGCACCGTGCCGGAAGTGTGCACGGCGATGCCCTTCAGGCGCGGCAATTTTTCCGCCACTTCGGCTACGGCGCTGTCCGTGACGCACACGATACAAAAATCCACATCGGGCGAAATATCGGAAAAGTTGTCGAAAGCCTTTGCGCCCACGGCTTGTGCCAGGGGTTCGGCCGAGCGGCGGCTGCGCGCGCACACCTGCACGACATCCGCTCCGGCGTCCTTCAACGCTCTTGCAAGATGCCACGCCACATTGCCGGCTCCGGCAATGGCTATTCTACAGCCTTCCAATTCTCGATATGAACTTTCTCCCACAGCAGTTTCTCCGGGTCGACTGGACGGCGTTCTTCATCGGGGTGGCCCACGGTGACGATACACTCCACAGTGAGCATCTCAGGAATACCAAGGGTCTCACGCACGATATCCTCGGCGTGCGTGCCATCGGCCGTGAAACGGTTGCGCACCTGAATCCAGCATGCCCCCAGGCCGAGGTCGGTTGCCTGCAACTGCATGTAGGCAGCGGCTATGCTCGTATCCTCCACGAAACAGTCGCTGAGCGAAGAATCGACCACCACAACTACCGCAAATGCGGCTGTGGCGATGGGTTTTGTACCGAAATCCTTGCATGTAGCCAGCCTGTCGAGGGTCTCGCGATTCTCCACCACCACAAACTGCCAGGGGCGTTTGTTCTTGGATGTGGGGGCGAGCAACGCAGCCTCGAGCACCAGACGCACGCTGTCGGCATCTACGGGCTCGTCCTTATAGCGCCTGATACTGTGGCGCTTAAGCAGTAGTTCGTGAAGCATATATAGTGGGATTAAATGTTGCTGGAGGACACATGCGCAATCACTTGCGGCAAATCCACGACGAGGAGTAGCGGGCGTTGACGCCCGAGGCTTCGGCAGCTGTCTTTACATCTTCAATCGTGGCGCCTTGGGCGGCATACACGCGGTAGCGACCATCCTTTACAAAATAGTTCAGGGAACTGTCGCCACTCTCCTTGAGGTAGCGCATGGTCTCGGCCTCACTTGCCAGGGAGGCGACAACGAGGCAATAGCGCATCGGCGCAGCGGCCATCTCCCGATTGCGGGCAATCGCGGCTGTATCGACCTTCGTCACTGCGTCGCTGTGGTGCTTGAGCACAAGCACGACGGGTGCCGTGGCACGACCGGGTGTCTCAATGAGTTCGCGATGGGGCGCTTCTGCGACCACCGGCGCGATGCCGAGCGATGCCTGCTGATAATCGTTCACGGCCACAGGAGTGGAAATGGCAAAACCTACCGCGATGAGCAGCGCTATAGCGGCAGCCATACGCGCCACCCTATAAAGCAGCGTGCGGGCACGCTCGCCTGAATGCTCTCTGAGTTGAATACCGGCGGAATCTTCGCCACTCGTCTCGAACCGAGCGAGTGACACGGCAGGCAACCACATGGTGCACGGCGACAGCAGCGCACAATCGGCAGTCAGGAAACTCAGCGAACCGTCGGCGCCGCGCAGCAGCGTACCGACGCGGCCGAGCGACAGTCGGGAGTTCGTTTCGAGCTCGCTTTTCATGGACTCGCCGGCGCTCTCCACTATCCGGCCGGCGGCTTCATAACTGATGCCGTCGCGCCGCGAAATGCTTGCGGCAATAACTCCGTCATTATAATCAAGCGAGGGGTTGAAAGTGAACACACGGCGAGGCGGAACAAGCTGACCGTCAACGCTATCCACATACGCTCCCACTGTGTGGGCCAGTATAGCCCCCACGCCGGGAATTATCACGCAATCATGCGCGACAAGCAGATATTCGATATGTGCGATAATGCGGTTCACGTTGCAAATTTACCACCTTTTTCCTAATCTTCAAAAACAATTTTAGGGCCGCGGGAGCTTCCGGACAGTTAAGGTTTTCACTACGCGCTGATGCACAATGCGTAGTAAAAACATTAGCTGCCTTAACTTTTTTTTCAGCCTCTGAAACGACGCCTCAGGCCTTGGCGCCCTTCACGCCTTTCACACCCTTCACACCTCCGCCCATGGAGAAGATGTTCTGGTCGTAGCTCACGGTTTTGTGCGACTGGTCGCGTTTGCGCTTGAGCGCGAGGCTCACGAGACGCTCCATCAACTTGGTGAATGTCAGGCCGGTTGCCTCCCAGAGATAAAACGAGAGAGAGCCCGGAATGGTGTTGATTTCATTCACGTAGATTTCGCCGTTGCTGCGGTCGACAATCATATCCACCCTGCTCACTCCGTGGCACGAAAGCACGCGGAATGTTTCGCCTGCAAGGAAGCGTATGCGCTCCGTCACATCTTCGGGCAAATCTGCGGGAATACGCTTCTGCGACGCCTGCATTCCGGTGGCGCCCTTGGTGCCTCCCATATATTTATCGGTGTAGCTCAGGATTTCACCGCTCTTGATGGGCTCCTCGAGCACGGAAGTCTCATAGTTGTCGCAGTCGCCCAACACCGAGCAGTTGATTTCCTGCAGCTGGTCTACCATGTGTTCCACGATGATACGCGCCGAGTACTGCTGGGCATCCGTCACGCGCTCAATCAACTGCTCGCGGTCCTTGGCGCGTCCTATGCCCACGCTGGATCCGAGATTGGCAGGCTTGACGATCACGGGGTAGCCGAGCTTGCTCTCCACGAGGTCGATCATTTCATCGCGACGGGCACCCCACTGACGGTCGGTGAACCACACGTAAGGAACCACGGGCACGTCGTTGGCCTGCAGTATCATCTTCATCGTGATTTTGTCCATACCGTTGGCCGACGACAACGTGTTGCAGCCTGCATAGGGTATGCCGATTGTCTCCAGCACACCTTCGAAGATACCGTCTTCGCCATTGGAGCCGTGCAGCACGGGGATGGCCACGTCGAGCGAGGCCACTATTTCGCTGCCGAACATCTTGTGACGCGCGCGATAGAGCTTGTAATCGCCATACACGGGGCGCATATACACTTCGGTGCACTTGGCAAGAAGAGCGGCCGTGTCGCGATAGTTGGCCACATTGCAAAGGGCCTCGCCGGTGAACCAGCGTCCGTCTTTCGTGATATATACAGGCACTACATTAAAACGGTTTCTGTCAATCGCTGCCATTGCCTGATTGGCGGAGATTACGGAAATTTCATGTTCGGTGCTTCTGCCTCCGAAGAACACGCCTATAGTAGTCTTCATATTTTATTATTGCTGTTAATCTTATTTGAATGTATCGGGAAGATCGTTTTCGTAGAGAACGGTGTCGCCCGGGGCCACAATTCGTGAGAGCAATGCCTGCGCTTCGGCAAATGTGTCCACGGTGTGGGTGTCAGGCCGGCGCTCTGCGGCGTCGATGCCGGAGCAGATGGCATCGCGGTTGTATTTGCCCACGATTATGGCCACATCCGTGTTCTCGGCGATATGGCCGCCGAGGCGGCCGTTGAGTTCGTGCTGCTGTTCGCCCAGCTCTATCATGCCCGGCGTTATCACAATGCGCTTGCCGCCTTTCATGGCTCCGAGCACCTCCATGGCCATCTTCGATCCCACGGGGTTGCTGTTGTAGGCGTCGTCGATTATGGTAAAACCGCCGGCTGTACGCTTCACGCTCAGGCGATGCTCCACAGGGTCGATCTGGGCCACGGCATAAGCGATTCTGTCGTCGGGCACGGCCATATAGCGGGCTACGGCAACGGCCGCGAGGAGGTCGGAGATATTGGCCTCGCCCAGCAGCTTGGTGTGAAGTTTCAGAGTATAACCATCGGGACCCACGACTGTAAAGTCGGTTCCGGAGGGGGTGTACACCACATCTTCGGCGCGCCATTCGGCTCCTGCGGCATCGCGACAGGAATATCGGTAGCACTCTACGTTTGTGACCTCTCGGCGCGCAATCATCTCGAAATCATCGTTGACGAACGCGGCACCATCGGCAGGCAGACTGTCCACGAGCTCAAATTTCGTGGACTGAACAGCCTCAATAGACCCGAACGACTCAAGATGCTGCGGCCCCACGGCTGTGACTATGCCGATTTCGGGATGAACAAGGTCGCATATTTCACGGATGTCGCCGGGTTGCTTGGCACCCATCTCCACGATGAATACTTCGTTGTAGGGTTTGAGGTGCTCGCGCACGGTGCGCACCACTCCGAGAGTGGTGTTGAAACTGCCCGGGGTCATCAGCGTGTCGTACTGCTCCGAGAGTATGCGGTGCAGAAAATGCTTGGTACTGGTCTTACCATAACTGCCCGTAACGCCCACCACACGCAGCTCCGGCATGGAGGCGAGGCGATTGCGTGCATCGTTGATAAAACCTTGGTTGATATGCTTTTCTACAGGCCGCAACACCCAGTTGGCCACCATCAGAACGATGTGCGACGCGCAGTAGAGACCGGTAAATGCAACTGTCACGCTGAAAACACGGCCTTCTATGGAATCACCTCCCGCCAACAGCATGGCAACGAAAGCAATGACGAGCATTAAAATGGCTGCCGTAACATAGATGCGGCGGGCGCGGGCGGTCCACACGAGTGGCTTCTTGTATTTCTTGTTGATGTAGCGTCCTACGGTAATGGCCCCGAACACGCCCATCAGGAGCATGCTTCCAAGCGGCCTGGAAAACGTGGCCAGGGAATAGAGAAAAATCGCCATGCCGGCGATGCGCCAGCCCGAAGTGGTGTCTTTCGATTCACGCAACCAGTTGCGGTAGCGGTTGTTGAAATATGAGTTTTGCTGCAGCATCATCAGGTCGCGCCGCAATTCATATACGGCTCCGAGAATGGATGCGACCATGAGAATATAATAGAGTACAAACATATTCAGGATTTTAAAAAGCTGCGCAGCACGGCTGCGAACTGAACGGGGTTGTCGAGAAAACTGTAATGGCCGCAGCCTGCGAAGCTCACGAGCCCGGAGCCCGGAATAAGCCTCTCCATGCGCTTGGCGTCAGAAAGCGGCGTGGCCGTGTCGTTTTCGCCCCACACGAGCAATGTGGGAGCTGCAATGCCGGGCATCACGCCGCGAAGGTCTTCGTTCACCACCTTGCTCAGGATGGCACGCATCCGGGGCGAGGCGGAGGCATAATCGGCGGAGGCTTTGCGCGAACGCCATTTCTCTATCACGGAATCGGCCTTGGCCCGGGGAAGGACCAGGCGGCAAAGTGATTTCATGGCTTTGAATGAATACACCTTGAAATAGTAGCGCATGCTGCGACGGGGTTTCACACCGGCGGCGTCGACAAGTATCAGCTTATCAACCGGGGTGCGCGACGCCATCAGAATGCCCACGCGGCCTCCGAAAGAATGACCCACGAGCACGGGCCTCTCGATGCCCATCTTATCGGCAAATTTTTCTATCAGCGAGGTGTATTCTTCCACGCCCCACACTGCCGGCGGCTCCGGCGAGGCTCCGAAACCCGGAAAGTCAATATTGTAGACCGTATGTGTTTCGGCGGCTACCCGCTCGATGGATGCCACTGTGTCCATATTGCAGCCCCAGCCATGCATCAGGATGAGAGGATTGCCATCACCGCTCTTGCGGTAATGGAGCTTTACGCCGTCTATTTCAATAAATTCAGCCATTGCACTGCAAAATTACTCAAACGGCCCGACAATGCCAAATCAAGGCCATTAAAAATGCACCATCAGTTCGAGGGAAAGCTTGTTGCCGTCGGCCGGAGTCCACACATGCGATTCAGAGTGGAAAAACTGCTCGTAGTTGAGTCTCAGATGGGCTTTTACGGGGAGACTGATATAGGCCAATGTAGAACCCACGGTGATTCTTTTCCGGGCGGTACGTGTGACTAACAGTCGCCCGTCTTCGCCCTTATCGCCATCGCAATTGTCGGTCATGCCGTCGAAGCGCAGGTCCACCGACACGCGGTTGGCCCAGCGGCATTTGATGGGGAAAAAGCGCCTGGCCATGAAGTTGTAGGCCTTTGTAGCCGCAGCTGCCTTATGGGTATAATGCTTGTAGAGCACTTCGGCCTCGGCCTCCCACAACCCGTTACGCCAGGTGAGGGACGCATCCCAGTTGTTGATTCTCACGTTGGAAACCTCGTTGGACTGAAAACCCGCTTCGGGGGTGAAGTCGCCAAGCGTTACCACTCCTATCACACCGAAAGTGTAGCTTTTGCTCCAGGTGTCCTGGGTGGTAGTGGAGGCAGAGCTGAATACACCGCCCTCAACATAGGCCGGAGCTTTTCCAAGATTGAATCGATAGCGGCCTTTCAGACCCACCTTGCGCGAACTCCAGAGGTCCTTCGACAGGAATGGCCTGTTCACAAACCAGTATTGATTGACCGCACGGCTAGCGTCCACCGACAGTGGCACACGCATCTGGCCCATCATCACTTGCAAGCGCTCCGAAGGCCGCAATGTGGCATAGGCGTCCATCACCGTCACCTTGCCGCGGTTGCAGAAGTCGACGCGCATGAAATAACTCAGGAAGTCTGTGACGTAGCCGTTGAGGTTCACTCGGGCATTGCGCACCTGAAAGCGTGCATCGCCGCTCTCCGTGGCCAGCTCGTAGCGCGCCCGCAGCGTGGCGTGTATCTCGGGAATATACTTTTTATACGCGGCGACAGAATCGGCGGCAACCATTCCGATGCCATGAACCAGCATCAGCATCACGAAAATACAGCGCAAGGTCTTTTTCATCAGTAGTCGTAGACGAGTTCGAGATCGTCGAGCCACATTGTGGCGCCGTTGCCGCCGGTGAAGTAGTCGCCGTATTTGCTTGCCGAGGCTGTAACCAGAATATATTTGGGCAAGCGCGAGGTGCTCGTATAATCGAGCTTAATCTCAAAGGGTATGTAATTGTCCACGTCGTAGCCATACTGCACGTTGCCGTAGGCCACCACTATCGGCAGATCGGGGCTGAACAGCTGGCGGTTGTTGGGATTGGTGCGTATCTCGAAGGGCTCGTCCTGGTCGATAAGGGCGCACCACACGATGCAGGTGTCGGGCTGTCCCTTGATGCTTTCAAAGCCTTGAGTCACGCTCGAGATGGGAGCGGTCTTGTATTTCAGATAGCCTCGCAGCGCCGTGGGACGTTCCGTAAACGGACGGCCGAAATGCAGGATGCCGTTGGTGCCGTCGGTGCGCACGTAGCTGCCGGCAAAGATATTACCCGCGGCGAGTTTGCCAATGATACCTATTCCCACAAATCGCGTTTCGAGCTGGGCTGCCAGGCCGGTGCCGGTGCTGGTGTCCTCCGTGGGGAAAGTGTTCGAGGTGCCGAGGGTGGTAGCGCCCTTATTGCCAGTGTCCCAATATGGTTCCGAACCCTCCGCCCAGGGATTCCACACCTTGCCGTTGAGCCACCACTGGTCGAGGTCGGTGTTCGGCATCTGGAGAATCTTTCCGGTGGTGAACGTGAGGGGCGACGCGAAATCGCTGTCGCTGTAGGCTCGTGTTTCGTAGGTGGTCTCGGGTGTGAGATGAATTATGCGGGCCGTGAAGCTGCCGCCGTTGTGCGTGATCCATTCCTGGGGCACCTGGGTCCAGTCCTGCTCGCCCTGCACGCGGTATTCCACTCCATTGTTTCGTCCGGCTTGCGCCGCACCGCTCACCCATGCCACGCATGTCCATGCATCGGCCGAAACAGTTTCAACGGATATTTCCGTGGTTTCGGCATATATGGTCCAGGTCTGACGGCGGTCATGAATGTCGATATCCACCTGCAGAGGCTTCGTGAGGTTGACCTCTTGCCCGTCAATTTCAGGAGTCATTGTAGAACCTGTGGGTCCAAGCTTGCAGCTGAGTATCCTGACGTGCGCCAGGTCGGTGTTCTGCCCCACATATACCACGACTCGCTGGGCAGGAACATCAATGATGGTTGCTCCCACCTGCCCCTCGACACTGAAATATCGCTCGATTGTCTGCTCGGCGCGCAGCGTCCATTCGTAGTTCTGATATATCGCGAGCGTAGCCTTGAAGGGCTCACTCAGGTCGAGATATTCCAGCGTGTCGGGGTCCACCATGTGTGCCCCGGGGGTGAGTGTATAGCCCGTGACCTTCACATTATATATATCGGTCTCCTCGGCAAGGTTCAACGTTACGACGAGGCTTGCGGAGTCTATCGCGGCGCCTCCGATGGTGCCTTCCGCCTCGAATGTGAGGAAGTTGGCCTGAATGCGCGGATAAGGCAGGTCGTTGCTGATGCACGCACACAGCAACATGGTAAATATTGTGGATATGGCTGTCTTCCTCATATTACAATCATCAATCCCAAACTGATATTGAAGATATTAAACCGGAAATTGGCTCCCGAGGTGAAGCGTGTGCCCTCCTCCACTCCGTCGGTGGTCTGGTGCTCCTTGCGGAACTTGACACCGAAGATGCCGAACGACACATTGAACGCGGCGTTTTCCTGAATGAACACACACAGGCCGGGGCTGAAGTTGAGCGCACCCTGGGTGATGATGGTGCGGGTGTCTTTCGGCTCCCCGTAGTAGGGGCGCTTGAAGCGCGACGAACCGGCGAGGAATTCAAGGCTCACTTCGTTGAACACGGCAAAACGGCTGTTACGGCCCAGGCCCACGTAGTTGCGGTAGAAGGTGGCTATAGCGTAGCTCTCGGTGTAATAGCTGATGTCGTGCAGGTTGAAATTGATATCGTCGTCGAAGTCCACCCCGAAGTTGTCGAGGTTTGCCTCGCCGCGGGAGTAGTTGAACTGCAGACCCACGCTCTGGTTGTTGCGCACGAAATAGCTGATGGCGGGCTTGATGCTGTACATCTTGCCCTTGAAGTCGATGTTGTTGAGCAGCGACAGCACCTGCACATCCTCGGTGTCGAGTTCGCCGTAGGATGCATTGAGACCGAAGCCCCACTTGCCCCGGGGCACGTACAGCCAGTTGAACAGACCGCGGTCGAAACGGCCGTAGTTCCGCTCGGGAATAATCATGTGCACAGTGTCCTCGCCCACCATCACGAGTTCGTCGGGGATACTGTCGGGGTGCAATTTCAGTTTTCTCACAATGTTCTGCGCGGCAGCTTCGTGTGCCGAGCAGATGCCCAGCACGAGCAGAATCAATATCGGGAGTGTACGTTTCATCATCATGGTCTACAAATAGAAAGCCACTCCAAACATTATGGAGAACAGGTTAATCTTGAAATTCGCGGCATTCATGTGGCGGTGAGCCACATATATCTGGTCGGTGGTACTCTTGGTGGAGGTGTAGTTGTAGCCCAGCACTCCCACGTTCACCTCCAGGGCGGAGTAGTTGTTGAGGAACACCACCACGCCGGGCGCCAGACCGGCGCTGAAGTTCAACGTGCGCTCGTAGGTGCCGGTGAGGCTCTGGCCTATACCGTTGGCAATCTTGCTCTGACCGCCTCCTATCTCTATCTGCAGCTCGTTGAACAGGCCGAAGCGCGTGTTGTCGCCCAGACTCATGTACATGCGCAGCGCGCCCGTAAAGGTATAGGAATGGGTGATTGAAAAGAGGTGGTCCACATTATAGCCCGTTTCGGGGTCGAGCACCACATCGGCGCTGTTCAGGCGCGTGCGCGAACGGCTGTAGGCAAAACGTCCGCCGGCAGCCATATCGTTGTGGAAGGCGAACAGCACCATGGGGCTCAGCTTGAACGAATAGGTATCTCCCTTGAGGTTTTCTATGATGAAAAACTGGTAGTTGTCCTGGTCGCTCTGCGAATAGCTCACGCTCACTCCCGTGATCCACTGACCTTTCGGAATGAACGACTTGCGGGTGATCTCGCGTGAGAATTGCGGGATAGACGCTGTTGCGACAACCGTGTCGGGCGCCATCACAGTGTCTGCCGCTATGCTGTCGGTTTCGGTAGCGTGCACCATAAAGGGCAGAGACAGAGCCGCCAGCAACATTATTATATAGCAACGTTTTCTAAGCATATATTCATCTCGGGCTTAAAACGCCGTTAAATTGCGCTGTAAAGTTACGCATAAACTGCGAAAAAACGAAATTTAACACTAAATATATTAAAATGTGACTATTCAGCTATACTAAGTCGTAAGGAAAAACTCACGCTAAGGCGCATAGAATTATTTAAGTATATGTTTTCAACAATGGAAAGCGTCGGAGTCGCGGATTACAATCTGGCTTTCAGATTAATAGATAATATCTCCGGGCATCTGCGCGAGTTTTTCCATAATTAAATTATTGAGTTGAATGAATAGGTACGGTTATTCTTACACTTGGAAAGAAGTATAGTAATAATGTTTCACTTATGTTACACAATAATAACATTCCTGCGAAAAACACAAAAAATCACCCGGTGCAAAAACATAATGCGCCCTTGATGGTTATAATGTCAAAAGCAACTACGAGACACTCACAATTCATCACAAAACAGAATAATCGAGACCACTGACAATGATAACCCAGAAAGTCATAGACACCCTTTACAAGCAGTATTCAAAAGCGCCCAAAAGCCTTGATTGCCTGGATATGCCCCTGCTGTTCGATGTAGCCGGCGCACATCACAATATAAGCGTAGATATGGACGACAATTTCAATGCCGAACTTGTAATAGGCAGTATCGACGAGAAATCGCCCTTCCACAAGTTGCCTATGCACCATATACACGCTATAGTCCCTTTTGAAGAATGGGTCGCCATTGTCATGCACTCGTCCTTGATTTTCCTGAACAAGAAAGACAATAAAGTGTCGGTTCACCTCAAGCCCATTCGCGACAGTTTCATGGACCGCCTGCGCCGCTCTCTCTCAAAGACCGAGTGAATCGGCCACTTCCACGGCGTCGAGTATAAGAGGCAGCTCCGACAGTTCGACGCCTTTAGATGCCAGTACGGCAATATCGTCCATAATAGCTTTCCGCAACGTTTCTCGATCGCCACCGGAAGCTATTTTACTTTTTCCATATAGCTTCACGGCATCGCCTGCGCGGCCTTCCACCCAGGCAAGATGTCCCATGTTGAGATAGTCGCGCGCGTCGGGATTGTCGTCAAGCACATGCCTGTAGCACTCCCGCGCGGCATCGAAATCACCCGCCATGAAGTCGCACCAGGCAAGCGGCCGCCACAGATTGCGACTCACGCCTTCATCTTTGAGCTGCAGATTCTTCAGCGTGGCTGCGGCATCGGAGTATCTTCCGCACTCTATCAGCGCATAGGCCAGCGCCACATGGTCGCTGTCGTCGGCATCGGCCCGGCGGCACAGCCGCTCCAGCACTTCCACTGCCTTGTCCGACTTGCCGGTGGCGCGCAGCATGGCTGCGAGACGCCGGGCGGTCCAGCGGGAGGTGTCGCCCATGAGGTCGGCAATGGAATAGCATTCGGCCGCCTGCACGCAATGGCCGAGTTTTTCATGGCAATAGCCGCTTTTCTGATATAGCTCGGGCGTGGGATCCTGTTGCGCCGTGAGCTCGTTGAAACACGTGAGCGCATCTTGCCAGGCCTCAATCTTGAACAGCAGGTCCGAGGTGGCTTGCAAACAATCCGGCTGCGACAGCACATCGTGCAGCAAGGGATTTCCGAGCAGGAAGATACCTTTGTCGAAGGGGTTGAAGAACTCCCCTCGCCTGTTGTAGAGTTTGTAGAAACGATACAGATTCTGCACATACGATCGCGCCATGATCGCAAGAGATGTGTCTTTTTCTTGCCTCATGGTTTCTTCCACTATCGCCCGCGATGCGTCGAGCTGGCGCCCCAGCTGCTCTCGCTGGGCAGCCGGCATGGCGTTGATGGAGAAAAGGATGGAAAATTTGTCGTTGTCGCACGGCAGGGGCATGCGGCACAGCACCTCCACAAAGCTGCCGGTGTCGCCCGACAAGGCCTGCGACACATCTTTCTGATGGTCGTCGAAGGGAGTGAACCATGCCGTTATATCGTTGAAAAAGGGGAAACTTTTTAGGTGTGAGAAGGCACCCATGAACACATCCGCTCCTTCCGATGTCATCTCGGAAAACTCGCGCATGCGGTCGTACATGCCGCTTTCGTGCATTTTCTTCTCCCACTCGGGGTTAACTTCCGGGTCGACGTTCAGTTCGCCCAGCTGGTCGAGATGCGATTCACCCCACATTTTCTTGCCCAGCTCCATGATGTCCGGCAACATCTCCGATTCTATCTGTCGCGCCACACGCGCAGTGTCGCGCGACCGCAGCAGCTCGGTGTACACAGCCCGCACACGTGCGCCCCACAAGGGGTGCTCGGCAGCCGCGCGAAGGCGGTGCACCACATTCTCGGGATGCCGGCGGTTGCGGAAGCGGAAGAGGGCCAGGAGTAGCCATGCCACCGCGGCCAAGGCCACACGGTCGTCGTCGGAGTAATCGATAATATCTGCCAGGAGCTCGAATCGCTTGTCGTCGTAGAACTCCATGAGGCCAAGGCCTATGGCGGCGACAAGGCGCATCCGGTCGCTGTAGAGCAGCGACGAACCCGATGTGCCTGTTTCCTCCAGGGTTTTCCTGTCGGCCTTTGAAAGTGGGAATGTGGTCCATGCGAGGGCAAACAGGCGGTTGCTCAGTTCGGCAAGTTCCTTTACCCTGCTGTCCGCTTCGCCGCTAAGACCTTCCACAGCAAAATCGGCAGTAGCCTCTGCGCGCTTCTGCGCATACAATGCGGCCACGGTTTCAATCGTGTCTTCGGGGTGGAGCCGCAGCGTTCTCACATTATTATAATATAAGGTGGGAGTCGCCTCTGCCGACAGAAGGCGATAACTGATGTCGGCCAAACGGCGCAGGTCAGCCCGCAAGCGGTCATAGCTTTCAGCACGGGTGGGGTCGGTGGCACCTTCCGCGAAATATCTGAGGAGGTATCTGTAATGGCTTTCTACAGCCTCAATCTGAGATTTTATGTCGTAGGGCAAGCCCCGGACACCGCGAAGTGTCTCGATGGCCTCGTTTATGCGACCGTCGGCCACAGCAGTGGCCACGGCAGAACGCATGTTATTTATTTCATTTCTGGTCATACCTTAATAATGCAAAATGTATGCCAAAGTTCAGGGCAGCTTTGCACGTCGGTACATCATGAGGATTTCCGCCACCTGCTGATTATCTATCGAGCCGATGGGCACCCGCACGGGAGCACCGGCCGCGCAGCGGAACACGAGATATTTGCTTCCCTGCTCCACCTCTTCAACGCTCTGCCAGCCTATCACCTCGCCGGCGGGCGTGGCATAGCCGTCGACCATGGTATATTCCACGCTCATGCCATTTTCGTCAAACACTATGCAGCGGGGACGCGAGGCTTTCACCGCCTCGGGCGTGAGGGCCGCGTTGCACCACACGAAGAACAAAGCGAACGGCCATAGAATGAAAACATACATCATGGCCACAATCAGCCACCGCAGGTCGAAGATACCCATCACGAGCAACACTGCCGCCGGCAGCGCAAAAAGAAACCATCGCTTCCACAGCCATTGCTGCGCGAGGTGCGAAGCAGTGGCCGATGGAGCGATGGAAAACTCGCGGGTGCGTATCACTTATCTATTTTCGGGAAGGGTGATCTGGGGTTTGATACCGTCGCGCTCGAGCAGGGCCTCGATGCCGGGGTCCTGACCGCGGAAACGACGGTAGAGTTCGGCCGGATTCTCCGTGCCGCCCTTCATGAGGATGTTTGTGCGGAACGAGTCGGCCGTAGCCTTGTCGAAGATACCGTTTTTCTTGAACTGTGCGAAAGCATCGGCATCAAGCACTTCGGCCCACTTGTAGCTGTAGTAGCCGGCGGCATAGCCTCCGGAGAAAATGTGGCTGAACTGCGGAGAAGTGAGCGAACCCTCCACGGGCTCGAATATCTGCACCTGCTCGGTGGCCTTGTGCTCGAAGTCGGCCACGTCGTCGACGGGTGCGTCGGTGGTGTGCCAGGCCATGTCGAGGTAGCCGAACATCAGCTGGCGCAGGCAGGCATAGGCCGCGCCGAACTGCGCGCTGGCGATAAGGCCGTTCACAAGTTCCTGCGGTATGGGTTCGCCGGTCTGGTAGTGGCGGGCGAAGCCGTCGAGGAACTCGCGCTCCGTGAGGTAGTTTTCGTTGAACTGCGAGGGAAGTTCCACGAAGTCGCGATACACGCTCGTGCCGCTCAGAGAGGCATAGTTCACGTCGGTGAGCAGGCCGTGGAGCGCATGGCCGAATTCATGCAGGAAGGTCTCCACTTCGTAGGGGGTAAGGAGCGAGGGGGTATCGCCGGTGGGCTTCGTGAAGTTCATCACGATGGTGACCTGCGGACGCACGTCCACTCCGTCCTCAGTGATGTACTGGTCGCGGAAACCTGTCATCCACGCGCCGGGACGCTTGCTGGCGCGCGGGAAGAAGTCGGTGTATATCACACCCACGAACTTGCCGTCGGCGTCGGTCACGTCGAAGGCTTTTACGTCGGGGTGGTACACCTCGATGCTGTCGTTGGGGGTAAACTGCAGGCCATAGAGGCGCGTGGCCAGTCCGAACACGCCGTCAATCACGTTGTTGAGCTCGAAATACGGACGCAGGGCCTCCTCGTCGAACGAGTATTTTTCGGTCCTGAGTTTGTTGGAATAATAGCTATAGTCCCACGGGCGTATTTCCACAGGTTTGCCTTCCAGCGCCGAAGCATAGGCCGTGAGTTCGGCCATCTCCTGCTTGAGGGCAGGCTTATAGGCGTCGCGCAGACGGTCGAGCAGGCCGTACACACCCTCGGGATTCTGCGCCATGGTGCGTTTGAGCGAGTGGGTGGCGTAGTTGGGGGCACCCAGGAGGTTGGCAAGCTGACGGCGGAGCTCTGCGATGCGGCGGAGCACCACGGTGTTGTCGTATTCGCCAGTGGTGTTGCGGCCTGTGTAGAGACGATACATTTTCTCACGCAGGTCGGGGCGCGACGAGTACTTCATGAAAGCCATGTACACGGGCTGGTCGAGCGTGAAGAGATACTCGCCCTCCCTACCCTTGGCCTTGGCAGCCTCGGCGGCGGCATTCACACTGCTGGCAGGCAGTCCCTCCAGGTCGTCGGCCGTGAGCCAGATCTCGTAGGTGGGAAGTTCCTTCTGCACGTTCTGTCCGAAACGGGTGGTCAGCTCCGAGAGTTCGGCGCTGATTTTCCTGAATGTCTCGCGGTCTTCGCCTTCGAGAGCCGCGCCGGACAGCGCGAAGGAGTCGTAGGTGTTCTGCAGCAGGGTCTTCTGCTCGGGAGTGAGGTCGTAGAGGTCGCGGTGGTCGTAGACATACTTCACCCGCTGCCACAGGGCCTCGTTGAGCACCTGATTGGTGCTGAACTCGGAAAGCTTCCTGGAGGCCTCGAGGCTGATATTCATCATCTCGTCGTCGGCATTGGCCGAAAGAAGCGGGAAGAACACGTTCAGCACCCGGTTGAGGTCGGCGCCCACGCGCTCCAGCGCTACGATTGTGTTGTCGAAATCGGGAGTGGAACGCTGAATGGTGATTGCATCAATCTCTTTCTGCGCGTTCTCGATGCCGCGGTCGATGGCGGGCATCCAGTGTTCGTTCTTGATCTCGGAGAACGGTGCGGTAGCATGCACGCCCTTGAATTCTTCGAAGAATGGATTTTGCGCGTTACTCATGAAACCGGTTGTGATTAACAGGGTTAACGGAATGAGGATTCTTTTCATTTGAAAGGTGTATATACATAATCTTTACAAAATTACTCAAAATTCCGGATTCGCCGGATGAAAAATGCTCAATTTTGACGCGGAATGGGCATGTATTAATATTTTTTTGTACTTTTGCGCGATATGAAAGAGGAAGCAGTCATAATCAATCTGCCTAAGTTTCCCGACCGCCGCGGCAATCTTTCCGTGGTGGAAGAGGAAATGAATGTGCCGTTCAAGGTGGCCCGCACCTATTGGATCTACGATGTGCCCGGCGGGGAAAAGCGTGGCGGACACGCCTATCGCCGCAACCGCGAACTCATCGTGGCGCTCTCGGGCAGCTTCGATGTGATGGTCGACGACGGCCATGGCACCCGACGCTCATTCCGTCTCAGCCGCTCCAATTACGGGCTGTATGTGCCGGCCGGCACCTGGCGGGAGTTATCCGATTTCAGCACCAATTCCGTAGCGCTTGTAATAGCGTCGGAGCCCTACGACGAAAACGACTACATAAGGTCACTAAAGCAATTCAAAGAATATGTGCGCGACAAAAACGGCATCGGTTCATGATTGCGGCATTATAGAGCTCGACCGGCACCATAGCCGCCGGAAAGGCGACCTATCCGTGGTGCAGAGCGGTGCCACGGTGCCGTTCGATGTGCGCAGGGTCTACTATCTCTACGATGTGCCCGGCGGAGAAAGCAGGGGCGGACACGCCCACCGCAGCCTGTGGCAACTGATCGTGGCGGCTGCCGGCAGTTTCACGGTAACGCTCGACGACGGCCGCCTGAAACGCAGTTTCACACTCAACCGCCCCTATCAGGGGCTGCTGGTGCGTCCGGGCATCTGGCGCACCATCACCGATTTTTCTTCGGGGGCCGTGTGTCTTGTGCTTGCTTCGGCCCATTACGATGAAAACGAGTATATACGCAACTACAATGATTTCAAGCTTTTCAGAAGCAAGGTTGAAAATGAATAAATCTATAGCGGCGGCCATCGTGCTGTGCGCGGCCATCTCGGGCCGTGCCGCCACTCCTACGCTCAGCTACGAGGCATCCCTCGAGGTCGCTCCCGGTTCGGAGCGCTTCGCTCCCTATATGATAGGCTCGTGGCGCAACGGTCTGATGAACGGTCGCACCGGTGCTGTGCTCGATGCGGGCATCGGCAAGGCACTGGACATGGGCAGGCGCTTTTCATGGGCGGCAGGCGTGGAAATTGCCGCCGGCTACATGAGCGCGTCCGGCTACGAAAAATACAGCGCCGGCGAGTGGACCACGCAGAACTACCGTCCGTCGGGCTTTGTACTGCAGCAGGCTTTCGCCACGTTGAAATACCGGCAGGTTTTCATCACTGCCGGTCAGAAAAATCCGCGCTCATATTTCGTGAACGAGAGAGTGAGCTCCGGCGATCTCGCGCGCAGCAACAATGCACGGGGCATCCCCGGCGTTGAAGCGGGTTTCCTTGATTTCGTGGACATACCTTTCACGGCCGGATGGGTGCAGATAGATGGCGCCATAAGCTATAATAAATTCACCGATAATAAATACCGGCGCGCGCAGTTCAACTACTACAACGACATCATGGCCACGGGACTGCTCTACACCTACAAGCGCGCCCATTTCCGCTCGAATCCGGCGAAACCGTTCTCGGTCACTGCCGGTATGCAGGTGGGCGGTCTTTTCGGTGGCACCACGCAGTGGTGGGACCGCGGCAAAAACACCCGCACGAAAAAGAACGGAGCATCGCTGCGCACTTTCTTCGACATGCTGCTTCCTATCGAAGGCAACGGCGACGGTTATTACAAGGGCGCGTCGCTGGGCACCATCGACATCAAGCTGAGGTATCGCCTGAAGAACGGAGCGGAAATTTCGGCCTACCTCCAGAACCCTTGGGAGGACGGCTCGGGACTGGGCAAGTTCAACGGCCTTGACGGCCTCTGGGGCATCTCCTATCACTCGCCGAAGCGGGGCGTGCTCATGGACGCTGCCGTGGAATGGCTGGATTTCACCAACGAAAGCGGCCCCATAGCGTGGCAACCGGCCGACTATCCGGGATGCACACAGATCAACGCCACCTCCGGAGGCGACAACTATTTCAACAACGACCAATATGGAGCCTATGCCAACTATGGCATGGCCATAGGGTCGCCCTTCGTGATGGCTCCGGTCTACAACACGGACGGCACTCCCATGTTTGCCCACAACATGTGCAAGGGCATACACATAGCGGCTGCCGGCGCTATCGGGGCCGATATCGACTGGCGGGCCATGTACAGCTACCAGAAAGCCTGGGGAATGGGCCGCCTGCCCTCGCCACGCAGCTACAGTTGCAATTCGGCCATGGTGGAAGGCAGCTGGAATGCCTCGGACATTCTCCCGGGAATGAGCCTCAAGGCTGCGGTGGCCTTCGATGCCGGCAGCCTGCGAGGCGACAATTTCGGTGTTTTTCTGGGCATCCGTTATTCCGGATTTATCAATAGCAGGAAATGAAACATCTGTTTTTATATTTTATTTTGGTGTCCACCGCCCTGCTTGGCGGCGGATGCACGCACAACGACGGCGATATAGGGCCGCTTTTCGGTTCGTGGATAGTAGACGAGATGACGGCCGACGGCGCAGAGGTAAGCATCGACGGCGGCTACGGCTACCTCCAGTTTCAGGGGGCCGTGGTGATGTGCAAACTCATCGACGACCGCCATTCGCTGCTTTTCTATAGTGTGGGCAGCTACGAGCGCGAGGACGATGACCTGCTCCTCAATTTCACGCACAGCGACAACGAGACAGCTCCCGGCCAGGGACAATACTCGGCTCCCACGTGGCTGCTTCTCACACCCGATGCGGTGAACAGAATGGAGATTATCTCCCTCGACAAGAGCAAGATGAAACTCAAACACATCACTCCCGATGGCACTGTCGTTCTATATTCCTTCCGCAAAACGCATTGAGCGTTTGCTCCCTGTGGCTACTTTGTGGCTGCTTGCCGCGGGTTGCAACGATGTTGAGGTAATCACCTCCGGCACTCCTTCCGATGAACCGGAGGAGGAGTGGAAGCGTGTCGAAGTGGAAGTGCTCGACTATTCTCCTGCCCCGGGGCAATTTGTAAATGTAATTCCTGAATATACACCCGGCGATGGCGCGGAGGAAATGAAACGCAAGGCTGCGACGTCGCTGAACGCCGGTCGCGAAATTTCGCTGGGAGCATGGGGCGGTAGCGTGACCCTGCGGTTTCTCAGACCCGTGGAAAACGTGGATGGACCGGACCTGCGCGTGTGTGGCAACGCCATTATCTCGGGCAAAGGCATCGACGGTCGCCCCTACGGCTCGGGCGAACCGGGCATTGTGGAGGTGATGGCCGATGTCAACGGCAATGGTCTGCCCGACGATACCTGGTACGAACTCAAAGGCGAAGCCTACGAAGATGAAGTCGCTGGTTTTGCCGTAACATACACCCGGACGGATGTAAACGGCGACATTCAGTGGCTGGCCGACGACGGCAGCGAGGGCACTATTCCTCACATCGACTCGTTCCACTCTCAGCCTTATTTCCCTCAGTGGATTAAAAGCGACGCTATAACTTTTCAAGGCAAACGACTGCCCGACAACGGGGTGTACAACTCCTCCACCGGCCGTTTCGACCTGTATTGCCTGCTCGGATATGCCGATTCTTTCCCCGACACCGACCCGCGGTCGGCCCTCGACATAGACTCGGCAGTAGACGCCGAAGGTGCGCAGGTAACGCTCCGCTGCATCGATTTTATACGCGTCACCACCGCCGTTCTTCAAGTGAACGGACCGCTGGGCGAGTGCTCCACAGAAATCTCAGGCGTGGAGACTCCCGTTTTTTAGCTTCGCACGCACGATATTCGGAAAATTTTCGCTACCTTTGCAGTTATGAGTGAAGAATTTGAACCACAAATATCTCAACCCGCTGCAAATTACAGCGAGGACGACATACGCACCCTTGTATGGCAGGAACATATACGTCGCCGTCCCGGCATGTATATTGGCAAACTGGGCGACGGCACCAATAGCGACGATGGCATCTACGTGCTTCTTAAAGAGGTGCTGGACAATGCCATAGACGAGTATATGATGGGCTTCGGACGGCAGATCGACGTGACTGTGGCCGATGGCACCGTGACCGTGCGCGACTTCGGTCGCGGCGTGCCCCTGGGCAAGGTGGTGGATGTGGCCTCCAAAATGAACACGGGAGGCAAATACGATTCCAAGGCTTTCAAAAAGAGTGTGGGACTGAACGGCGTGGGCATCAAGGCAGTGAACGCGCTGAGCACCCATTTCGAGATTCAGAGCGTGCGCGACGGCCAGCTTAAACGCGCGGTCTTCAGCAAGGGCGAAATCGTTGCCGAGACGCCTATTGAGTCCACGGACCTGCCGAACGGCACCACAGTGACGTTCACTCCGGATGCCACCATCTTCCGCGACTATTGCTACCGCGACGAGTTCATCGAGCCCCTGCTCAAGAACTACACCTTTCTCAACACCGGGCTCACCATTCTTTACAACGGTCGCAAATTCCTGTCGCGCAACGGTCTGCTCGACCTGCTGCGCGAGAACATGACCAAGGAACCGCTCTATCCCATCATACACCTGAAGGGCACCGACATAGAAGTGGCCATCACGCACGCCAACCAGTACGGCGAGGAATACTACTCGTTTGTAAACGGTCAGCACACCACCCAGGGCGGTACGCACCTGAGCGCCTTCAAGGAGGCGGTGTCGCGAACGCTCAAGGACTTCTTCGGCCGCAACTTCGAGTACTCCGACATCCGCAACGGCATCAGCGCGGCCGTAGCAGTAAAGGTCGAGGAACCGGTGTTCGAGTCGCAGACCAAGACAAAACTGGGCTCGCGCGACATGGGTCCCGACGGCCCCACGGTGGCCAAATTCGTGGGCGACTTCATCAAGAAGGAGCTCGACAACTATCTGCACCGCAATCTTGAGGTGGCCGACATCATCCTGAAAAAAGTGCAGGAGAGCGAGCGCGACCGCAAGGCCATGGCCGGCGTCACGAAAAAGGCGCGCGAGAAGGCCAAGCAGGTGAGTCTCCACAACCGCAAACTCCTCGACTGCCGCGTGCACCTCAACGACCCGAAGGGCGACGACGCCCTCAAGCAGGCGTCGTCCATCTTCATCACCGAGGGCGACTCGGCCGCCGGTTCCATCACGAAGATACGCGATGTGGCCACCCAGGCCGTGTTCTCGCTCCGTGGCAAACCGCTCAACACATTCGGCGTCACCCAGAAGGTGCTCTACGAGAACGACGAGTTCAACCTGCTGCAGGCCGCTCTGAACATCGAGGAGGGAATAGACGGGCTGCGCTACAACAATGTGATAATCGCCACCGATGCCGATGTCGACGGCATGCACATACGCCTGCTCATGATCACCTTCTTCCTCCAGTTCTTCCCGGACCTGATCAAGAAGGGCCACGTATATGTGCTCCAGACACCGCTTTTCCGCGTGCGCAACAAGAAGACATCCAAGCGCAGCGGCTCGCGCGGCAAAGGTGTACCCGACGACACCGTCTACTGCTACTCCGACGAAGAACGCATAGCAGCCATAAACCGCCTCGGCGCGAACGCCGAAATAACACGATTCAAAGGTCTCGGCGAAATCTCGCCCGAGGAATTCCGCAATTTCATCGGCCCGGACATGCGCGTCGACCGCGTGACGCTCCGCAAGGAGGACGCCGTGGCCGAGCTCCTCGAGTTCTACATGGGCAAGAACACCATGGAACGCCAGACTTTCATCATCGACAACCTCGTAGTGGAAGATGATACCGACATCGCTCTCTGAACACACCCCGCGGGTGGCTTTTTTCGCCGGTTCGTTCCGGCCATTCACCACGGGCCACGCGTCCATCGTGACGCGCGGTCTCGACATATTTGACCGCATAGTGGTGGGCGTGGGCATAAATGCCTCGAAACCCGACGACCGCGAGCACGCCGAGGCTGCCGCGCAGGCTATCCGCAATGTGTTTGCATCCACCGGCCGCGTGGAGGTGATTACCTACGACGACCTCACGGTAGATGCCGCGGCCCGCAGCGGCGCATGCGCCCTGCTGCGCGGCGTGCGCTCCACGCGCGACTTCGACTACGAGCGCGACCTGGCCGATGTGAACCGCCAGCTCTCGGGCATAGAGACGGTGCTGCTCTACAGTCTGCCGGAACTGGCCGCCGTGTCGTCGTCGATCGTGCGCGAACTCGCATCCTACGGCCGCGATGTAGAATCTTTTTTACCGAAACCTTCCGATTCTTTGTAAAATGAAGAAGTTTATCATAGCCATCGCTGCCTGCGCCTCGCTGATGGCGCAGGCCCAGACAAGAGAATTCAACGCCTCGCAGAAGTTAAGATATGCCGAGGGCATCATATCCAATTTTTATGTCGAGCACATCGACGAAGACAGCCTGGTGCAGGAAGCCATAAAGTCGATGCTCAAGACCCTCGACCCGCATTCGCAATATTCGTCGCCGGAAGAGACCCGCGAACTCAATCAGCCCCTCGAAGGCAAGTTCAGCGGCATCGGAATCATGTTCAACATGGTGCAGGACACTGTCTATGTGATTCAGACCACCGTGGGCGGCCCCTCGGAAAAAGCGGGTATCCGTCCCGGCGACCGCATAATCAGCGCCAACGACACCGTCATTGCCGGCAAGAAACTGAAAAACACCGACATACTCAAGATACTGCGCGGTCCGAAAGGGTCGCATGTGAGTCTGCAGGTGAAACGCGGCGGCGTGCACGAACCCATCACCTTCCTGCTCAACCGCGACGACATCCCCATCTATAGTGTGGACGACGCCTATATGGCCAACGATTCCGTGGGTTATATCCGCATCAGCCGTTTTGCCGAAGGCACGGCCGACGAAGTGGCCCGCGCCGTGAAGAAACTGCGCAAGAAAGGTATGCGCCATGTTATTCTCGACCTTGAAGACAATACCGGCGGCTATCTGGGCGCCGCCGTGCAGCTCGCGTCGCAGTTCCTGCCCAAAGGAGCCCCGGTGGTGAGCACCAAGGGATTGCGCGTCGAACCCATGACATTCTCCGTGGATACCGAAGACGGCGACCTTGACGGCCGGGTGGTGCTGATGGTCAACCAGTATTCAGCTTCCGCCTCCGAAATCCTCGCGGGCGCCATGCAGGACAACGACCGCGGCCTCGTGGTGGGACGCCGCACCTTCGGCAAAGGCCTGGTGCAGCGCCCCTTCCCCTTCCCCGACGGCTCCATGATACGCCTCACCACAGCGCGCTACTACACCCCCTCCGGCCGGTGCATCCAGAAGCCTTACGAGAAGGGACACGGCGATGAATACCGCCTGGACATGCTCAACCGCTATAATGGCGGAGAACTGTGGAGCGCCGACAGCATTCATTTTGAGGACAGCCTCAAGGTGCACACTCTCCGAAATGGCCGCACGGTATATGGCGGCGGCGGTATCATGCCCGATGTGTTCGTGCCGGTCGACACCACCTATTTCTCGCCCTACTACCGCGACCTGGTGGCCAAGGGTATCGTCAACTCGTTCGTACTCAAAGAAGTGGACACTCGCCGCAAGGCCCTGCTCGACCGCTATCCCACGGAAGACGACTTCCAGGAAAAATTCCACGTCGACAAAGCTATGGAAGAGCGGCTCTTTGAGGCCGCCGACACCGCCGGTCTGAAATTCAACGAGGAGGAATGGCAGCGCAGCGGTGTGTATGTGCGCGCCATCCTCAAAGGCCTGATGGCGAGAGACCTCTACGAGCAGGGCTCGTACGTTCGCTCCACCAATCCTCTCAATCCCGTGTTTGTCAACGCTCTCGAGCTCATTATCGACCCGGAGCGCTACAACGCTCTGTTAAATCCCAAAGAGTGACACTCCATGCGCCATCTCAGATATTCCATCCTTGCACTGCTGTGTGCAGCCAGTTTGGCTGCACAGGGAGCCGTCGACCTGCCTGTTAAGAGCATCAACGGCCACAAGTATTTCTTCTACGAAGTGCGTCCGGGAGATACCGTGTTCTCGCTGTCTCGCACGCTCGGCATTAGCCGCAGCGACATCATCCGCTGCAATCCTGCGGCGGCCGACGGGCTGCGCGCCGGCGCCACGCTGTATTTCCCCTACGAGGAGTTTGCCGACGCTGCCACCGCGTCGATTCCCCACGAGGTGAAACGCGGAGAGACTCTCTTCGGACTCGCCCACCGCTATGGCGTGACGCCTGACGATATCATTGCACTCAACCCCCACACGGCCAACGGACTGAAGGCCGGAGAAACCGTCTACGTGCCCGTAGCCGGCTCCGATGTAGCGCAGGCTCCCCGTGCGTCGGAGCCCGTGGAAACGCCTGCGTTTGAGGCGCCCGCGGCTGCTCCTGCTCCGGTAGCACCGGCAGAAGCACCGGCGCCCGAGCCAGCAGCGTCGCCTGAAACAGTCGTGACGGTGGCCGAGGCCGAGACGCCGGATAGCGTGGCCGACGACGAGCCGGCAGCCATGCGCGATGCCACGATAGCCGTAGTGCTCCCCTTCGATCTTCGCGACAGTTCGCCTTCCCGCCAGGCACAGCTTTATGCCGATTTCTATCGCGGAATGCTCCTTGCGGCCGACTCCCTGAGTGCCTCCGGCCCCAAAGTCTCGATCTACGTATACGACTCGACCGGCGACAATGTGATAAATGACGAGATTAGCAACGCATCGGTTGTAATTGCGCCCGAAGACACACGCCTGATGTCGGACATCGCGGCTGCCGTGGCCCCGAATGGCGGCCTGGTGCTCAACATCTTTAATCTCAAGGATGAAAGTTATCTGGGCAACGAAACCCTGCTGCAGGGCAACATCCCCCAGGCGCTGATGTATTCCAAGGCCTACGAAGGCATGAGGGAGCGGTTCGGCAAAACACGCCCAGTGCTGCTGAAAAACGCCGGCGGCCGCAACGAGAAGGAGGCATTCGTCGATTTCATCCGCGACAAATACATATCCGACGGTATCGCTCCGGTTGAGATCACCTACAACGGCACGCTGCGTTCTACCGACCTCGACATCCTCGAGCCCGGCGAGCAGTACGTAGTGGTTCCGTCGAGCGGCACACTCGGTGAGTTCAACAAAATCAGCCACGCGCTGCGCGCTTTCCGCGACGACACGGCCACGGCATCTATTGAAATATTCGGCTACCCCGACTGGACCGCTTTCCGCAACGACGCGCTCGACATGCTCCACTCGCTCGGCGCCACCATCTACTCGCGCATCTATATGGATCCCGCCGGGGCTGCAAGCAGCTCACTCTCGGCTCGCTTCACCGACACTTTCGGAGCTGCGCCCATGGAAGTGGTGCCCAACCAGGGCGCACTGGGCCACGACGTGGCCACGATGCTCATAGACAAATTGCGGGCAGGCGATGGCGAGTTTGAACCCGATGGCGAACTATGGCACGGCCTGCAGTCGGCCTTCCGCTTCGCCAAGGCCGGCGAAAACGGCGGCTACGTGAACGACGCACTCTATATAATCACCTATCTGCCGGGCCAGCGCTCGCGCGTAACGATACTGTAATGAAACGAATAGCATTTCTGCTCCTTGCCCTCGCATGCATGTGCACCGCGCACGGCGAGACCCACTACAAGCCGCACATCAGCGTGGGCGGCCGTGCGGGCGTGTCGCTGTCGCGCATGTCATTCTCCCCAGGAGTAAAACAGGGATGGCTCATGGGTACGGCCGGAGCCGTATCGTTCCGCTACACCGAAGAAAAAATATTCGGCATCGTGGCTGAATTCGGTTGGGAACAGCGAGGATGGAAAGAAAATTTCGAGACCGCCAACAGTTTCCTGAGCTATTCACGCAGCCTCACGTATCTGCGTCTGCCCATTCTGACGCACATCTATTTCGGCAGCCCCCGTTTCAAGGGCGTGGTGAATCTCGGCCCGGAGGTCAGCTATATGATAGGCGACAAAAT
Source organism: uncultured Bacteroides sp. (assembly GCA_964447895.1). Classification (GTDB taxonomy): domain Bacteria; phylum Bacteroidota; class Bacteroidia; order Bacteroidales; family Muribaculaceae; genus CAG-873. The sequence continues at coordinate 53,372 of CAYUUN010000001.1, read as the reverse complement.
ATCGTCGAATTTCAACTATGAATATCCCGGCGATGTCGAAGGCTTTCCCCCGAACCGCATGGTATCGCAAATGGCCATGGACATCAGCAACCGTTTCGACTACGGCATTGCCGCCGGCCTGGGCTGCGAATTTTACGTGCAGCCGCGCCACAGCGTCACTTTCGAGGCGCGCCTGTATTACGGCCTGGGCAACATATATCCGTCCAAGAAAGCCGACACATTCAGCGCCTCGCGATGCATGAGCATCGAGGCCACTCTCGGTTATTATTTCCGTTTGAAATAGCGCCCTACTCCACTCCGAGACCTGCCTGCAGGCGCTGACGCACCACCTCGTACATCATCACTCCGGCCGCCACGCTCACGTTGAGGCTGCCGATGTTGCCGAACATCGGAATGGCCACCGGCGTGTCGCACAGTGCCATCACCTCGGGGGAGATGCCCACATCCTCGGCACCCATCACGATGGCCACGGGGCCCTCATAGTTGGCATCCGTGTACATATTGTCGGTCTTCTCCGTGGCAGCCACGATCTGATAGCCGTTATCTTTGAGAAACCTGACGGCTCCGGCCACGCTGCGCTCGCGACACACCGGTAGCGACATCAATGCTCCGGCAGAAGTCTTTACGGCATCGGCCGTCACACCGGCCGAACCACGTTCGGGAATCACGATGGCCCCTACTCCGCAGCAATCGGCCGTACGGGCGATTGCTCCGAAATTGCGCACGTCCGTGACACCGTCGAGCACCACCACAAAAGGCGTGATGCCGTCTTCATAGAACTGCGGCACCAACTGCTCGAGGGTGTAGTAGTTGACGGCGGCGACATAGGCCACTACACCCTGGTGATTCTTGCGGGTGACACGGTTCAGGCGCTCCACAGGCACCCTCTGCGCCACAATCCGGTGCTCGCGCACGAGTGCCATCAGTTCCTCGGCAAGCGGACCGTGAAGGTCTTTCTTTATCAGCAGTTTGTCTATCTGCTTACCGGCCTCGATGGCCTCGGCAACGGCGCGTATGCCGAAAATGAAGTCGTTTTTTTCCATAGTGTAGTCGTGATTATCTTGCGAGCAGGGAGCGTGCGGCGGCCAGGGCGGTGGGATCGTCGGGGTTGCCGCTCAGCATCAAGGCTATTTCGGCCACCCTCTCCTCGTCGCTCAGGCGCCCGATGTGCGTTTCGGTGCTGTGCTCGGTGTCTTGCTTATATACTTTGAAATGAGCCTGTCCGCGTGCAGCCACGGCAGGCAGATGTGTAATAGAAACCACCTGCATCCTGCCGGCCAGGGCGAGCATCATATCGGCCATGCGCGATGCCACATCGCCGCTCACGCCCGTGTCGACCTCGTCGAACACCACGGTGGGCAACTGCATGTGCTCCGCCACGATGCTCTTGATGCACAGCATCAGGCGCGAGATCTCACCGCCGGATGCCGTGCCTCCGATGGGCAGCGGCGTCTGGTTCTTGTTGAAGGCAAAGCGGAATTCGATGATGTCCAGGCCGGAAGCCATGAGTTTGCCGGCGGAAAATGCCACCTCCACGCGCAAGTTCTTCATGCCCAGAGGCATGGCGCGCGCCGTGAGGTCGTCGGCAAACGACATTGCGGCGGCACGGCGTACCTCGCTAAGCTCACGCGCCAGCAGCATAGCCTCCTTCTTGGCCTTCCTGGCCTCAAGTTCGAGACGCGCCAGGGTGTCTTCGCCTCCCTCGAGGGCGGCGAGTTTCGCGCGCAGGTCGTCGCGGAGGGTTATCAGCTCCTCAACGCTGTCCACATGGTGTTTCACCTCCAGCGAATACAGCGCGCTGAGGCGCTCCTCCACTTCATCGAGCATGGCGGGGTCGCCCTGAACACGCGAGTCGAGGTCGGAAAGACTCTCGGCTATATCCTGAATCTCCAGGCGGGCCGAATCGAGGCGGGCAGCCAGTGCTTCGGCCGAATCGATCATATCGGCCAGAGAGCGGCAATGGTTTGCCGCCTCCGCCAGGGCTTCGACGGCGTTCTGCTCGTCGTCGGAAAGCGGAGATAGCGCGCCCTGTATATGACGCTTTATGGCAGTGGAATTCACCAGCAGCTCGCGCTCCTCCTCGAGTTCTTCCTGCTCGCCGGGACGCAGTTTCATCTTGTCGAGTTGTTCGAGTTGATACTCCATATACTCGGAATCGGCCGCACTCTTGCGCAGGAGTTCGCGCATGTCGGTATAAGCCTTGAGGGCTCGGCGATAGGCCTGGAATGCAACGGAATAACGCTCGCGCAGCTCGCCGTTGTCGGCCAGACTGTCGATTATGCTCAGCTGGTATTCAGGGTCGGCCAGCAGCAGGTTCTGATGCTGGGAATGAATGTCTATGAGACGCAAGGCCACTGCTTTTAGGGCCTGCAGATTCACCGGCGAATCATTGATAAAGGCACGCGAACGGCCTCCCGGCAGCAGTTCGCGCCGCAGGATGCAGATGCCGTCGGGTGCCGCGTCTATCGCGTTGGCAGCAAAAGCCTCGCGGATGCCGGGCACACCGCTGACATCGGCAACAGCTTCTATCACGGACTTGCGGCCGCTGTCGCGCACCACGCGCATGTCGGCTCTGCCGCCAAGCAGCAGCCCCAGCGCACCCAGCATCACGGATTTGCCGGCGCCGGTTTCACCTGTTATGATATTGAGCCCGTCGCAGAAATCGATGTCGATCTGCGAGATGAGGGCGTAGTTGCTTATATGGAGAGATTTAATCATTCCGTTTCCTTGCCTTTTTTAATTTCTTCGAGCCGCGACTGCTCTGTGGGATAGATGGGCTCGAGGATATTGAACACGCGTGTCCGTTCATCGGACGGCGCCTTGGAATAGAGATTCACCAATTCGTCCATCTTCGCATCCTTGAACATCGAGAGGCCCACCGACATAGGTGCCACCGAAAGCACATCGGAAAGCACCGGCAGCGCACCCGTGATGGTCGAGCGACCCTTGTCAGGACTCGTGACCATTTCATCGAGGCCGCGGCGGTGATAATTGTAATTGAGGTCGCGCAGTCCCTGAGTGGAGGCATCCGTGAATGCCGACAGCACAGCACTGCGGTTCTTATTGTCCTCAAACGCCTTCCAACCTGTCTCGCCAGAGCTCTGGGCCATCTGCACGATGCTCTTCAGCCTCTCCCAGTAGGCTTCGCCTCCGCGGGGCGCGAAAGAGTCGAAATCCATGGCCAGAAATAGATAGGCGTAGAAATTGAGTATGGCAGTGAGCTGGCTCTCCTGATGCGACAAGGTGAAGACCAGCGGGTCGTTTTCGCGATAGTTGAAATCTATCTTGCTGTCCTTGAAATTCAGGAGCGTGGTAGTGTACGACGAGTTGTAGACCGGACGGGTACTCTGCACCTGCAGGTCGCCGCTCACGGTGCCGTCGTCGCTGTATTCCTTGATGGTGAAGAACATCCGGCAGTCGATCTTCTCGTTCGCCGCGAATTGTGCGTTGCTGAATACGGTAGTGTTCATATAGTCGGCAATAGCCTGCTGGAGCGACTGGAACACCTGTTTGTAGGTGCCCTCTACCTGGTCGGAGTTCACCTCCACCACGCAATTCAGCTCCTGCGCGAGGCCTTTGTTGCAAAGTGCCAACGCGCACACCAGCATTACTATTTTCAATACCCTATTCATCTATGGCATCAAGAATGTCGGCCGCAACCTCTTTTTTACTTTTCAGAGCGTATTCCTCGACACGGCCGTCACGTTTGAAAACGGTTATCTTGTTCGTGTCCGTTCCGAAACCCGCTCCTTTGTCGCGCAGCGAGTTCATCACAATCATATCGAGATTCTTCCGGTTCATTTTGCCTGCGGCGTTGGCTGTCTCGTGGTCGGTTTCGAGCGCGAAACCCACAAGATATTGTCCTGGCCGCTTCCGGGAGCCGAGCGTGGCAGCGATATCCGGATTTGCCTTAAGCCGGAGATCGCACTCCGGCTGTTTCTCCCTTTTGATTTTCGTGGTCGCCACCTCTGCCGGAGCATAATCTGCTACGGCAGCTGCCAGGATGGCGATGTCGGCATCCTCAAAGGCCTGCGCGGCAGCCTCGAGCATCTCGCGGGCCGACTCAACCTTGACCACGGTGATGGCAGGATGAGCCGCCGATACACTCACCGGGCCACTCACCAGAGTGACGCGGGCACCGCGGCGTGCAGCCTCCTCGGCTATAGCATATCCCATCTTGCCGGTGGAGAAATTGCTGATGTAGCGCACCGGGTCGATGCGCTCAACCGTGGGGCCGGCGGTGATGAGCACATGCTTGCCTGCCAACGTGCGGGCGGCGGAGGCATCAAGCTCAAGCGCGGCGAGAATCTCGGCTGGTTCGGCCATGCGGCCCTTACCGCTCAGATGGCTGGCAAGCTCTCCGCAGGCAGCCTCAATCACCTGCACGCCATCGGCCTGCAGTACGGCCAGGTTGCGGGTAGTGGAGGGATGAGCCATCATGTCGAGGTCCATCGCCGGAGCCACGAACACCTTGCCGCGGGTCGACAGGTAGGACGTTACGAGCATATTGTCGGCCACGCCTGTGGCCATCTTGGCCAGGGTGCATGCCGTGGCGGGAGCCACCACGAAGTAATCGGCCCACAGCCCCAGGTCGACATGGCTGTGCCACTCGCCTGTGTTGGCAGAGAAAAATTCCGTGATGACCGGTTTGCCCGTGAGCGTGGACATGGTGAGAGGAGTAATGAACTCGCGTGCCGAGGGGGTCATGATCACCTGCACCTCGGCGCCGGCTTTCACGAACAACCTGGCGAGCATCGCCGATTTATAGGCGGCGATGCCTCCGGTGATTCCCAGCACTATGTGCTTGCCGTTGAGAGAAGATACGTCGCTCATTTTCTGCCACGAAGTCTGATGCGGGTGAAGGCGGCCTTGGTGTTGTTGGTGAAGTCGCCGCTCATTATCCAGCTGTAATAGCCGGGGTCTCGTTCGAGCACCTCGGCGGCCTTGCGGCCCTTGTATTTGCCGAAGTTGATAACCTCGCAGCCATCCTCGTCGTAAATCAGCCGGCCCATGAAATCCACATTCTTGTTCTGCGATGCATAATCGGCGAGTTCCTCCACTGTGTCGGGAAGGTCGCCGTAGTGCTCGAGCTGGGCCATGAGCACCTCATAGGTAGCGCGCGTGTCGGCGGAGGCGCTGTGTGCTTCCTCGAGATTCTTGTCGCAGTAGTAGCGATAGGCAGCCACGAGGGTGCGGGGCTCACGCTTGTGGTAGATGGTCTGAACATCCACGAAGCGCGCACGGCTGAAATCGAAGTCGACGCCCACGCGGTTGAACTCCTGGTCGAGCAGCGGGAGGTCGAAGCGATTGCTGTTGAAACCGGCAAAATCGCAGCCCTCGAAGTGCTGTGCAAGAGACTTGGCCACCATGGCGAATGTGGGCTCACCGGCCACATCCTCGTCTGTGATGTGGTGCACGGCGGTAGCTTCGGCCGGGATGGGCATCTCGGGATTGATGCGGCGGCTCTTCTCTATCACGGTGCCATCCGGCATCAGCTTGATGAAGCTTATTTCCACGATACGGTCGTGGGTGATATTGGTTCCGGTGGTCTCCAGGTCAAAGAACACAAGCGGACGTTTCAGCGACAGTGCCATATTGCCGAGATTTAGAAGTCGGTCACGGTCATGGGCATCAGCAGCATCAGCAGCTCGGTGTCCTTTTCCTCTTCGAGAGGACGGAACAGACCGGAGCGACCGGGGTCGGCCAGAGCGATGGTGATGTCGTCGGAAGGCAGCACATTCAGGATGTCCTCAAGATATACGGAGCTGAAACCGATGGTGAGCTCCGGTCCGTCGAACGAGCAGGGCGTCTTTTCGCGCGCCGTGCTCTGGTTGGTCTTGTTGTCGCCCTTGATGATCATGCAATCGGGCTCGATGCGGAACTTCTCGAGGCTGTAGCCGGGGTCGACAAACACGCCCACGCGGCGCACGGCCGTGAGCATCGAGCGACGGTCCACCGTGAGCGTATAGGGGTTGTTGGTGGGAATCACGCGGTTATAGTCGGGGTAGCGACCGTTGAGCAGGCAGCACTGGAAGGAGAATGTGGAGCTGCTGAACGTGGCGTTTTTCGAGGTCATCTGCACCTTTACGGTCTCGTCCTTGACAAAGACGTTCTTGAGCACGCTGCAGGCCTTCATGGGCATGATGCAGCTGCCGGTGCTTCCGGCGTGCACGCGCTTGTCGATATAGCGCACGAGCTTGCGGGTGTCGGTGGCGGCAAAGGTGAAGGAGTCGGGCTTGATGTCGAAGAACACGCCTTGCATCACGGGGCGATATTCGTCGGTGCTGGCAGCGAACATCGTGTAGTCGAGACCCTTCACGAGATATTCCGTGGGCATCTCGAATTCGATGGGCTCCTCGTTGTCTTCGCGGCTCTTGTAGGAAGGATATTCGTCGGCGTTGCCGGCAACGAAATTTGATGTGCCGTTGCTATAGTCGATCTTGATTTCCAGGGTGGAGGGGTTGATGTCGAAAGTGATGCCCTGATCGGGTATCTGCTTGAGGAATTCCACGAGCGAGCGGGCGTTGATGCAGAAGCGGCCCTCGCCGTCGGCCTCGGTCACGGGGACACGTCCCGACAGCGAGTTTTCCGAGTCCATACCCGTGATAACCAGCTCGTCGGCGCTGAGAGAGATCAGGAAATTGTCGAGCATGGTTATAGTGTTTTTGTTGTTTATAACCTTGCTTACGGCCGATGCGGCGTTGTGAAGCGATTTGCTGGAAACGTTGAATTTCATATGCTGTGTATTATCGTTTTCTTTTAATGAGCAAATTTACTAATTTTTGCCGACATTCCGCCCTCCGGCGCACTCCTTTTTAGCTAAAAATGCATAAAATAGAACGCAGAAAGACCGCACCCGGATACAGGGCGCGGTCTTTCCGATTTTCACAAGTGCCGGTCAGGCTTCGAGGGCGGCGATGGATGCGGCGATGGATGCGAGCTTCTGCTCGGCATCGGCCAGCTTGCGGCGCTCGGTCTCCACCACGGCGGCGGGAGCATTGTTTACGAAGCGCTCGTTGGAGAGCTTTTTCTCCACGGATGCCTTGAAGCCGGTGTAATAGTCGTGCTCCTTGCGCAGGCGGGCGAGTTCGGCCTCGACGTCGATGCTCGCAGCCATGGGCACCTCAAATTCTGTGGTACCCACGAGGAACGACATCGCAGCAGGGTCTTTGGCGGCGTTTTCCGTTATCTTGCCCACATTGGCCAGCTTGCACACAACGCCGTGCACCGATGCGTCGAGCTGTCCGAGCACGAGCAGCTGGAGCTCCTCCTTGGCAGGGATATTCTTTTTGGCACGCACGGCGCGCACGCCGCCCACAACTTCCTGGGCAACAGCCATGGCTGCGAGCAGTTTCTCGTCAACTTCTCCGACGGCGGGCATGGGGGCATACATGATGCTCTCGCCGGGACGGCGGTCGGCCAGGTGCTGCCACAGTTCCTCGGTGATGAACGGCATGAAGGGATGGAGCATGCGCAGGAGTTCATCGAAGAACTCGTTGGTGGCGCGGAGCGTAATGCCGTCTACAGGTTTCTGATAGCCCGGCTTGATCATTTCAAGATATGTGCCGGAGAAGTCGTCGCGGAACAGACGGTAGACGGCCATGAGGGCCTCGTTGAGGCGGAACTTGTCGAAGCAGTCGTTGACGAAAGCCATGGTGGCGCTGATGCGCGAACGCATCCAGCGGGCAGCCGTGGCGTTCACTTCAGGCTGCGGCAGATTGTCGTCGGATTCCCAGCCGGCTATGAGGCGGAAGGAATTCCATATTTTGTTGCAGAAATTGCGGCCGGTCTCACACAGCTTGTCGTCGTACATGATATCGTTGCCGGCAGGAGCAGCCAGCATCATGCCCATGCGCACGCCGTCGGCACCATAGGTTTCGATAAGGTCGAGCGGATCGGGCGAGTTGCCCAGGCTCTTCGACATCTTGCGACCGATGGCATCGCGCACGATACCGGTGAAATACACGTTGTTGAACGGCTGCTTGCCCACGTATTCGTAGCCGGCCATGATCATGCGGGCCACCCAGAAGAAGATGATGTCCGGGCCGGTCACGAGCGTGGCCGTGGGATAGTAATAATTGATTTCCTCGTTGCCGGGATTGATGATGCCGTCGAAGAGCGTGATGGGCCACAGCCACGACGAGAACCAGGTGTCGAGCGCGCCCTCGTCTTGGTGCAGGTCGGAGAGCGAAAGGCCTATGCAGCTGTCGATTGCGTGAACTTTCTGCAGGGCTGCATCAATATTCTCGGCCACCACGAATTTCTCCTGGCCGTCGGCCGGGTCTGTATAATAATATGCCGGAATGCGATGGCCCCACCACAGCTGGCGGCTGATGCACCAGTCCTGGATGTTTTCAAGCCACATGCGATAGGTGGTCTTGTATTTCTCGGGCACGAAGCGGATGATGTCGTCCATCACCGGTGCCAGAGAAATTTCGGCGAAGTGCTTCATGTCGATGAACCACTGAAGCGACAGACGGGGCTCGATGGGCACCTTGGTGCGCTCGCTCAGGCCCACGTTGTTGACGTAGTCCTCCACTTTTTCCATGAGGCCGGCCTTGGCCAGGTCCTCGGCGATGGCCTTGCGGCAATCGAAGCGGTCCATGCCCACATACATTCCTGCAATCTCGGCCACGGTGCCGTCTTCATTGAAGATGTCGATGGTCTCGAGGTTGTGGGTCTTGCCCAGCATATTGTCGTTTTTGTCGTGGGCCGGCGTCACTTTCAGGCAACCCGTGCCGAACTCTATATCGACATAGCGGTCTTCAATCACAGGCACCACACGTCCCACGAGGGGCACAATCACCTTCTTGCCCTTGAGCCACGCGTTCTTGGGGTCCTTGGGGTTGATGCACATGGCGGTATCGCCCATGATGGTTTCGGGGCGAGTGGTGGCGACAACGGCATAGCGGCGGCCGGCCTCGTCGGTGTGAATCACCTCTTCTTCGGCACCCGTAGCTCCGGACATGTCGTCGTCGGCCACGTAGTAGCGGAGATAGTACAGCTTCGACTGTTCCTGCTCGAAGAACACCTCGTCGTCGCTGATGGCGGTGCGGTTCTGGGGGTCCCAGTTGACCATGCGCAGGCCGCGGTAAATCAAGCCCTTATCATAGAGGTCGCAGAACACCTTGACCACGCTTTCACTACGCTTTTCATCCATTGTGAACGCCGTGCGGCTCCAGTCGCACGAGGCGCCCAGCTTGCGCAGCTGCTGCAGGATGATGCCGCCATGCTTATGGGTCCAATCCCAGGCGTGCTTCAGGAATTCCTCACGGGTGAGGTCGGTTTTTTTGATACCTTCCTTGGCCAGTTTCTGTATCACCTTGGTCTCGGTGGAGATGGAAGCATGGTCGGTGCCTGGCACCCACAACGCATTCTTGCCCATCATGCGCGCGCGGCGCACCAGAATGTCCTGGATGGTGTTGTTGAGCATGTGGCCCATGTGCAGCACCCCCGTGACATTGGGGGGCGGAATCACGATTGTGTAGGGTTCGCGTGCGTCGGGCACGGATTTGAACAGGTTGTGGTCGAGCCAGTAGGCATACCACTTGTCCTCCACTTCGGAGGGATTGTATTTGGGAGCTAACTCTGTCATAAGTTATTTTTCTTTCTTATAGGGTTTGGCCGGGTCCTGGATGGAGAGCTTGCGCAGGTCGGACACCATCGATGCTATATAAATGATGAAGAGAATGGCGGCGACTGCCACGCCTATCAGGTCGTAGACGGTCCAGAATCGGTCGCCGAACTCCACGCCGGCGCCATCAAGGGGCAGATACATGTACAGGATGCTCACGGCTATGATGATGAGGCGCACCTCGGTGGGTCCCAGCTTGCCATAGGTGAGGCGGAACTTGCCTATGATGATGGTGGACAGATAGGTATAGATAGACATGCAAAGATAGCCGGCCAAGATGAACAGGGCTATGTCCATGCTCATGTAGGGCGACACGCCCACGCCTATGCAGATGAGGCATGTGGTGAGGGCATCGAGAGAATGGTCGATAAAGAAGCCGTAGAGCGGGCGCTGGGTGTTGCGCACGCGCGCCAGGGTGCCGTCGAGGCTGTCGCCATACCAGTTGACGACAAGACCGAGCGCTGCCAGCCAGAGATAATTGACGTTGATATTACCCATGTAGGAGAACAGCACGAACAGCAGCGCGCCTACGACGCCTGTGTAAGAAAGGAAGTCGGACGTCACCCATTGGGGCTGCCGCTCGGCAAGCCACACGAGGGCTTTTTTTTCAAGATTGTTCAATATCGATGTCTGTATTCTCTCTGAGGTCTCTTTTCCCATAACTCGGATGGTTGAAATTGAATAAAATGATTCAGCCAGCAAAGTTAATAATTTTTTACATATGATAGGCTAATTTTGCCCATAATTATGCGGTGTTGCGTATATACGGGATTTTAGATAAATTTGCACACGAAAAAAAGAAGAAAGAAATGCGACTGTTCATTCTTGCAACACTATCTATATTCCTGGGCGCATGTGCGGGCGGCCGCGGTAGCGCCGCGGGCGAGAGCGTTCCGGGCGACACCCTCACCACCGCCGCATCGCACCTCACGCTCATAGAGCGCGACGGATATATCGAGGCCTTGATTTCCACCCCCTGGACTGCCGGCGGAAAGCCCTGGCGATACATCCTCACGAGCGACGACGCTGAAATTGACGCGCCCGAGGGCACCAGTATGGTGCGGGTGCCGCTGGAAAGGTCGGTGGTGTTTTCGGGCGTGCACACCGCCCCGGTGTTTGAACTTGGAGCCGGCGAAGCCATAGCCGGTGTGGCCGACGGGCATTACTTCAGTGCTTCCGATACTGTTTCGCGCCTGTTGTCGGCCGGCCTGATTGCCGACGTGGGCAGCTCCACTGCCCCTTCGCCCGAACATATTCTGGCGCTCGAGGCCGATGCCGTGCTGATGTCGCCGATGCCTGATTCCGATTACCAGATATACAGGCGCAACGGCATCAACGTGATACCCATGGCCGATTACCTCGAACTCAATCCGCTGGGGCGCGCCGAGTGGATAAAGCTGCTTGGAGTGCTGTACGGAAAGCGCGAGAAGGCCGATTCCATATATAATGATGTGTGCACCCGCTACGAGGCTCTGAAGAACAGCGAGAAGAGCTCGCGACGCCCCAAGGTGCTGACGGAAACCCTGACATCGGGAGTGTGGTACCTCCCGGCCGGCGACAGCTATATGGCGAGGATGCTGGCCGATGCCGGCGGCAACTATCCCTGGGCCGACGTGAAATCAGAGGGCTCGATAGCCCTCGATGCCGAGGGTGTGCTCGACAGGGCTGCGGATGCCGATGTGTGGATGATACGTTCTTTCGGCCCGATAGCCTCGGCCGGAGCGCTAGCGTCTTCCAACCCCGCAGCCACGCATATCAAGGCCTTCAACGAAGGTAATGTGTATGTGTGCGACACTTCAAGCAAGAATATTTTCAACGACATCGCCTTCCATCCCGAGCGTGTGCTGCGCGACTTCGTGATAGTGATGCACCCGGAAGACCATCCGGGCGAGACCACGGCCTATTTTGAAAAGCTATGACGCGCAAGTGGGCTGTTATAATCCTTTGCCTGGCAGCCGTGTGCGTGCTGTTTCCGGCCTGCCTTATGGCCGGAGCAGCCGATATCCCCGCAATTGAAGTGTGGAGAGCCCTGAGCGGCGGTGAGGTTTCGCGCAAGGTGTGGCGCGCCATCGTGTGCGACATCCGGGTGCCCATGGCTTTATGCGCCATGCTTTCGGGAATGGCCCTCGCCGTCTCGGGTCTGCTGATGCAGACTCTGTTCCGCAACCCGCTGGCCGGACCGTCCATCATGGGTATCTCGTCCGGCGCGTCGCTGGGCGTTGCCATCGTGGTGCTGGCGGGAGCCGGGGCCGGCCTCGGGGCGCTGGGTGGCGCGCTGGCCGGAGCCATGGCGATTATGGGCGTGTTGCTGGCCATGGCTCGCCGAGTGAGTTCGGGGTCGATGCTTCTCATCGTGGGCGTGCTCATAGGCTATCTCGCATCATCAGCCATATCGTTGCTCAGTTATTTCGCACCCGAACACAGCGTGCATGCTTTCGTGGTGTGGGGTCTCGGCAATTTCACGAGCGTCTCGCCCTCCGACCTCGCCCTCTACTGCGCTCTCATAGCAGGTTTTATTGTCTGGAGCGTTTTCTATATAAAGCCGCTCGACGCACTCCTGCTGGGCGAGCGATATGCCGCCGCAAGCGGTGTGAACCTGCGGGCCACGCGCACGGGCATACTGTGGCTGAGCGGCGCCCTGGCAGCCATCGTCACTGCATGGTGCGGCCCCATAGCGTTCATAGGCATGGCCGTGCCCCACATGGCGCGCCTCTCGCTGGGCACTTCGAGGCATGCATGGCTGCTGCCCGCGACGATACTTTTCGGGGCCGTGACCGGACTGCTCACGGCGTGGCTGAGCGTGGCGCCTGCCACAAGCGGCGTGCTGCCCGTAAACGCCATTACCCCGATGCTGGGTATTCCGGTGATACTGTACATAATAATTAAAGGAAACCGACGCACCTATGATTGAAATCAGAAACTTGGAGGCCGGCTACGGCCATCGCACGGTGATAGGCCCCTTCGATGCCGATGTAGCCCCGGGCACGGTCACTGTGCTCATAGGCGCCAACGGAATGGGAAAATCCACACTGCTGCGCACCCTGGCAGGAGCGCAGCAACCGCTTGGGGGCGCTGTGCTGTACGATGACACGAACCTGCATCGCGCCACCACACCCCGCAGCCGTGCGCGGCTGGTGAGCCTGGTGTACAGCGAGCGAAACATCGCCGCCGACCTCACGGTGGAGGAAATCGTGTCGCTGGGACGCCAACCGTACACCGGCATCTTCGGCAGGCTCGACCGCGACGACAAAAGAATAGTGGGCGACGCGCTGGACGCGCTGGGCATCGCCCACCTGGCACAGCGCACGGCCGGAACGTTGAGCGACGGCGAGCGACAGAAAGCGTTGATCGCACGCGCATTAGCCCAGGCCACACCTATGATGCTGCTGGACGAGCCCACCTCGTTTCTCGATGCAGCCAGCCGCATCGAAGTGATGCAGCAGTTGCGCGGAATCGCGCGCGACAAAGGAGTAACGATACTGCTTTCGACCCACGACATAGCTCCGGCACTCGACGTGGCCGACAATCTGTGGGTCATAGACCATGCCACTCACCACATGCACTGCGGCCCCCGGCAGCAGATTCTCGCCTCGGGAGTCATGGACAGAGTATTCGACTCCGACACAGTGCGCTTCGACGCGGCCACCGGCGACTACCGCAGCGGCATCACTTCGCCTCGCTGACGCGCACCTTCTTGCCTTTCAGCTTTTTATCGGCCAAATCCTTGAGCAACCTTGCCACGCAGTCGCGCGGAACGGCCACATAGGCCATCCTGTCGCGAAGGTCTATCTTGCCAATGAGAGCGGCGTCGATACCGCCCTGCTGGCAGATATATCCCACGATGTCGCCGCGCGAGATCTTATCTTTCTTTCCGGCATCGAAAAACAGCGTGGCCATGGGCACGGAGGCTGCGGCCGGCTTGCTTTCGGTTGTGGGGTCGTACTCGCCGTCGGTAACGACATATTCGGGAACTTTTTCATCGGCCGACTCGATTACGTACACATTTCCCGACGCCCCCATGCGGCCGGTGCGACCATTGCGGTGCACCCATGTTTCCGACGTGGACGGCAGGTGGTAGTGCACCACGGCGTTGACATTGTCGATGTCGAGGCCGCGCGAACCTAAGTCGGTTGAAATCAGCACCGGCGTGGTGCCGTTGTTGAAGCGCACGATGGCTTTGTCGCGGTCTATCTGGTCGAGGCCGCCATGATACAGCCCCACAGGCAACCGCAGCGCCTTCATAGCCTTGTAAACCCTCTCGGCGGCCTCGCGGTAGTTAAGGAACACTATCACTTTTTCGCCGGAGAGGGATTTCAGCAGCTGCCCGAGAGTGTCAAGCTTGTCGGGCGATGGAGAGAGCACGCGCCGGACGGCGACATCTCCCCTATCCTCCTTCACGCCGGCAGCCTCGCGGAAATCCACCGTTGCGGCTCCGCCCAGGTCTACGAACGAAGGCAGCTCCTGAAGCTCCGTGGCCGAGGTGAGCACCACAAGGCTGAGCGAACGCATGCGGCGCACGATTTTGCTCATATCGTCCTGAAAACCCAGTTCGAGCGACTTGTCGTATTCGTCGAGCACGAGTGCGCGGGCTTTCGACACATCGATGCGGTCGCGCTGAATGTGGTCGAGCAGACGCCCGGGCGTTGCAACGAGAATATCCGGCGCCACGCTGAGCGTGGCCTTCTCTTCCGCCACGGAGTGACCGCCATAGACGGCAGACACTTTCAGCCCCACGGCAATGCGGCGGAGCACTTCGGCCGTCTGTATCACCAGTTCGCGCGACGGGGCGATCACCACCGCCTGAACCCGGCCCTCCGACGGCCCTACGGCCCGGAGCAACTGCAGGGCAAAGCCCACCGTCTTGCCCGAGCCGGTTGGAGCCAGGAGCACTATGTGTTTCGACGACTGTTTCTGCATGGCCAGCTGCATGGGGTTGAGCTGCCCGATGCCCAGGCGGCTCTTGATATTATCGGCAATTTCTTTTCGTGTCATGACTCATATTATAATATGACGGAGCCGCAACGGTGTCGTGTCGCGGCTCCGCTTGAAATAAACTATACGATCAGAGGTTTTCCGTCACCACCTTGACGAACTTGTCGACAGGCAGGATGTCCTGGGTGCCCACGTAGCGCACGTTCTTGCCGTCGGGACGCAGGAGCACGACCGTGGGAACGGCCTCGATGCGGAAAGCGGCGGCAGTTTCGGGGCACTTGTCGATATCTATCGACACGAAGTCGGCTTTACCAGCAAAACGGGTTGCTGCCTCGTCAAAGGCCGGCGCGAATATCTTGCAGGGGCCACACCACGTGGCGTTGAAGTCGATGATCGTGAGCTTGTTCACCTTGGAGCCGGGACGATATGCGGCATCGTCGGTGCAGATGAGTACGCCTTCGGCCGGAGCGACTTCTTCCGACGTGACTTCGCCGGCAAAAGTGCGCAGCTCGGTGGCCTGCTCGTCGGCAGCTATCTCGTTCACTTTCTCATTGGTTTTCTGTGCGTTGCTGCACGACGGCAGAGCCAGGGCGGCAGCTGCTACAAAAGCAAAAAACAAATTTTTCTTCATAACTTTTAAAATAAGGAGCACAGGCGCGTGGCGCCCTCGGCGTCTCGTGCACTGTGCTCTGTGTTTCTTATTAAATGGGGTTGTTTAGATCTTTACTCAGAGGGCACCGGCCAGAGCTGCGTTGGTCTTGCGCACGGCCTCGGCGCTCTTTTCGAAGAGAGCCTTCTCCTCGTCGTTGAGCTTGAACTCGACAACTTTTTCGATACCCTTGCGGCCGAGGACGCAGGGAACACCGATGCAGATGTCCTTCTGGCCATACTCGCCGTCGAGCAGAGCCGAGCAGGAGATCATCTTCTTCTCGTCGTGGAGGATGGCCTCGACGAGCTGGGCTGCTGCTGCGCCGGGAGCGTACCAGGCGCTGGTGCCGAGCAGCTTGGTGAGGGTTGCGCCGCCCACCATGGTGTCGGCAGCCACCTTGTCGAGCTGCTCCTTGGGAAGAAGTTCGGTGGCGGGGATGCCGCGGTGTGCTGCGTAGCGGGTGAGAGGAATCATGGTGGTGTCGCCGTGGCCGCCTATCACGATGCCTTCAACCTCGGTGATGTTCACGCCAAGGGCCAGGCTCAGGAAGTAGCGGAAACGTGCGCTGTCGAGGGCGCCGCCCATGCCGATGATGCGCTCCTTGGGAAGGCCGCTGGTCTTGTGGATAAGATATGTCATGGTGTCCATGGGGTTCGACACGCAGATGATGATGGCGTTGGGAGAGTGCTTCAGCACGTTGTCCATAACGCTCTTCACGATACCGGCGTTCACACCGATGAGCTCCTCGCGGGTCATACCGGGCTTGCGGGGGATACCGGAGGTGATCACTACCACATCGCTGCCTTCGGTCATGGCGTAATCGTTGGTCACACCGGTGAGGCGGGTATTGATGTTAAGGATGCTGGCTGTCTGCATGATGTCCATGGCCTTGCCTTCCGACACGCCTTCCTTGATATCGAGCAGAACCACCTCGTCGGCCACCTGATTGGTCACGAGAACATTAGCACATGTTGCGCCTACGTTGCCGGCGCCTACGACTGTTACTTTTGACATATTCTTATTGTTTAAGAACCGTAATTGGTTATTTTTTCACTCTCATAAACGCCCGGAGCGGCTGATGGGCTCACGTGGGGGCGTTAAGTCACTGCAAATTTAATTAAAATTTAGATACTATTCAATTTTTCGCTATGATTTTACTATTTTTGCATTGGATTTTTCCGGAATACACTAAGATGAAAACTTTCCTCCGTATATTTGCCGCCATTGTGGCCGCAGGCATCGCGCTATGCGGCGTGTTTCTGCTGCGGCGCACCTATATCGAACCATGGCTGGCAGTGGCCATCGGTGTGTGTGGCGGCGCAGTGGTGGCGCGCCTGCTGATGCGCCGCGCCGCAGCCGTGACCGGTATAGCACGCGGCGGTCTCGCCATTGCCGTTCTGTTCCTCGTTGCTTCGGGAGTGATGTTCGGCGGAGTCCTCACCGTTAACTACGCCGGAGCCGACGACTCAGGCTCTCGATTGGTGGAGGCAACGATTGTGTCCAAGCGCTCCCGTGCCGAGCATCCCACACGGCGCGTGGGCCGCGGCCGATACGTGCCTGACACCTCGCGCACTATCTACCGCTATTACTATACCCTGCGGTTGCCCGACGGGCACACCGTGGAAAAAGCTACAACAGCCGGCAGCTATCGCCACATAGCGGTAGGTAGCCATCAGAGCGTGGCACTGTGCCGCGGCGCGCTGGGCTGGAATGTTATTAAATGCTAACCCCAAGACAACATGAAACATATAGATAAATACATCATCCGCGACATGCTCGACGAGCTGAACATCCCCAGCCGATACGACGACGACGGCGACCTTGTTCTGATGCAGATGGCCGATGAAGATTTCGTGTACGACGTGGTGGTCTACCTGATTGTGGAAGACGAACGCCTCTCGTTCGTGGCTTTCGCGGCCGATTATGAGCCCAGGGGCAATCTCTACGAGCTTGCCAACCGTCACAACACCCACAAGAACATACCCACTGCCGTGGTGAGGGACAACGTCATAAGGATGGAATACAGCTACGTGCTGGACGAGGAAGTGAGCCGGGAATATATAGTGAAGTGTTGCATCCAGCGCACTCTCGGTGCCATCTGGCACGGTTTTATGGAGCTCGAGCGCAATGAAGAGTGACTACACTGTAGAGCCTCTGAGCGCGACCATCGACGCTGAGACGCTGATGCGCCGCTACCGCGATGTGCCGCGGTTCATGGAATTGTGCCGCAAGTGTTCGGGGTTCGGGAAGTCGTGGCTTTGTCCGCCCGTATCCGTAAGCCCGGAGGGTTACGCCACTGCACGCATTGAAGCCGTGAAAATCATCCCGGCGGAAGGTTGCACGCTTTCCGGCGCTGAAATCATGCAGGATGCAAGGGGCGAATTCGAGAGGCAGCTGCTGAAGCTCGAATCTCAAACCGGAGGCATGGCCTGCGGCCTAAGCGGCGACTGCCCCTATTGCGGCAAGCTGCCGTGTGCGCGCACCGAGGGTAAACCTTGCCGCCACCCCCGCCTGGCTCGCCCGTCGCTGGAAGCCTTGGGGTTCAACGTAGCCGCTATTGCGGCCGAGGTACTGGGCACCCCAATAAAATGGGAGACCGACGGATGCCGGCCTCCCTATTATATGCTCGTAGGAGCTGTGTTTTACTGATTGTACTCGGGGTCGTAGAGCTGGTTGAGCAGATGAGCCAGGCGCAGACCGCCGCGCAGCATCTGCTGCTCGATGGTGGGCGCCCAGTAGGCTATCTGATTGTAGCTCACATTGATGCCGGGCTGGAAGAAATCATAGACATTGCGGGTGATGGCCAGGGTCTCGCGCGCCCAGTCGTCGATGCTGCCCTGCAGCACGAGTGCTTCCTCGGCTTCGTTCAGGCGGTCGATCTGCTGGGCCCACTCGGTGTAGCTCCACTTGTGGGCGCTCTCCACCAGGTCGCCGTCCCATATTCCGTGCAGGTTCTTGTCGCGGTTGAAGAACTTCACCTTCACGCGGTTACCGCCCAGGTCAGTTGCATGGCCCATGTGCATGGGCTGGTGCATGTCGCCCACAACGTGTACCAGAATCTTCATGGCAAGCACCTTCTCGGCTTTCGTAGCTTCGGGATTGCCGAGGGTTTCGAGCTGCATCTTCACGGCAGTAACGGCATCGCCGGCAGGATTGGCGGGCATGTCTTCGTAAGTGCGGTCGGCATCCACGTTCTTATAGTGCCATGTCTTGGTGTAGGCATATTCCGGAGTGTGGCTGGCATTGTCCAGCCAGTTGGCCCAATAGACGGGCGACTTGCCGTCGAGAATCGAGTCTACGGCAGCCTTTGCAGCCGGCGTAAGATGGTTTTCGGCAATGTACGCTACAGTGTCGTGGCCTTTCTGGCCCCAGCCGAAAGCAAGGGTGCAGCTGCCGAGCATGATTACTGATAGAAGGAAGTGCTTCATAATGTTGTGAGTATGATTGGGTTTAAGTCAATTCGCTGTATTTGTGCCTGCGCCGCAGGTAGTAGTCGGCAAGAATGTTGCGCCCGCTCTTTATGAGGTCCGCGTCGGGGTGCAGGTCGTAGCGCTCGCGCATCTTGCGGAAATCTCTGTGGGCACGGAGTATTGCGGATGCATTCTTGAAGTCGAAGGCCGCCACGAATTTGCACCACGCGAGAGTGTCGAGCAGCCGGCGGCGCAGCAGCGTAGCACGCCGGGAGCTGTCCGGCAGATTCTTGTGCAGCATGAGCAGATTGTTCCGGAAGTTGAGATAGGTCTTGCGGGGATTGCCCGCAGCGAGGGATGCCCCGCCGAGGTGTTCGACCACGGCCTCGGGTACGACGGCTATCTTCCATCCCGCCAGGCGGATGCGCCAGCACAGGTCGATTTCCTCCATGTGGGCGAAGAAATCGGCATCAAGCCCTCCGAGCTCAAGATAGAGCTCCGTGCGCACCATAAGGGCCGCGCCGGTGGCCCAGTGTATCTCCATGGGCGTGTCGTACTGTCCGAGGTCTTCCTCGCATGTATCGAAGATGCGGCCGCGGCAATACGGGTAGCCGTTGCGGTCGAGAAAACCGCCCGACGCACCGGCATATTCGAAATGCGAAGGGTCGGCGGCACTCAGTATTTTAGGCTGGCAGGCACCCGTGCGGGATTGGCCCTCCATATAGTCGAGCAGAGTGTTTACCCATCCCGGACGCACGGCCACGTCGCTGTTCAGGAGCACCGTATATGGATAGCGCGTGGCCTCGAGCGCGTGATTGTATCCGGCCGCGAAACCGAAATTTTCAGGAAATGCGAGCACCTTCACATCCGGAAACTCCCCGGCGAGCACATCGAGCGAGTCGTCGATGCTTCCGTTGTCGGCCACGATCACGTCGGCCACGCTGCTGTCGGTGCCGGCAATTACCGACGGTAGGAAACGCCGCAGCAGAGCCGCGCCGTTCCAGTTGAGGATTATTACTGCTACCTTCTTCATTTACAAGGCATCGTTACGGGTATTTTCCATCTCTTGTGCGACCACAGCCAGATGGCCGGCTGACGCAATATAGTGTCCTGAAGGCAAGCTGCATAGGCGGCCGTGAGCACTCCCGGCTTTTCGAGAGCGGCGCTGTGGGCCAGCATCCGGCACGTGATTCTGTAGCGGCCGCGCGCCACTTTTTCCATATCCCAGTAGATGACGGCCGTATCGAGCCGGCGCGCAAGCGTTTCGGTGCCGGTAATCATCGCCGTGGGATGGTTCAGGAACATCATAACCTGAGTGGGATCGCCGTGACTCGGCTTCTGGTCGCTCATAAAGCCTGTGATGAATTGCTTGCCGTCGCGTCGCAGGCGCAGCAGGTGCCGCAGCACGGTAGCCTTGGGATAGGGCGTTGTCTTGAAACGCGTGCGGGTCTTCAGCAGCAGCCTGTCCACCTCCTCGTTTTTCAAGGGGCGGTAGACAAAGCCGAAGTCGATCTTTCCGGCATCAGCCGGATCGCAGTGCAGTCCCACGCTCGTGGCCCACTCCCAGTTGCCGCAATGGGAGAAATAAGCGATTATATCGCGCCCTTGGGCCAGCAGTTCGTCGATTATCTCCACATTTTCAAATTTCATGTGGCGCATCATGGCCTTGTCGCTGATGTGCAACATCTTCACTGTCTCTACGGCATTGTCGGCGAAGTGGTGATAGAAATCTCGCTCTATCTGCTTCAACTCGCGGGGCGTCTTGTCCGGGAAAGATGCGCGGAGGTTGTCGCGCACCACTTCGCGGCGGTAACGCACCACATGACGAAGCACCACGTAGCCAATGTCGCTGAACACATAGAGCACCTTGAGCGGCAGCAGGGCGACCACCCGGAGGGCACCGGTGGCCACGCACGACATTATCTTCGAGACCGCTTTCATATCAACTGGCAATCGGTGAATACTTCTTCGGGCACATCGAGGCCGCCGAGACGCACGGGCACGATGGTGTTGTCGAGCTCGGCGGGAGCCTCGACCTCGACTTTCAGATAGTTGTCGGTGAATCCCGACATGGGATGGCCCGGACGCGGATGCTCGAGCAGCACGGGGCGGGCCGTGCCGGTAAATCGCGAGGCAAACGCCTCGTAGAGCCGCGAACTCACGGCCAGCATCTCTCGCGTGCGGCGGTGTTTCTCTTCCGGGCTCACCACGGGCGTGATTTCCAGGGCACGCGTGCCGGGGCGCTCGCTGTAGGTGAACACATGCAGCCGCGACACAGGCAGCGATGCCACAAAGTCGCGCGAATTTTCAAACCTCTGCGTGGTCTCGCCACGCGCGCCCACAATCAAGTCCACGCCGATGAATGCATCGGGCATCGCGTCCTTGATGCGCTCCATCTTGCGGCGGAAGAGCGCTGTGTCGTAGTGGCGGCGCATCAGGGCCAGCACTTCATCGTCGCCGCTCTGCAGCGGAACATGGAAATGCGGCATGAAGCGTCGCGAAGATGCCACAAAATCTATAATCTCGTCGGTGAGCAAGTTCGGTTCAATACTGGAAATGCGGTAGCGCTCGATGCCGTCGACGGCATCGAGGGCGCGGCACAGGTCGAGGAAGGTATCGTCCCTACCCTTGCCGAAATCGCCGATGTTCACACCCGTGATCACTATCTCCTTTCCACCCTCGGCCGCAACCTGGCGGGCCTGGTCGACGAGTTGGGCTATCGTGCCGGAGCGCGACCGGCCTCGAGCCGCAGGGATGGTGCAGTAGCTGCACCAGTAGTCGCAGCCGTCCTGCACCTTGAGGAAATAGCGCGTGCGGTCGCCGCGGGAGCACGAAGGCGAAAACTCGCGGATGTCGCGCGAGGGTTGCACGATAGTGCGCGCCGTGTGGTCGGCGCTCCAGCTGTCGATAAATTCGGCTATATCGAGCTTGCGGTCTATTCCGGCCACAATCTCAACGCCGGGTAGAGCGGCCACCTCGTCGCTCTTGAGCTGGGCGTAGCAGCCGGTCACGATAATGGCGGCTGAGGGATGGCGGCGATGCAACGAGCGGATGGTCTGGCGGCATTTCTTGTCGGCGAGTTCGGTAACGCTGCAGGTATTGACCACCACAAAATCGGGCTCCTCGCCCGCGGTGGCCCTGCGCACGCCGTGCTCGCCCAATATCCGCGCCACGGTCGATGTCTCGGCAAAGTTGAGCTTGCACCCGAAGGTGTGAAACACTGCCGTGCGCGTACCGAATGTGCTGTTGTCAATCATTTTTTCGATAGGAATTTATAATGGCGGCAATCTCGTGCGCTTCCGTGTCGTCGACACACGCAATGGGCAGGCACAGGAGAGTGCGGGCCTGCTCCTCGGCCACCGGTGCGCTGTAGTTGTCGAGCACGCCGCGATAGCAGGGCTGCAGATGGCATGGCACGGGGTAGTTCACATCGGTGGCCACTCCCTGCTGCTCGAGCCACATCTTGAAATGGTCGCGCGAGGGCGTGCGCACAACAAACTGGTGCCACACACACTCTTCTCCGGCAGGTGCAGGAAGTGTCACAAGCGGATTTTTTATCTCATCGAGATATATCTGCGCTGTGTGGCGCCTGGCGGCGTTTATCTCGGACACATACGGAAGTTTCACGTTCAGCACGGCAGCCTGCATGGGGTCAAGACGGCTGTTGAAACCGCAATATATATGATGGTAGCGAGTGTCGCTGCCGTAATTGGCAAGGGCACGTACTGTGCGGGCAAGCTCGCCGTCGTCGGTGGTGACCGCTCCGGCATCGCCCAGCGCGCCGACATTCTTCGTGGGGTAGAAACTGAATGCCGCAGCGTGGCCGATGGCTCCGGCGCGCCGGTGGCCGTTGACGCCTGCTACTGTGCCTTCGGCCCCTATCGCCTGGGCATTGTCTTCCACGACAATCAGGTTGTGGCTCGCGGCAAGGGCAGCTAAGGCATCATCCCAGCACACGCGTCCGTAGAGATGCACCGGCAGCATGGCGCGTGTGCGCGGCGTGATAGCCGCCGAGGCGGCAGCAGCGCTCATATTGGAGGTGTCGGCGTCTATATCCACCGGCACGGGGCATAGGCCGGCATCGCTCACAGCCAGGAACGACGCAATATAAGTATTTGCCGGCACAAGCACCTCGTCGCCGGGAGCAAGCCGCCCCAGCAGCACGAGAGAGCGGAAAATAAGCCGCAGCGCATCAAGGCCGTTGGCCACACCCACGGCATGGGCCACGCCCGTCGACCTGGCGAGCTCTCGCTCGAATAGCTCCACTTCAGGGCCGCCGATGTACCTGCCTGATTCAGCGACCCTTTGGATGGCTTCGGTAATCTGAGGCATGAAACGTCGGTTGACCTTTTCGAGACTGAGAAATGTATATTTCCTGGACATCTACGGCTAATTTAGCGCGAATATACGAATTTTTGCGCGAAATTCAACCACGCGTGCCCATATTTCCGCACTATGCCTACAAGCATTTGGTTGTTTGCGATGATTTTTCTAAATTTGTAAAATAAAATATAGTATATGCTTATGAAGACCACACGCCCACTCCTGGCCTGGCTCGTTGCAGCTATGGCACTCATTACCGCAGGATGTACTCACAAAGAATCCGACATACTCGAAACCATTCCGGCCGAGAGCGGAATGATAGCTCGCATCAATTGCGAAAACCTGCTTGAAAGCGCAGGATTCACCCGCGACGGTAGCAGCTGGAAAGCCGGCAAGGTAATGGACGACCTCATGTCCGGGCTGTCGAGCAAAGAACGGCTGGAAATCCGCGAAGCCCTGGAGGCCACGCAGGCCATCGACGCCCGCAACGTATATTTGTACATGTACGACGGCAATATGTTCCTGACATGCCTCGTGAAGCATCCCGACGAACTCGCCGCCGGCCTCGAGGCGAAGTTCGGTCAGGTCGCCCGCTCCGAGAGCTTCAAGGTGTATCGCAACAACATAATGCTGCGCGACGACCGCCTGTGGATAGCAGAAAACACCACCATTCTCACGGCAGCCCTCGACGCCGCCGCCCAGTCGCCTGCCACTTCCTCGAAAGGAGTCATGGCTTCGCTGGCCGACGACGATGCCTCGATGAGCATAGCGTTGAGCTCCAAGGTGATGTTTGAACGGAATCCCTATGTGATGGCGATGGGTATCAGCATAGACGTGCTGAAAGACGCGTTTTTCAGTTATTCCGTGAAGCTGGAAAAGAACACGATGAAGACCGTGGGCACCACGTTCAACGACAAAGGTGAAAAGCTGTCGATCGACGAGATGGTGGACCCTATCGACCCCTCTTTCGCCAAGTTCATGCCCGAGAATCCGCTCGCAATGATTGCCTTCGGTAAGATGTCCGACGAACTGATGGGTCAAATCCTTGGCGACGTGCCCTCGATGCAACGCAACATTGTCGAGCCCTATATCAAAGCCCTGAACGGCACTGTGGCGCTCTCCGTCGATATGCCCGACGATATTTCTAAAATCGCCATGCCTTCGGCCTGGGGCTTCACCCTGGCCGTAGCCTACGATGAAAACACAGCCGGCGAAATCCTGCGGATGGCCGCCGCCCTTGACGGCAGCGGCATCGCGGTGCGCGACATGCAGGACCAGCTCTGCCTCTCCTTCCCCGACCCTGCGATGCCCCTTGTGTTCCTCGCCTATAAGGAAGGCTACCTTGTGGCATCTACCCGACCCATATCGGCGTCCGGAAGCACTAAGAATGCCGGCGAGTTGAGCAAGTATTATGCCGCCGGAACGCTGTCGCTGCCTGCCGACGGCAACTTCGGCCGTACCGTAAAGCTGCCCTTCGGCCTGACTGGCCACATGGAATGCAACGCACGCGATATGAACAGTGTGTGCGAGTTCCCCGGCAGTACATACAACTTTATCGAGAGCATCGTGGCGCTGGTCAACGACCGCGCCCTGCAGCGCAGGGTTGTGGAAGCCGTGGCCGGGAGCGCCCACGACGATGACACCGACTACACCGAATGGGACTGATTGAACGGATAGAGCTGCGGGGCGTGCTTCCGCAGGTATTTACCGGCGAGCGCCCCGAGAGCGGCGTGTGGCTGCGCGACATAGATTTCGTGCGCGGCGGCCGCTACCTCGTGGAGGCAGCGAGCGGCACGGGCAAGTCGTCGCTGTGCAGTTTCATTTATGGCAACCGCAACGACTATGAGGGCACGATTCTTTTCGACGGCCGCGACACACGCAGCCTTTCGATAGACGGATGGTGCCGCCTGCGTTGCGCCTCCCTGGGCATTCTGCCTCAGGAAATGCGGCTGTTTCCCGAGCTCACCGTGCTTGACAACATTCAGCTGAAAAACCGCCTCACCGGATTCAAGACTGAGGCGGAGATTCTTGCCATGCTCGAGGAAATGGAGATTGCCGACAAGGCACACCGGCCGGCGGCCCTGCTGTCGATAGGCCAGCAGCAGCGCGTGGCCCTGGTGCGCTCGCTGTGCCAGCCGCTCGACTTCCTGCTGCTCGACGAACCCGTGAGCCATCTCGACGCCCGCAACAACGGGCGCGCCGCCGCCATGGTGAACCGCGAGGTGGAGCGGCAGGGAGCGGCCGTGATCGTCACCTCCGTGGGCAATCATCTATCTATCAACGATTATACCACAGTGAGGTTATGAGCAATCCTCTTGTACACCGCCTGCTACGGCGCAATGTGAGCGTGGCCCAGACCGTTGGCTACGTCGTTGCCGCCCTGGTGGGGCTGGCCATTGTGCTTGGCGCCGTGCAGTTCTACCGCGACGCATCGGGACTTTTCGAGGCCGACTCGGCCATGTCGCGCGACTATCTCGTGCTCTCGAAGCAGATAGGCCTCAACAAGCGCGACGCTGCTTTTACGCCCGCTGAGCTGCAGTCGCTCGAGGCCCAGCCGTGGGTGGACAGCATCGGAGCCTTCACGGCATCGAGATTCCGCGCCTCGATAGGCGTGGACTTCGCAGGCCGCGGAATGACCACCGAGGCGTTTTTTGAAAGTATTCCCGACGATTTTTTCGACCGGCTTCCCGACGACTGGTACTTCTCGCCCCAGGCCGGCGAGGTGCCCATTGTGCTGTCGCGCGACTATCTGGCGCTGTACAATTTCGGCTTCGCATCGTCGCGCGGTCTCCCCACCCTGCGCGAAAGCGAGATAGGACTCATCCCACTGGTCATCACCCTCTCGGGGCGCGACGGAAATGCCGTGAAGCTGCGCGGCCATGTGGCAGGATTCTCCTCGCGCATCAACACGATAGCCGTGCCGGAAGAGTTCATGCAGTGGGCCAACGAGGAGTTCGGCAACGGAGCCGAAAGCATGCCGTCGCGCCTCGTGGTGCGCGTCAACAGCCCGGGCGACCCCGCCATCAACGACTATATGGAGCGAAACGGTCTTGAAATAGCCGGCGACAAGGCCGACAACAGCACCGCGGCCTATTTCCTGAGGGTGGCCACTGCGGCTGTCTCGGCTATCGGAGCCGTGATTTCCGCCCTCGCGCTGTTCATACTGCTGCTGAGCATGTATCTGCTGCTGCAGAAAAACCGCGAGAAGCTGCATCAGATGATGCTGCTGGGCTATTCGCCGGCCCAGGTGTCCGCTCCCTATGTGCGCCTGATTCTGTGGGTCAATGCGGCCGTGTGGCTCCTCGCATGCGGCATCACGGCTCTCGTGGCGCAATTGTGGCGCGGGGCCCTGGCCACGCTCTCGGTGGAGCCGGCCTCCATGTGGCCCACGGCTGTGCTCGGCGCCGCCCTGATGGCCGTGGTGAGCGCCGTATGCATCATTGCCGTGCGCACAACCGTGAGGAAGGATTTCTGATGATAGGCCTTATCGACTGCAACAATTTCTTCGTGTCGTGCGAGCGTGTGTTCAACCCGGGCTTGCGCTCGCCGCGCCCCGTGGTGGTTCTCAGCAACAACGACGGATGCGCCGTGGCCATAAGCAACGAGGCGAAGGCCATAGGCATCAAGCGAGGCGACCCCTTTTTCAAGATAGAGGAATTGTGCCGCCGCCACAACGTGGCCGTGGTGTCGGGCAACCACCGCATGTACGGCGACCTCTCGGCACGCGTCATGGCCACAATCGGAGAAATGGTGCCGGAGATAAACGTCTATTCCGTGGACGAATGCTTTCTTGACATGAGCCTGTGGCACGACGCAGCCACCCTCGAGGAAGTGGGCCGCAGCATAGTGCGCCGCGTGCGCCGCAACACCGGTATTCCCACGTCGCTGGGTATAGCCCCCACGATGACCCTGGCCAAGGTGGCCACAAAGTTTGCCAAGAAATATCCCGGCTACAGGAGTGTGTGCATCATAGACGACGAAAAGAAACGGCGCAAGGCGCTGGAGCTCACCGATATATCGGACGTATGGGGAATAGGCCGGCGGCTGTCGCGACGCCTCACGCCGCTGGGCTATACACGTGCCATCTCTTTTGCCGACCTGAAGCAGGACGATGTGGAAAGGGCTTTCAACATCACCGTGCAACGCACGTGGCGCGAGCTCAACGGCGAGCCCTGCATAGCCATCGACAGCGAGGAAGAGCCGCACCGCAAACAGATGTGCTCGTCGCGCAGCTTCGGAAAATCGCTCACTGAAATCGCCCAGCTCGATCAGGCCATGGCTGCCTTTGCCACCACCCTCGGCCGCAAGCTGCGCGAGCAGCATTCTTGCGCCGTGACGCTGGGTGCGTTTGTGCAGACCAACGGTTTCCGCACCGACCTTCCCCAATATTCCAACTCCTTCCACTTCCGCCTGGACGAACCCACATCCGACACAATGCTGCTGGCACGGGCCGCCCAGACATGCCTGCGGGCCATCTACCGCCGCGGCTACGCCTACAAACGTGCGGGAGTGATGATTCATGAGATAGTGGATGAAAACGCCGTGCAG
Organism: uncultured Bacteroides sp.; assembly: GCA_964447895.1. Classification (GTDB taxonomy): domain Bacteria; phylum Bacteroidota; class Bacteroidia; order Bacteroidales; family Muribaculaceae; genus CAG-873. The sequence goes on along the minus strand of CAYUUN010000001.1, from coordinate 25,876 downwards.
GCCTCGCTCTTTGTTCCCGAAGGCGACAGCGAGCGCCGACGGCGCATCATGGCCGCGGTGGATTCCATCAACCGCAGCGAGAAAACCCACGACTCGGTGCACGTGGGATCCTATACGCCGCTGAGCGAGTTTGTGCGCCGCGAGCGCGACTCTTCAAGGCAGGGGCCGTCCACAATACAGATATTCCGACCGTTCTGACGACTATGTACTACAACAGCCCCCTGGGTACAATCCACATCGAAAGCGACGGCCACGCCATCACTGCCTTGCGGCCATGCGCCCCTCGGGAGTCAACACTGCCCGAAAACGAGGCGGAACGCTGCGCTGCGGCATGGCTGGACGGCTACTTTGCAGGGCAGCCGCCACATGCATTGCCGCCACTGCGTTTCAATGGCACGCCATTCCAATGCCGCGTGTGGGACCTGCTTCAGGACATCCCGGCCGGATGCACAACCACTTATGGGCAACTCGCCACACAACTCGGCTCCTCGGCGCGTGCCGTGGGGCAAGCCGTCGGGTCCAATCCCATCGCCATCATCGTTCCATGCCATCGGGTGGTGGGCGCCTGCGGAAAGCTTGGCGGATATGCCTATGGCACAGCCATGAAGCAGATGCTTCTCAATCTTGAGGCCAGATTTTACGCAACTCCAGGCCAGCAGGCAGGGGAAGTGCGGAAATAATCCGGGTGGTGTGATACAATGCACCGCCCTCAACCACGACGGTGCCGTCCACAAAAGCCGTCGCTGCCGTTTCGGCCTCGAAGGGCTTTACATCCACTCCGGTGTTATCGGCCAGCACCACGCTCAGGCCGTGAATCACCCCGCCACGCACGACACGATGGGCAAGAATCTTCATCGGTGCCGCTACTTTCTGATGATGCGCTGGCGGAAGCGCTTGTTGTAATTGTCGGGAATGAGGCGGTCGCGCACGAGCGAAACACTGTCGAGCCACACGGCTCCGCGCTCCGGCACGGCGAGCATCAGCGAGCCATAGATGCGCACCGCCGTGCGGGTAGAGTCGGTCTGGAGACTGATCTCACGCCAGCCGTTGCCGTTGATTTTTTCGGCTACATATTCCTTGGTGCTGTCGGAATACTCGGCCACGATGGTCCATGCCGATTCGGTCTGATTGTTGGCCATCTTCACGCGCCAGGTGTAAAGGTCGCCTCGCTCGCGGTTTTCATCGGCATCGAGCGCAAAGGTGATGTTGCGTGTGGGGCTGTGACGGTTCACGGCATAATACCGCACGTCGGGCCACACATCCACACTGTCGCCGGCAGCCGTGAGGCTGCGCTGTGCGCGCAGGCGGCTGTCGCTGCCGGCCAGCCTCTCTTCGAGGATGGCGATGGTGCGTTCGGTCACGTCCATGTAGCGGGCCATGTTGTGGCCGTACCACACCAGCGAAGTGTCCACATCGGCCTGCGTCACGCCGTAGCGCGCGTACACGGCGTCGCGCAGCGCAATGCGGTCGCTGTCGGTGCGCCAGTGCTGCTGGTTGTAGTCCACCACCGATTCGGCCACATAACGGTCGGCAAGAAGTTGCGACATCTCTTCGGGCTCAATCACGTGGGAGGGCACGCGGTTGCACGCCGCCATCAACATGGCGACTGCCGATACTGCCATCAATCCTCTGAACGCGGCCATCAATCCTTTTTAGAATGCCCGTCTTTGGAATGCTCGTCGCTGCCGAGCAGGTAGCGCGAGTAGAACAGGATAATCACGAAGATTCCCACTGTGATGGCTGCGTCGGCGATGTTAAAGACAGGGTCGAAGAACGAGAATTCACTGCCGCCTAACCATGGCATCCATCCCGGCCAGGTGAATGAGAACAGCGGGAAATAGAGCATGTCTACGACCTGACCGTAGAACAGCGTGCCGTAGCCGCTGCCGAAAGGCACGAGGTGCGCCACCAGCGGCGGATAGGGATTCGTGAATATCTCGCCGTAGAACATGCAGTCGATGATATTGCCCAGCGCGCCCGCCACCACAAGCGAAACACACGCTATATAGCCGCAGGGAACATCGCTGCGCAGGCAGCGCTTCACGATATACCAGATGCCTATGCAGGTGACCACGATACGAAACAGCGTGAGAAACAGCTTGCTGCCCAGCTCCATACCGAAAGCCATGCCGGGATTCTGCACGAACCGCAGGTGGAACCAGGGGAAAATCTCGACATCCTCGCCGAGATAGAACGAGGTCTTCACCCAGAATTTCAGCCACTGGTCGGCCACGAGCACCAAAAGGATGGTGGCGATGGCTATGATTGCGCGCTTCGACTTCATCAATGCTTATTTTTATCCTGCTTTCCGTCGATGCTCAATGTGGCATGGGGCACGGCGCGCAGGCGTTCCTTGGGTATGAGCTGCCCGGTGGCGCGACACACGCCGTAGGTCTTGTTTTCTATGCGCACGAGCGCTGCCTGCAGCTTGCCTATGAACTGGCGCTGCCTCTCGGCCAGCCGTGCGGCCTCTTCCTTGCCCAGGGTATAGGCACCATCTTCGAGGGCCTTGAATGTGGGAGAGGTATCGGCCACATCGTTGCCGGCGTTGTTCATCAGCGAGGCGCGGAGCATGTCGTATTCATGCTGCGCTTTCTCAAGCTTTTCAAGAATCAGAGCCTTGAATTCCTGGAGTTCCTCGTCGGAATATCGCGTCTTTTCTGCCATAAGCGCAATCAGTTAAGGGATATAGCAACCTTGATGTCCTTGCCGTCGATGTCGAGGGTCTCAACGCCGTCGGCACCCTCGAGCGGAGCAGTGGTCACGACATCGGCCAGCACCTGACGGCCGATATAGTCGCCAAACTGAGCGAGCACGGGGGCAATGTCGTCGGAGGGCTCGAACACGAGCTTTATGCGGTCGGTGATGTCGTAGTTGCGGGCCTTGCGGATGTTCTGCACACGGTTGATGATTTCGCGCGCGCATCCCTCTGCAAGCAGTTCGGGCGTGAGGGTAACGTCGAGCGCCACCGTGAGGTTGCCTTCATTGGCCACGATCCAGCCGGGCATATCCTCGGATATAACCTCCACATCGGAAAGCGTCACGACGGCACCGTATACCGCTTCGAGAGCAAGCGAGCCCTCGCGCTCGAGGCGTGCGATGGAAGGCTGGTCGAGGGCGGCGATGGCGGCAGCCACGGCCTTCATGCTCTTTCCGAATTTCGGACCGAGCTTCTTGAAGTCGGGCTTGACGCGCTTCACAAGGAAGCCTTCATCGGCACCAATGGTCTTAATCTCCTTGATGTTCACTTCGGCGAGCACGAGATCGCGGATGCTGCGCGGGAGCTCCGTATCCACGCCGGCTGCCTCTGGGATGAGCAGGGTGCTCAGGGGCTGACGCACCTTTATGTTCACCTTGCGGCGCAGGGCGAGTACCATCGACGTGACGGTCTGGGCCGTGGCCATGTGGCGCTCCAGGTCCTTGTCGATGAGGGCGGCGTTCACCTCGGGCCAAAGGGCAAGGTGCACCGATTCGGCGCCCGTGAGGTCGCGGTAGAGCCTGTCGGCAAAGAAAGGCGAAACCGGGGCCATAAGGCGCGCGATGGTGGTAAGGCATGTGTAGAGGGTCTGATATGCGGCTAATTTGTCGGCAGTCATTTCTCCACCCCAGAAACGCTTTCGGTTGAGACGCACATACCAGTTGGAGAGGTTGTCGTTGACAAACTCGCCGATGGCACGGGCGGCGCGGGTGGGTTCGTAGTCGTCGAGCGCCTCGGTGCATTCGGCCACGAGAGTGTTCAACAGCGACAGAATCCAGCGGTCAATTTCGGGTCGCTCGGCCACGGGGATTTCCGGTTCTTCGCCCGTGAAACCGTCCACGTTGGCATAGAGAGCGAAGAAACTGTAGGTGTTGTAGAGAGTGGAGAACAGCTTGTGGCTCACCTCGGTGATGCCGTCGGAATCGTATTTCAGGTTGTCCCAGGGTGCGGAGTTGGAGATCATGTACCAACGCAGGGGGTCGCTGCCGTAGGTGTCTATTTCCTTGAAGGGGTCTACGGTGTTGCCCTTGTGCTTCGACATTTTCTCGCCGTACTTATCAAGCACGAGACCGTTGGAAATCACAGCCTTATAGGCCACGGAGTCGAACACCATGGTGGCGATGGCATGGAGCGTGAAGAACCAGCCGCGTGTCTGGTCCACACCCTCGGCGATGAAGTCGGCGGGATAGTAGCTGCCACTGTCTATCGCCTCTTTGTTCTCGAAGGGGTAATGCTGCTGGGCGTAGGGCATCGAGCCGGAGTCGAACCACACATCCACCAGGTCGAGCTCGCGGTGCATGGGCTTGCCCGAAGGCGACACAAGCACGAAATCGTCCACATACGGACGGTGCAGGTCGATAAGCTCGTAGTTTTCCTTGGTGTACACGCCGGGCACGAAACCTTTGTCTTTAAGCGGGTTTGACGCCATGACGCCGGCCGCTACGGCCTTGTCGAGCTCGTTGTAGAGCATCTCCACGGAGTCGATGCACAGCTCTTCCTTGCCATCTTCTGTGCGCCAGATGGGGAGCGGGGTGCCCCAGTAGCGGCTGCGCGACAGGTTCCAGTCCTGCAGGTTCTCGAGCCACTTGCCGAAACGGCCCGTTCCCGTCGAGGCGGGTTTCCATTTGATGGTGTCGTTGAGTTCCATCATTCGCTCGCGAGCTGCGGTGGTGCGCACAAACCAGCTGTCGAGCGGGTAGTAGATCACCGGTGCATCCGTGCGCCAGCAGTGGGGATAGCTGTGGGTGTGCTTTTCCATGCGGAACAGCTTTCCCTGTGCCTTGAGGTCGAGGCATATCTCCACGTCGAGGGTGGGCGTATTCTCGTCGGCCTCGAGATTGTAGGCGTTTTTCACAAACTTGCCCTGCCAGGGAGTGTAGGCCTCTACATTGACGCTGCCCTTCACAAACTCCGGGTCGAGATCGTCAATCATATAGAAGCGGCCGCGCAGGTCCACCATGGGGCGCACGTTACCGTCCTTGTCGATGAGGGTGAGCGCGGGCACGCCGTTCTGCTGCGACACGCGCTTGTCGTCGGCGCCGAATGTTCCGGCGATGTGCACGATGCCCGTGCCGTCGTCGGTGGTCACATAGTCGCCGGGGATGACACGAAACGCGCCCTCGCCCGGATTAACCCACGGGATGAGCTGCTCGTAGTGCATGCCCACGAGCTCGCTGCCCTTCATGGTAGCAACCACTTCGTAGGGCACGACTTTGTCGCCGGGCTTGTAATCGGCCAGGGAGATGTCCTTGGCTCCGGCGCGGAAGATGCTGTCGAGCAAGGGCGTGGCCACCACCACGGTGATTTTTTCGGAATTATAGGGGTTGAACGTGCGCACCACGCTGTAATCGATCGAGGGACCTACGCACAGGGCGCAGTTGCTGGGCAGCGTCCAGGGCGTAGTGGTCCACGCCAGGAAGCAGGGAGTGCCCCACCCCAGCATGGAGTCCTTCGGGTCGGTGATGCGGAACTGCACGATGCAGGTGGTGTCCTTGACATCGCGGTAGCAGCCAGGCTGATTCAGTTCGTGGGTGCTGAGGCCCGTTCCGGCCATGGGCGAATAGGGCTGGATGGTGTAGCCCTTGTAGAGGTAGCCCTTCTTATAAAGCTGGGCCAGGAGCCACCACACGCTTTCGATGTAGCGGTTGTCGTAGGTGATATACGGATTGTCGAGGTCCACCCAGTAGCCCATCTTGTTGGTGAGCTCGGTCCACTCGCGTGTGTATTTCATCACCTCGGCGCGGCACGCCGCGTTGTAATCGTCCACACTGATTTTCGTGCCGATATCCTCTTTCTTGATTCCGAGATTCTTCTCCACGCCGAGTTCCACAGGCAGGCCATGGGTGTCCCATCCGGCCTTGCGCTTGACATGGAAACCGCGCATGGTCTTGTAGCGGCACACCATATCCTTAATCGTGCGCGCAATCACGTGGTGAATACCCGGTTTGCCGTTGGCCGAAGGCGGACCTTCGAAGAACACAAACGAGGGCGCACCCTCGCGCGCGGCCAGCGTGCGGCCAAAAAGGTCCGACGCATTCCAGTCGGCAAGCATCTCACGGTTGACATCGGCGAAGTTCACGCCGCTGTATTCTTTGAATCTCTTCATTGAGAGGATATTATAAACGAGTAAAAATTATAGGCGATTGTCAGCGAAAGCAATAGAGGGTGCGTCAGCTGCGTAGGCTAACACACCCTCCTGTGCTCTAAGGGGAACATCCGTGGCGCGTGCCCGGACATCCGCTTTCATGCACGGCTGCAGTGCCGTGCCGGCGGATTATTCTGCGGCAGTTTCCTCGGCTGCGGGAGCTTCTTCGGCAGCGTGTGCTGCGGCTTCTGCTTCAGCCTTGGCTGCGGCAAGTTCGGCTTTCTTCTTGGCTACGAGCTCGGCCTTGGCCTTGTTCTTAGCCTGCTCTTCCTCGAGGCGAGCGGCAGCAGCCTTCTGGCTGTTGTCGGCCATAGAAGACTTGAACGCAGCCACCTTGGCTACCTTCTTGGCCTTCCAGTCGTCGAAACGGCGCTGAGCTTCAGCTTCGTCGAAAGCGCCTTTCTTGACACCGCCCTGCAGATGCTTCATCAGCAGAACGCCCTCGTTGGAGAGGATAGTACGCACAGTATCGGTGGGTTGAGCACCGACGTTAACCCAATACAAAGCCCGTTCGAAGTTGAGAGTAATTGTAGCAGGATTAGTGTTCGGATTATAGGAACCTATCCTTTCAATAAATCTACCATCTCGTGGTGCCCTGCTATCGGCGATAACAATAGGATAGAACGCATAGTTCTTGCGACCATGGCGTTGCAATCTAATCTTTGTTGCCATAAAAGTTAATAAATGAGTTTGTTGGTTGGTTTTGTATTGTTTTGCGACCGCAAAGGTACGATTTTTTTTCAGTACTGCAAAACTTTATCACGATTTTTCAGTACTTTTTTGATTATCACCTGCTTTTGTCCCCCGACATGAGCGATGGCTATGGGGGCTCGAGGCGTCTCGCCATAGCAGGGATGTCACTCGGGCTGCACGTTCTGCATCTCCACCAGGCGACGGTAGTTGCCGCCTAAGGCCATGAGTTCGTCGTGGGTGCCGCGTTCCACTATCTGGCCTTCGTGCATCACGCATATCAGCGATGCGTTGCGGATGGTGCTCAGGCGGTGGGCTATCACTATGGTGGTGCGGTTCTCCATCAGTCGCTCGAGTGCCTGCTGCACAAGCACTTCGCTCTCGGTATCGAGGGCCGACGTGGCCTCGTCCAGGATTAGGATGGGCGGATTCTTCAGTATGGCCCGCGCGATGCTCAATCGCTGGCGCTGACCTCCCGAGAGCCGGCAGCCGCGGTCGCCTATCATGGTGTCGTAGCCGTGTTCCGATTCCATGATGAATTCGTGGGCGTTGGCAATTCTTGCGGCGGCTTCCACCTGTTCCATGGTGGCGTGCTCCACTCCGAACGTGATATTGTTGTAGAACGTGTCGTTGAAGAGGATGGCCTCCTGGTTCACGTTGCCCATGAGAGAGCGCAGGTCGTGCACCCGCAGGGCGCGCACGTCCACTCCACCCACCGTGATGCTTCCTTTCGCCACATCGTAGAAGCGCGGCAGCAGGTCGGCGAGCGTGCTCTTGCCCGAACCACTCTGACCCACAAGGGCCACCGTGGCGCCTGCGGGCACATGCAGGTCTACGTCGTGGAGCACCTTGCGCTCGCCGTAGCTGAACGACACTCCTTTATAGTCGATGGCGCCTATTTCCGTCGGCAGCCGGGCGGGCTCGGCGGGGTCCTTTATGGGATTGGGGGCGTTGAGTATCACATCAATACGCTGCATCGAAGCCAAGCCTTTCTGAATGGCATAGGCTGCTTTCGAGAGCTCCTTGGCGGGATTGATTATGGAGTAGAAAATCACCATATAGTATATGAACGATGCCGCGTTCATGCTCGAGTAGCCGGAAAGGATGAGCGAGCCTCCGAACCACAGCACTATAGCGATGGCCGCGGTGCCGAGAAATTCGCTCATGGGATGGGCAAGAGACTGGCGGCGCGCCACTTTGTTGCTGAGGCGATAGAACTCCTGGTTTTCGGCGCTGAAGCGGCGGCGCACCTTGCCTTCGGCATTGAAAGCCTTGATTATGCGCAGTCCGCCCAGGGTTTCCTCGATATTGGCCATGAGCACGCCCCACTGGGTCTGGAGCTCGAGCGACTTGCGCTTGAGCTTCTTGCCCACATTGCCCATGATAAGGCCCGCTATTGGCAGCAGAATGAACACAAACACAGTGAGTTGCCACGAAATCATGAGCATGGCTGCGATGCACACCACTATCATCACCGGGTTTTTGAACATCATGTCGAGCGAGGCCATCACGGAGTTTTCGATTTCCGCCACATCGCCGCTCATGCGGGCCATTATATCGCCCTTGCGCTCGGTGGTGAAAAACGAAATGGGCAGACGTGTGATCTTGTCGTAGAGATAGTTGCGGATGTCGCGCACGATGCCCGAACGCAGCGGAATGATGAAATAGGCGCTCAGATACGTGGCGCCGGTCTTCAATCCGGTCATGAACACGAGGGCGGCCGCCAGCAGGGCCAGCGTCTTGCTCTGGCCCAGGGTGGCTATCGACTCCTGGGTGTAATAGTAGAAATCGTTCACGGCTACATCCTTGAGGCTCGCATCTCCCAAGGCCATGTAGGTGTAATGCCCCTCGCTGATGCCGAAAAGCATCTCGAGGATGGGCACGATGAGCGCAAAGGAGAAAAGGGTGAGCACCGCTGCCAGTATGTTGAACAATATATTCAGCAGCAGGTATTTTTTATATGGGGGGACGAAACGCCGCAGCAGCGACCAGAAATCTTTCATGTGAAATTCTATTTTATGCAAAATTAGTAAATAAACCGCACACGTGCAAACGCGAAAAGCGGACCACACATCGGCGTGCGATCCGCTTCCCGGACATCAAGTCCGTTTTTTTGGACAATATATCAGACTGTAGATTATTCAGAGGTCAGGCCACATACGCCACGGCGGGCACCGTGGTGAACGCGCAGAGCGCCGGGCCGCAAGGCGTCATGTTGGCTACGATGATCACTGCGGCGATGAGCAGAATCTCTATCACCACGCCGGCAATAATGAGGGACACCGACGCACCCTTGCGGTTGAAGAGCACGCATGCCGCGGTCCATATCATGGCGATTGCGGGAATCACACCCACGAGGGAGGCGAGGATACCCAGCCACAGACCTTGATAGAGTGCGCCGTGGGCCAATTCAAATCCCAGGCCCGCCGCCAGGGCGTAGTTACTGAAGAACGCTGCCAGAATCAGGGCCACCGTGGTGCAAATCAGCACTAAAAGGGAGCCTATGGCCACACACGCGCCCAGCGCGAGCACAAGAATCATGGCACACTTGCCCAGCACGCTCATAAAGCGGCCTACGAAGCTCCAGAAACCGCCGCCGGAATTGACAGCCCCGCCATGGTAGGGCGGCGGCACGGTCTCGCTCAGCACCGTGCGCCCCACCCCGTCGACCGTGACGGAGTGGCCCTGCATCTCAAGTATCTGGCGGGAGTTCTGCGCCGGGGGCACTATCATCCAAGCCAGCAGGTAAAGAATCAGGAGCCACGGCATAGTGTAGGGCACAAACGCAAGCACAACCAGGAACAGGCGCATCAGGTTGCAGTTCCAGCCCAGGTAGTTGGCCAGTCCGCTCACGACGCCTCCCAGCACGCGGTGCTGCACGTCGCGATAGAGGGTTTTCTTGCCGGGCATATTGATGGAGATGAACGGACGGTTGTCTTCCTCCTCTTGCTCGGGCGCAGCGCTGTCGGCCTTCGGCTCGTTGCCGGACAAAGCCTCGGGCGAACCCATGCGCTCTATCACCTCGTTCACGTCTGCTATCTCCACGGGCACACCGCTGCGTCCCACCCTGTCGTCGAATATCTCGGAAATGCGAGCTTCGATGTCCACCACTATTTCAGCACCCTCTTCGCCCGGGAATGCGGCACGCAGCTGGGTGAAATAGTTCTGGAGCAGGTTGTAGGCGTCTTCGTCGATGTAGAAGACTTTGCCGTTTATATTTGCGGGAAATGTTCGCTTCATTTTTCAAAGTTTTGCAGGTGATTGATTGAGTGACTGATTTCAGACCATGCCGCATCGAGCTGTTCGATAAACTCTTCGCCCAGCGGCGTGAGCGAGTAGTATTTGCGGGGTGGCCCCGAGGGCGACTCTTGCCAGCGGTAGGCCAGCAGGCCGTCGTTTTTCAGGCGCGTGAGCAACGGATAGAGCGTGCCTTCCATCACTATCAGGTGGGCATCTTTCATGCGGCTGATTATCTCCGAGGCATAGGCGTCGCCATGCTTGAGAAGGAGCAGCACGCAATATTCCAGCATCCCCTTGCGCATCTGTGATTTTAGATTTTCTATGTTCATCTCTCGATATAGATTGTAGGGGTTTGTTTCTCTTTCACGATGCAAATTTAAGCACTTCTATAATACTATGCAATACATAGTACTATAATTAACATTGATTAACTTTTCGTAGCCATTTTTCAAATATTCGTTAAATAGCAGCCCGTTATTAAACTATTTGTCATCCTGAATGTCTTATTTGTACAAGCTTCAAAAACCAAGTACAAGTAATAGAGTAAAATAAATAGAGGCGCCGACTCGCGAAGAATCGGCGCTTTTTTTTCGCCGGCATCAAAATATTGCCGAACAAGTCGCGTTATATTAATATATGAGAAAACTACTCAACCGCAGCATAATTCTTATTGCCGCCTCGGCCCTTTTGGCCGGTTGCGGCGGCTCCAAGCTGTCGACGGCCATGGAGCAACAGGCACGCGGCGAATATTTCGATGCGTCCAAAACCTACAGGAAGATATACAACAAACTGAAGAAGCCCGAGGAGCGTCCGCTGCGCGGCGAGGTGGCCTTCCACATAGGCGAATGCAGCGAGAAGCTCAACCAATATGCACGCGCAGCGGCCGCCTACCAGAATGCGGCCCGCTACGGCTATGCCGACTCCACCCTGCGGCTGCGCATAGCACGGATGCAACATGCCGACGGCAAATACGGCCCCGCCATAAAGGCCTATGAGGAGCACCTGAAATATCATCCCGACGACAACGACGCACGCACGCGGCTGGCCGGCGCCCGCCTGGCCGAGCAGACTAAGGGCAACAACACGCGCTACATCGTGCGCCAGCCCAAGCTGTTCAACAGCAGCCGCTCCGACTATGCGCCCATGTATCGCCAGGAACCGCAGGAACAACTGTTCTTCACCTCTACGAGCGAGAAGTCCAGCGGCCAGCGCAAGAGCGAAATCACGGGAATGAAGAACGGCGATGTGTGGGTGGCGTCGAAAAACGAACGCGGCGAGTGGCAGCGTCCCGAGCCGGCCGAGGGCGAACTGAACACGGAGCTCGACGAGGGCATCGTGAGTTTCTCGCCGGACGGCCAGACCATGTATCTGACCAAAGCACGCCGCGAGCTCAACGCTCCCACCGGAGTGGAAATATACACCTCGCAACGCTCCGATGCCAAGTGGAGCGCTCCCGTGAAGTTTGAAATCACGGCCGACACGCTCAGCAGCTACGGCCACCCGGCAGTGTCGCCCGACGGCCGCTGGCTCTACTTCACCAGCGACATGCCCGGCGGCAGCGGCGGCCTCGACATCTGGCGCATAAACCTGAACGAGCGCCGTGGTTCGCTCGAAAACCTGGGCGAGTGGATAAACACTCCCGGAAATGAATCGTTCCCCTACGTGCGCGGCGATTCCCTGCTCTACTTTGCCAGCGACGGGCATCCCGGCTACGGAGGCCTCGATATCTTCTGTGCTCGCCTGATGCCTTCCGGCGGATGGCAGGTGACCAATATGGGCAAGCCCCTGAACTCGCCCGGCGACGACTTCGGCATCACATTCACGCAGGGCGAAAACGGTTTTTTCAGCAGCAACCGGCGCGACGGCCGCGGCTACGACCATATATATTCCTTTGAGTTGCCCGACTTGAAAATCATCATCCAGGGATGGGTGCTTGACCGCGATGAAGAACCGGTGCCCAATGCCGTGATACGTATCGTGGGCCGCGACGGCAGCAACCAGAAACAGATTGCCCGCCCCGACGGCTCTTTCTCCTTCCCGCTTGAGCGCGGCGTGAGCTATGTGATGCTGGCAGGCGCGAAGGGCTATCTCAATGCCAAGCAGGAATTTACAAGCGACGCCGCCGAGGAGGATGCCGTGTACGACGTGGATTTCATCCTGGCATCCATCACAAAGCCGGTGGTGATCGACAACATCTTCTACGACTTTGACCGCGCCACGCTGCGCCCGGAAAGCAAGACGGCGCTCGACGAGATGGCCCAGGTGCTTCGCGACAACCCCAATGTTACGATAGAAATGGCCTCGCACACCGACCGCCATGGCACGGACGAATACAACATCAACCTGAGCGGCCGGCGGGCGCAGTCGGTAATCGACTACCTTATCAGCGTGGGCATCGCCCCGGACAGGCTGCAATCGCAGGGCTACGGCGAGTCGCGCCCGAAGACCATCACGAAAAAACTGGCACGCGAATATCCTCAGTTCAAGGAAGGCGACGTGCTCACGGAGGAATACATCGAAGCGCTGTCGCCCGACGACCAGGACGTGGCCGACCAGATAAACCGTCGCACGGAATTTCAGGTGCTTTCGATAGACTATCAGATGTATTGACATGAGATTCCGCACCGAGATAGAGCCGATAAAGGCTGCCCCGATAGCGGCAGACGCACGCCTGGTGTTCCTTGGGTCGTGCTTTGCCGACAATATGGGAGCACGCCTGCAGGAGCAGGGCATGGATGTGGTGCACAACCCCCTGGGCCCGCTGTTCAATCCGGCCTCTCTAGCGCGGGTTATCGCAAAGGCTCTCGACGGCGGCTTATACACGGCCGACGAACTCACGCTGCGCGATGGGATTTACCATGCACTCGACTGGCCGCTGCGCTTCAGCGGCGCCGATGCATCGCAACTGCTCGAGGCGCTCAACGAACGGTTCGCCGAACTCCGCACTGCGATTGACCGCGCCGACGTGCTGTTCGTGACCTTCGGGACGGCGTGGATTTTCCGCCTGCTCGAAACAGAGGCCATCGTGGGCAACTGCCACAAACTGGCAGCATCGGAGTTCAGGCGCGAACGCCTGACGGCAGAGGCTATCGTAGAGCTGTGGACACCCCTGCTCTGCCGGCTGCGCGCGGCGGGGAAGCGTGTGGTCTTCACCGTGAGCCCCGTGCGCCATGTGGCCGACGGCCTGCACGGCAACAATATCAGCAAAGCCACACTGTTGCTGGCCGCGGATGCACTCGCGGCCGAGTATTTCCCCGCCTATGAAATCGTGTGCGACGACCTGCGCGACTATCGGTTCTACGCCGCCGACCTCAAGCACCCGTCGGAAGAGGCTGTGGAATACATTTATGAGAAATTTGCCGGAGCTTACTTTTCTCCGGCCACTATAGAAATACTAAAGGCGCGACGGGCCGCCATACTGAGGGATGCCCACCGCCCCGGAAACAACAAGCTATGAAATTTACCCTCGAAGATATATCCGGCATCACTGGAGCACGCGTGGAAGGCGCTCCTTCCGCTCCCACCATCGACACATTGCTCACCGACAGCCGCACGACCGTCGACCCGGCAAGCAGTCCTCTGTTCGTAGCCCTGCGCACAGGCAGCGGCGACGGCCACAGGTTTATCAAGGACGCTTATCGCCGCGGCGTGAGAGCCTTCATCGTCAATGAAGTGCCCGCCGTGATGAGCGCGGTATCGGATGCCACGTTCCTCGTGGTGCCCGACACCCTCGAGGCCCTGCGCCGGCTGGGCGAAGCTGCCCGGGCCGCCTACAGGGGCACCGTGATAGGCGTGACGGGAAGCCGCGGCAAGACACAGGTGAAGGAACTGCTCTACGCCGCCTTGCTGCCCGAGGCATGGCGCTCGCCCCGCTCGTGGAATTCACAGATAGGCGTGCCGCTGAGCCTCTACGCCATTGATCCCGACAGCAAATATGCCATCATAGAGGCAGGTATCGACGGGCCCGGCCAGATGGAGACGCTGGAGCACATGATAAGGCCGGATATGGGCATTTTCACGGCCATCACGTCGGAACACGACGCCGGTTTCCGTTCGCGCCACCAGAAAATCAGCGAGAAAGCCTGCTTGTTCAAGGACTGCGCCACGGTGGTGTGCGACTGCCGCGTTCCCGAGATTGCGCACACCCTGCGGGAGAACAATCCCTCTGCCCGTATTATCGAGGAAAACGGAAAGGAGCAGATAGTGGCCCGCGTGCTGAAGCTGCTCGGGCGGGAAATAGACGAAAAGGCGAGCGACGCCATGGCGCGTGTGCGCGATGTATCGACACGCATCGACGTGAACGAGGGCATGAGCGGCAGCCTGGTGCTGCTCGACAACTTCACCCCGGACTATCCGTCTCTCGACGCCGCCCTCGACTTCATGGAGCGTCGCGCCACTGCCGGGCGTACCCCCACCCTGATTCTCGGCGACCTGATGCACGACGCCGACGCCACCCCGGAGCAGGTGCATCAATTATACGCCTCTCTGGCCGCGACCTTGCGCCACCGTGCTGTCAACCGCCTCATAGGCGTGGGCCGGGAGATAGGCGCCCACCGCGATGTTTTCGACCCGCTCACGGCCTCGGAGTTTGTGGAGAACTCCGACGACTTCATCCGGCGCTATTCGGGAGGTGATTTCGACCACGAGCTCATTCTGCTGCATGGCGATGCCAAGGCCATGCGCCCCATAAAGAACATGCTGGCAAACGCCGCCCACGACACTGTGCTGGAGGTGAATCTCGACGCCATGGTGCACAATTTCAACGCTTTCCGTGCACTTCTGCCGCCCGACACCGGAATAGTGGCCATGGTCAAGGCATCGGCCTACGGCATCGGAGCCATCGAGGCCTCAAAGACGCTGCAGAGCCACGGCGCCACTTATCTTGCCGTTGCAGTGGTGGAGGAAGGCGTGGCCCTGCGCGACGCCGGAATCACCATGCCCGTAATGGTGATGAATCCTATCACAACGAATTTCAGGGCGCTGTTCAACTACCACCTGGAGCCGTCGGTCTTCTCTCTGTCCGAGCTGAAACACATAGCCCGGGAAGCCGAGCTGGCCGGTTGCGAACGCGTGAACGTACACATCAAGCTCGACACCGGAATGCACCGCACCGGTTTCAGCCCGGAAGAGATTCCTGCGCTTGCCGCCGAACTGAAGCAGCTCCCGCACATACACGTTTCCTCCACTTTCAGCCACCTGGCCACTGCCGATTGTCTCGACCAGGACGACTACACACGGCTGCAGCTGACGCGATTCAAGGAAATGAGCGAACAACTGTCGCAGCTGCTGGGGCAGCCCGTGAGACGACACATCCTCAACACCGCAGGCATGATGCGCTTCGGCAGCGAGGCTTGCGCCTACGATATGGGACGGCTGGGAATCGGTCTCTACGGCATATCCCCCCTGCCCGCATCGCACACACCCATGCAGCTCAAGCCCGTGGCGGCGCTGTACACCACCATAATAGCCCTGCGCCGCTATCCGGCCGGTACCACCGTGGGCTACGGACGCCGCGGCAAGCTCGAAAGAGAATCTGTGATAGCCACGCTGCCCATAGGATACGCCGACGGTATCGACCGAAGGCTGGGATGCGGAGCAGCGAGCTTCCGCGTGCGGGGCGTCGACTGTCCCACCGTGGGCAACATCTGCATGGACATGTGTATGATAGATGTCACCGACGCGGCAAATGCCGGCATCGGCGACACAGTGGAGATTTTCGGGCCTACGCTGCCCATAGAGCGCCTGGCCGAGGCTCTGGGCACCATTCCTTATGAGGTGCTTACGCGCGTGAGTCCGCGCGTCCGCCGCATCTACTATCACGAGTAGCGCGACCGCCTATTCGTCGCGATACGGGGGCAACGGCAGGCGCGAGGGGCGTATGAGCACCCGCAACGGCGAACCGAAGTTGAAGTAGTTCAGGCACCAATTGAAGAACACCATCACCTTGTTGCGCATACCCATTAGGCTCATCAGGTGGACGCCCATCCAAAGCACCCACGCAAAGAAGCCGCTGAAATGCGTCTTGCCCATGTCCACCACCGCGCGGTTGCGGCCAATCGTGGCCATGGAGCCCTTGTCGTTGTACTCGAATTTCGTGGTAAAGGCGCCACGGTTGAGATTACGGGCGAGGGTGCGCGCCTGCTGAATGGCCGGCTGGGCCACCTGCGGGCAGCCCTTGGGGAAACGCTCGTCGGAGTGCATGGCTATGTCGCCTACGGCGAACACGCCCTCAAGACCTTCCACGCGATTGTATTCATCCACCGCGAAACGGCCTCCGCGACCGGCTTTCACATCGGTGCCGGTGAGCTCAAACGGCACGCCAGTGACACCGGCCGTCCACATGACGGTCTCGGCGTGAAGCTCGGTACCGTCGACAAACGACACAACACCATCGGCCACAGACTTCACCGTGCGCTGCAACTCCACATCCACCATCAGTTCGCGGAGCGACTTGAGGGCATCGCGGCTGGACGCTTCCGACATGGTTCCCAGCACCTTGTCGCTACCCTCCACAAGAATCACCTTCACATCGTCCGAGGAAACGCCGGGATATTCGCGGGGCACGATATAGCGCTTCATCTCGCCCAGGGCACCGGCCACTTCGACGCCGGCAGGGCCGCCACCCACCACTACAAAGGTGAGTAGCGCCTCACGCTTGGCGGGGTCCGGCTCGAAACTGGCACGTTCGAGACGGCCGAGAATAGCATTGCGGGCGCGCACGGCCTCCGGCACGGTCTTCATCGTGTACACATGCTCGTCGAGCCCCTCGATGCCGAAGAAATTATTGGTAGTGCCGGCCGCTATCACGAGTTTGTCAAACTCGATGCGCTCGTACTGCGTGACCACACAGCGCGCGGCCATGTCTATTTCCGTGACCTTGCCATAGTGGAATCGCGCGCCTTTCATTTTCTGCACGCGCAGCTCACGCCGCACAGGAAATGCTATGTTCGAGGGCTCCAGCCCGCTGGAGGCCACCTGATAGAACAGCGGCGGGAAACTGTGATAGTTGCGGCGGTCCACTATCACGATGTCGTATTTCGATTTGTCGAGGTGCTTTGCAAGATTGAGGCCACCGAAACCGGCGCCTATTATTACGATTTTTTCTTTTTTCTGATTCTCCATAATGCGTGAGTTTATGAAATTATAACACGCGAAATCGCAAGTGGTTCTCTCACTGCGGAGAAAATGAAAACGCACGGTTTCCATGGAGTGGAGAAACCGTGCGTTTCATGCCTCGGGCAAGAAATCAGCGCAGGCGCAATTTCTGGCCGGGACGCAATGTGCTCTTCGAGGAAATGCCGTTGAGCTTGCAGATTGTGGCAACCTTCGTGCCGTTCTTGGCCGCTATGCGGCCCAGGGTGTCGCCCTTGCGCACCACATAGGTCTTGCTGCCCGTGCTGCCGCTCTTCGAGCCTGCCGACTTGGGAGGAGCCACATAGGGATGCTTGGCGCGGTAGACCTTTGCGTACTCCTCATTTGCTTCGGGCGAGAAGTTGCGTGCATTCTGATATGTGCGCTTGTCGAACACATACACATCGGTGTGCGTGGTCTGGTTGGCGAAGTCGAAGATGGCGCTGGGGTTGATGGCGTAGCCCATGTAGCGGGTTTCAAAATGCAGGTGGGGACCGGTGGAGCGGCCGGTATTGCCACCGAGCGCTATGGGCTGGCCGGCCTTCACATACTGGTCGGGCTCAACGAGGAACTTCGACAGATGGCCGTAAACGGTCTCAAGGTCGTTGGTGTGGCGGAGCACCACGTAGTTGCCGTAGCCGCGACGCTCGAAGTTGGTGATGCGCACGCGGCCATCGAAAGCGGCATACACCGTGTCGCCTATATTCACTTTCAGATCCACGCCCTTGTGCATGCGGCGGAAACGGCGGCGATAGCCATAGGGCGACGTGAGATAGCCGGGCACGGGCATCGCAAATTTCGACACATCGATTTCGGCGGTTTCAGGCACCTCGATACCGGCGTAGCAGTTGACGTGCTGACTCTCCCACCCTTCGGTGTAGATGTCGAACTCGGGCTCTTCCTCCTCGCTGAAGATGGTTTCGAGATATTTCTTGGTGTTGTCTACCTGCGCGGCGGTATTGCCCTGGTTGGCGAGCAGGTCGCCATGACGCTGGGCGTGCTGGCCGGGCAGCTGATAGTTTTGTGCAGTGGCCAGCGCGCTTCCTGCAAGAAGCACAACCAGCGACGCACTGAATTTTTTAATGTATTGAGAGAGAATCATCATAGTCGTTTTAGAGCTCATCGGGAGCATAGAGTTGACGGAGGGCACAGGGCTCGTAATCGAAAATTTCTTCGGGCTTGAAGAAACGGTTTATTTCAATCACGGCATTTTCCGGCGAATCGGAAGCGTGCACGATGTTTTCCTGACCGCTCATGCCGAAATCGCCGCGGATAGTGCCGGGGGCGGCATTGCGCGAGTTTGTAGCACCGGTCATGGCACGCACCACAGCCACTGCATCCTTGCCCTTCAGCACCATCACAATCACGGGAGTGGCTGTCATCGACTCCACCAGCGAGGGGAAGAAGGGACGGTCCACGAGGTGGGCATAGTGTTCGCGCAGAATCTTCTCATCGAGCTGCATCATCTTGATGCCACTGATAATAAGACCTTTATGCTGAAAGCGAGTAAGCACGTCGCCCACCAGAAAGCGGCGGATCGTAGAGGGTTTTAAGATTACAAATGTCTGCTCCATATATTTGCCGGGCATAGCCCATCTTTTTATTTGCCTCAAATTTAGTCATTTTTGCGCAAATAAAGAAGCAATTTCACATTAAAAAATTTAAATTAATAGTTATCAATGCAAAATTCACAAAACAAACCACCAAAAATCAATCGTTTATAAAAAATATGTTTTACAACATATTTATCACCTACTCTATTTTCTCGTACCTATTCAGCTCTATGTCTAAGTCGTAAGGAGAAAACTCGCGCAGAGTATCCCGATAGGGCTTTGCCCTTTATCATAAAGGAAAGAGAACGGGGTGCACATCTGATGGCAGGGCCGGAGGCCCGTCCTTTGGTTAACCCCCGGCGGGTCGCCGGGGGCAGCAATATCAATAGATACAGCCCTGGAAGGGCTGTCCTGCCAGCCATTGAGGATGGGATACCCCCACCGGGGCTGCCGCGTGGCCGTCCACCCCCGTGCCGAGCGCCCCGGCGACGCGCCGGAGAGCGCGTCCCGAGCTAAAGCTTCCGTGGGGTAAGCGTAGCGCACCCCGCGGTCAGCAGCCCCACCCCCATCAATCCGGCGAGCTGCCCCCGAGGGCGCAGCCCGAGCGGGGCCATGCGAGCCGGATTTCCCCGTCCGAGGGGGCGAGCAAGCGAGGCGGCACAGCCCTACCCCCCGGGGTGGACAGCGGCGCCAGCCGCGCACGCAGTTCACACTCCGAGCACTATGGCCGGGTCGATATTCAGCTCCTTTGAGATTCTCCGGCCCACCCGTATAGTGGGCTCGCTCTTCCCCGACAGAAAATCGCAGATACGCGAGGGGCTCACACCAATCTTCTTTGCCAGAGCTGCTTGCGACAATCCCATCTCATACATCCTGAGCTTCAAAATATCGATTAATGAAGGCGTACCTATCGGGTAATTCGCATCTTCGTATTCCTCCACAAGAGCCGAAAGAAGATAGAGTTCAATGCTGTTGGGATCACTGTCAGGCGTTTCATCAGTCACCATCGGAAGCAACTCATCAATTCGCTTCATAGCCCAATTGTATTGACTCTCATTTTCAATTTTAGTCTTTGCAGTCTCCATATTCCGTGTTGTTAAAGTAGTGAAACATCTTTAATTTTATCGTACTCGGCATGCGTTCCAATAAATCTGATATAGACATATTCATGCCTGAACTGAATTACTACGATTAAGCGGAAATCATTTCCCTTAATATTAAAGACATAGTGTTGATTACCTACACTGTCTACTGAATTGAATGTAGCTTTAACATCGGCAAAATTAGCCCAATGGCTTCGCCTGGTTTTGGAATGCCATTCCTCGAGAGCTTCTTTGGCCTGCGGATGCTTTTGGTAGTAATCCACCAACGTCTTTTTTGCCACAATATTCATATACAATATAATTATATTGCAAAATTACGAATTAAGTTTTGAATATCAAAATCCGCATTGGCGTTTTTTACCGCGACAAGATACAGAAAGACAAAAAAAAGAAACAAAAAGGCTTTGCTTAGGGGCAGCATACATCGCGCAAAGTACCCCGACGGGGCACTGGCATATATCATAAAGGGGAAAGAACGACTCACATATCTGATGAAAGGGCCGGAGGCCCGCTCTCCCGAGCGCTCCAGCATATTTGTTCTTTAGTAGGCGCATAGAATGATATAAAGAGCTGAAAATCGGGGTTAAAGAGCGCCGGAGACTCGACAAAACTTTGCGCCTTTGCGCGATTTTCCCATATGCAAAGCCGACAGGCTGAATAGTTACCATTACCTCACCATGCGGCAGAATATGGGAAAGGCGCGTTCCACAAGGAATGCGCCCTTTCGTTTCAAGATAGGAAATCAAAAGTTTAGTCTATGTCGGTGGCCATGTAGTGCTGATAGGGATGGCTGCAGCCGGGGCATGTCATGGGGGGTTCGGTGCCTACGAACTCGTAGCCGCACACGAGGCACTTCCATGTGATGGGGGTGTCGCGCTTCCACACGGTGCCGTCCTGCACCTGCTTGAGGTATTTCTCGAAGCGCTCCTTGTGGTGCTTCTCCACGCTGGCGATGGCCGTGAAGTGCTCGGCTATTTCGGGGAAACCTTCCTCAGTGGCCACCTTGGCAGCCTCGATGTAGTACTCCTCGCCGTCTACGTATTCCTCACGGATGGCAATGGCCAGATTCTCTGCCGTGGTGCCGATGATACCGGCGTCGGCGGTCATGGTGGCCGTCACCTGTCCGCCTTCCAGGAATTTAAGGAAAACCTTGCCGTGGTGGAGCTCGTTGGCGGCGGTGTCGCGGAATACTTCACCGATAGGAAAATACATTTCCTTATCGGCCTGCTGGGCGTAGTAGGTGTAGCGGGCATAGGCCTGTGCCTCTGCGAGATAGGAGCTTGTGAGATACACCTCGGTTTTGGTGCCTTTGATGCTCTTTTTTGCTGTGGTGTCTGTTGTTGCCATAATTCAGTTTTTTAGTTGTTTTATACTATTAAAACATACATGGCAAAGTATTGTTCACAAATATCGCGGGGATGACCGAAGCCATCCCCGCATGTGGTAATAATCCTGATTTATCGGTTCTGGGTGGTCCAGCGCTTCGTGGCCGTGCAGGTGATGTCGGCCACCTGATTGCCGGCCTGGAGGCGGAACTCGCCTTCTTCGAGAACCCACTTGCCATCGGCACCCACAAACGCCAGCTCGGAGGCAGGGAGCGTGAATGTCACGGTCTTGGTTTCGCCCGGCTTGAGGTCGATCTTCTCATAGGCACGCAGGCGACGGCCGTCGGGCACCACGCTGGCCACCTTGTCGGAGCTGAAAAGGAGCACACTCTCCTTGCCTGCGCGTTGGCCTGTGTTGGTCACATCCACACTCACCGTGATGGTGTCCTCCGGACCGAACTGCGCCTTGTCCACGCGAAGATTGGAATACTCGAAGGTGGTGTAGCTCTGGCCATAGCCGAAAGCCCATTGCACGGCCACCACAGCATCATAGTCGTAGTTGCCCTCCATCTTCTCCACCTCCTCGCTCACCTTGTAGTCGTAGGTAATGAGCGAATTGATTTCCTTGGGATAGGTAAATGGCAGCTTGCCGCTGAAATTGGCGTCGCCGGCCAGCAGATTGGCCAGCGCATCGCCTCCATAATTGCCGGGCAGCATGATATCGACCACCGCTTTGGCATCGGGCACCACCTCGGCAATGAGGCGCGGGCGACCTTCGTTGAGCACCAGCACCACAGGTTTGCCGGTGGCCTCCAGGCGGCGCACCAGCTCCAACTGATTACGCGACAGAGTGATATCCGAGAGATTGCCGGGCGTCTCGCAATAGGAATTCTCGCCGATGCAGGCCACTATCACGTCCACTCCGGCGGCAGCCTCCACGGCCTTGGCAATATCGCGGGCATCTTCCTGCTGCCAGTTGCCATGGTCGTCGTAGACCACCCCGGGCTCATACACCACGTTGTCCTTGCCGAACTTGTTCTGCATGGCTTCGAGTATAGTGTTGTATTCGCCGGCAAATTCATCGGCGATGTGTCCCTGCCAGCTGTAGCTCCAGCCGCCGTCGAGGCTGCGCATGGTGTCGGCGTTCGGTCCGGCCACGAGTATCTTCTTGCCTTTGGCAATGGGCAGAGTGCCGTCCACGTTCTTCAACAGCACCATCGACTCCTCGGCGGAGCGCAGGGCAGCCTCGGCGTGTGCCGCCGAAGCAAATTCGGGATAGTCCTTCAGGCCCCCGGTCATGGGTTTGTCGAACAGGCCCAGACGGTATTTCATGCGCAGCACGCGCGCCGTGGCATCGTCGATTCGGCTCATGGGCACAGCCCCTTCCTCCACCAGTTCCTTGAGCAGGTCGCAGTAGTCGAGGCTATACGGTTCCATGGCCATATCGATGCCCGCGTTGATAGCTATGCGGATAGCGTCTTTTTTGTCGCGGGCAATGCGCTCGCGGGTGTAAAGATTGTTGATGTCGGCCCAGTCGGTCACAATCACGCCGTCCCAGTTGAGGCCATCCTTGAGCCACTCGGTGAGCAGCTCGTGGCTGGCGTGCACGGGCGTGCCGTTGACGCTGGCACTGTTCACCATCACGCTTAGAGCGCCGGCGCGCGCAGCCTCGAGATAGGGCGCGAAATGTTTCTCCCGCAGGTCGGAAGCCGAGATTATTGCCGGCGTGCGGTCCTTGCCGCTGAAAGGCACGCCGTAGCCCATGTAGTGCTTGAGACAGGCGGCAATGTTGTCCGGGCCTATGTGGTTGGGGTCGTCGCCCTGAAAGCCGCGCACCATGGCCGCGCCCATGGTGGCGTTCATGAGCGGGTCTTCGCCGAAGTTTTCCCACATGCGTGGCCACCGTGGGTCGCGGCCCAGGTCGAGCGTGGGCGAATATGTCCAGGGGATAGCACACGCGCGGGTTTCATAGGCAGTGATTTCGCCGGCGCGGCGAGCCAGCCCGGGGTCGAACGTCGCCGCCAGGTTGATATTCTGCGGGAAGAGCGTGCCGCCGGCGGTGTACGTGGTTCCGTGGTTCTGATCCACACCATATACACAGGGAATACCCTTCACCTCCATGCTCTTCTCCTGGATGGGTCCGATTATATCCTGCCACTGATCCACAGTCTGTGCCCGCGTTCCGGGAGCGTTGAGAATGGAGCCCACCTTGTACTTTCCGATGATTTCATCGAGCCTCGCGGGGTCGACCACAAAGTTTCCCTTATCGTCGAAAGAGCCGCACACATCGAGAGTGAGCTCCGTCATCTGCCCGATTTTTTCTTCGAGCGTCATTCGGGCGAGCGTCGCCTGCACCATCTCCTCGATTTTTTCATCGCGGGGGATGGCCGGGGCCACCTGCGCCACTGCGCTCAGTGCCGCCATTGCGGGCAGCAATGCAAATAAACGTTTCATGACATATAGATTTTTGATTGATTTCTTGAGTGCAAATATAGCACAAATAAGGCTAAAAACAAAGAGGGCACCTCCGGATTAGCGGAAGTGTCCTCCTGTGTCTTGTCGCTGAGATGCAGCCTATCAGGCGTTCTTCACCTTGTCAACGATGGCCTTGAAAGCGGCGGGGTTGTTGAGGGCGAGATCGGCCAGGACCTTGCGGTTGATTTCGATACCGGCCTTGTGGATGAGGCCCATGAGCTTGGAGTAGCTCAGGTCTTCGAGGCGGGCAGCGGCATTGATACGCTGGATCCAGAGGGCGCGGAAGTTGCGCTTCTTGTCCTTGCGGTCGCGGTAGGCGTAGGTAAGACCCTTTTCCCAGGTGTTTTTAGCTACGGTCCACACATTGCGGCGGCAACCGAAGTAGCCGCGGGTGAGTTTGAGGACTTTTTTACGACGTGCACGCGAAGCGACGTGGTTTACTGATCTTGGCATGTTTCTTTAATGATTTTGAGCGTCGGCGGCTGTTGATTGCTCTTTTGTGCCGTACACTCGGTTGATAGAAAGAATTAAAAAATCACGAATTACTTGATGGTGTGGCTACGGCACTTACTTCAGGCCGAGCAGCTCCTTAACGTTGCTTTCGTCCACGCGGTTGATGAGACCGAAGTGGGTGAGGTTGCGCTTCTGTTTCTTGGTCTTTTTGGTCAAGATGTGGCTCTTGAAAGCGTGTTTACGTTTGATTTTTCCTGATCCGGTAAGGGCGAACCTCTTTTTGGCACCGGAGTTAGTTTTCATCTTGGGCATTTCTGTTACTTTATATAGTTAATTCATGTATGATGCTGTGCGGCCGACTCGCGGTCGCGAGACCATTTTTTTCTTTTTATTTTTTCTTGGGCGTGAGCATTATGATCATGCGCTTGCCTTCGAGCTGTGGCATCTGCTCTACCTTGCCGTAGTCTTCGAGGTCGTTGGCGAATCTCAGGAGAAGCACTTCACCCTGTTCCTTGAAGAGAATGGAACGGCCCTTGAAGAACACGTAGGCCTTTACCTTGGCGCCTTCCTGCAGGAAGCCGATGGCGTGCTTGAGCTTGAAGTTGTAGTCGTGGTCGTCTGTCTGGGGGCCGAATCGTATTTCCTTAACTACCACCTTCGTGGCCTTGGCTTTGATTTCCTTGGCCTTCTTCTTCTGCTGATAGAGGTACTTCTGATAGTCGAGCACCTTGCACACGGGCGGTTCTACCTGCGAGGAGATTTCGACGAGGTCGAGCTCGAGCTCGTCGGCAATCTTCTGCGCCTCCTGGATGGAATAAATGCCGGGGGTGACGTTGTCGCCCACCAGTCGCACCTCGCGAGCCCTGATGAACTCGTTGATATTGTTGGGATAGGCGTTGCGTTCGGGCGGACGTCGGGGACCTCGCGGAGCGTTAGTTGCATTGGCGGGACGCTTGGGCGCCATGGGGCGCGGGGCGGGGCGGAAAGGTTTTTTCTCCATTCAGGGGTTTTAATATTTTGTCATTTCTTCGACTTCGCGAGTCAAATTTTCTGCAAAGGTAGCGATTTTCATCGAACCAAGGTCGCCTTCGCCCGATTTTCTTACAGATACTTCGCCATTTTCCTGTTCTTTTTCGCCCACGATGAGCATATAGGGCATGCGGCGCATCTGATTGTCGCGTATCTTGCGGCCGATTTTTTCGTTGCGGTCGTCGACGGTGCAGCGGATGTCGGCCTCCTCAAGGGTGCGGGCCACCTCGCGGGCATAGTCGTTGAACTTCTCGCTGATGGGCAGAATGGCAACCTGCTCGGGGGCGAGCCACAGGGGCAGATGGCCTGCGGTGTGCTCGAGAAGCACGGCCACGAAACGCTCCATTGAACCGAAGGGCGCGCGGTGAATCATCACGGGACGATGCTTCTGGTTGTCGGCGCCGGTGTATTCGAGCTGGAAGCGTTCGGGCAGGTTGTAGTCTACCTGGATAGTGCCCAGCTGCCAGCGGCGGCCTATGGCATCCTTCACCATAAAGTCGAGTTTGGGACCGTAGAAAGCGGCTTCGCCCAGCTCCTGGCGTGCGTTCAGGCCCTTCTCCTTGCAGGCATCGATGATGGCCTGCTCGGCCAGGTGCCAGTTTTCGTCGCTACCTATGTATTTTTCTTTGTTGGCTGGGTCGCGGAGCGAAATCTGTGCCTCGAAGTTCTCGAATTTCAGAGCCTTGAAGATGAAGAAGATGATGTCCATCACCTTGAGGAACTCGTCTTTGATCTGCTCGGGGGCGCAGAAGATG